>JAQGMS010000044.1 GCA_028292245.1 Ramlibacter sp.
AACCGCCGACATCGCGATCAAGGCGGCCCAGACCGGCCGCCTGGTGCTCTCCACGCTGCACACCAACGATGCTCCGACCACGCTCACCCGCATGCGCAACATGGGCATCGCGCCGTTCAACATCGCCTCGAGCGTCATCCTGATCACCGCGCAACGGCTGGCCCGGCGCCTGTGCCCCAACTGCAAGGCGCCCGCCGACATTCCGCATGAGACGCTGATCGATGCCGGGTTCAAGGAAGAGGACGTGGACGGCACCTGGACGCCCTACCGGCCGGTGGGCTGCTCGATGTGCACCAATGGCTACAAGGGCCGCGTCGGCATCTACCAGGTGATGCCGATCAGCGAGGACATCCAGCGCATCATCCTGGCCGATGGCGGCGCGCTCGAGATAGCGAAGCAAGCTGAGAGCGAAGGGATCAGGAGCCTGCGGCAGTCGGGCCTGTCCAAAGTGAAGCTGGGCGTCACCTCGCTGGAAGAGGTCCTGGGCTGCACCAATGTATAACGGCAGGGTTTAGAGGAGTTCCGCATGGCCACGGCCGCAAAAGTCGTCGAGTTTGTTTTCGAATGGGAAGGCCGGGACCGCAACGGCAAGCAGGTGCGCGGCGAAACCCGCGCGGCCGGCGAGAACCAGGTCCAGGCGGCCCTGCGCCGGCAGGGCGTCTCGCCCACCAAGGTCAAGAAGCGCCGCATGCGCTCGGGCGCGAAGATCAAGCCCAAGGACATCGCCATCTTCACCCGCCAATTGGCCACGATGATGAAGGCCGGCGTGCCGTTGCTGCAGGCATTCGACATCGTGGGCCGCGGCAACGCCAACCCCAGCGTCGCCAAGCTGCTCAACGACGTGCGCACCGACGTCGAGACCGGCACTTCGCTGTCCGCTGCTTTTCGCAAGTACCCGCTGTATTTCGACAACCTGTATTGCAACCTGGTCGAGGCTGGCGAGGCCGCCGGTATCCTGGAATCGCTGCTCGACCGGCTCGCCATCTACATGGAAAAGACCGAGGCGATCAAGTCGAAGATCAAGTCGGCGCTGATGTACCCGATCTCGGTCGTGGTAGTCGCGTTCGTGGTGGTGGCGGTGATCATGATCTTCGTGATTCCGGCGTTCAAGGAAGTGTTCAGTTCCTTCGGCGCGGACCTGCCGGCGCCGACCTTGATCGTGATCGCCATGAGCGAATTCTTCGTCAAGTTCTGGTGGCTGATCTTCGGCGGCCTGGGCGGCGGCTTCTACTTCTTCATGCAGGCCTGGAAACGCAGCGAGAAGGTCCAGATGTTCATGGACCGGGTGATGCTCAAGATCCCGGTGTTCGGCCTGCTGGTCTACAAATCGGTGATCGCGCGCTGGACCCGCACGCTGTCGACGATGTTCGCGGCCGGCGTTCCCCTGGTCGAGGCGCTCGACTCGGTCGGCGGCGCTTCGGGCAACTCGGTCTACGCCATGGCCACCGAAAAGATCCAGATGGAGGTCTCGACCGGCACCAGCCTGACGGCGGCGATGACCAACGCGAACGTGTTCCCGACCATGGTGCTGCAGATGTGCGCCATCGGCGAGGAGTCGGGTGCGCTGGACCACATGCTGGGCAAGGCCGCCGACTTCTATGAGTCCGAGGTCGACGACATGGTGGAAGGCTTGTCCAGCCTGATGGAGCCGATCATCATCGTGTTCCTGGGCGGCCTGATCGGCGGCATCGTCGTGTCGATGTACCTGCCCATCTTCAAGCTCGGCCAAGTCGTCTGATGCTGGTTTCTCCGTTGATCGATGCCGGCATCGCCGGCGTCTTCGGGCTGGCCATCGGCAGCTTCCTCAATGTGGTCATCTACCGGCTGCCGCAGATCCTGGAGCGGCAATGGGCAGCGGAATGCGCCGAGATGGCCGGCAAACCGGCCGACGACAGTCCCGAGCTGACCCTGGCGCGGCCCCGCTCGCGCTGCCGCCAGTGCGGCCACCTGATCCGCTGGTACGAGAACGTGCCGGTCCTCAGTTACCTGATGCTGCGGGGCAAGTGCTCGGCTTGCAGCACGCCTATCGGACTGCGCTACCCGCTGGTCGAATTGGCGACGGGCGCCCTGTTCTTCTTCTCGGTCTACCACTGGGGCGCGACCCCCGCCGGAGCCGCGTGGTGCGGTTTTTCGGCGGCAATCGTCGCGCTGGCGCTGATCGATTGGGACACGACTTTGCTGCCGGACGACATCACACTCCCGCTGGTTTGGGCGGGCCTGATCGTCGCCGCGCTGCGCTGGAACGCCGGCGTGAGCCTGACCCAGGCGTTATGGGGCGCCGTCGCGGGCTACATGTCGCTCTGGCTGGTCTACAAGGCGTTCAAGCTGCTGACCGGAAAGGAAGGCATGGGCTACGGCGACTTCAAGCTGTTCGCCGCGCTGGGTGCCTGGTTCGGCTGGCAAGCGCTGGTGCCGATCATCCTGATGGCGTCGATCATCGGCGCGGTGGTCGGTATCGCGATGAAGTTTTCCAGCGGCCTGCGTGAAGGAGGCTATGTGCCGTTCGGGCCGTTTCTGGCCGGGGCCGGCCTGACCGCCATGATCTTCGGCCCGGCCTCGATCCTGAGCGCAATCGGGCTCTAGACATGACGGCGATCCGGGTCGGCCTCACCGGCGGCATCGGCAGCGGCAAGAGCACGGTGCTGCAGATGCTGTCGGCGCTGGGCGCGGCGGTGATCGATGCCGACGAAATCTCCCGCGCCACCACTGCGGCCGGCGGCTCCGCCATCCCCGCCATCGCGCAGCGGTTCGGCCCGGACTTCCTGACGGCCCTCGGTGCACTCGACCGCGAGCGCATCCGCGAACACATCTACGGCAACCCGCGGGCGCGCAAGCACCTCGAAGAAATCATCCACCCGCTGGTGGGCCAGGAAAGCGCGCGCCAGGTGCAGGCGGCACTCGACGCCGGGGCCCGCTGCATCGTGTTCGACATCCCGCTGCTGGTCGAATCGGGGCGCTGGCGCTCCCAGGTGGACCGCGTGCTGGTGGTCGACTGCTCGCCGCAGACGCAAGTCGATCGCGTGGTCGCCCGCAGCGGCCTCAAGCCAGAGGAAGTGCGCGCGATCATGGCGGCGCAGGCCGGCCGCGCGCAGCGGCTAGCAGCCGCTGACATCGTTGTCTGCAACGAGGGACTGTCGCTGGAGCAGCTGCGTGACATCGTGGTACAGGCCGCGCGGTTCTTCGGGCTATGATTGGCCGCTTTGCAGCAGGGCTCCCCCCAGCGTGATCCTCTACGAATACCCTTTCAACGAACGCATCCGCACCTACTTGCGCCTGGAACACTTGTTCCGCCGGCTCGGCGAGCTGGTGCCGCGTGAGCACCCGATCGATCACCACTACGCGCTGGCCACCATTTTCGAAGTGATGGACGTGGCCGCCCGTGCCGACCTCAAGTCCGATGTGATGAAGGACCTGGACAAGCAGAAGCAGGCGCTCAATAGCTATCGCGGAAACCCGGCCATCGCCGAGAGCGTCCTGGACGACGTGGTCGGCAAGATGGACCGTTGCTTCACCACGCTGAACAACCTGCCGGGCAAGGCCGGGCAGTCCCTGACCGAAAACGACTGGCTGATGAGCATCCGCAGCCGGGTCGGCATTCCCGGCGGCACCTGCGAGTTCGACCTGCCCTCCTACTACGCCTGGCAGCACCGCGACGCGAACATGCGCCGCGATGACCTCGAGCGTTGGGCCTCCACGCTGGCACCCCTGGCCGAATCGATCCACATGCTGCTCAAGCTGCTGCGCGACTCCGGCACGCCGCAAAAGGTGATGGCTGCGCACGGCCAGTTGCAGCAGAACCTGCCCCAGGGCCGCACCTTCCAGCTGCTGCGGCTGCGCCTGGACCCCGCTTTGGGACTGGTGCCTGAAATCAGCGGCAACCGCCTGATGGTCTCGGTGCGCCTGATGCGCCAGGAAACCGCTGACCGGCTGCAGGCCAGCAACGACAGCGCGCAGTTCGAACTCACGCTCTGCTCATAACGGGTTTCGCCATGGGAAAGCCGGACACTCCTGCTGCCGCCAAGCCGCGCGTGGTGCGCTGCCCCGCCTGCGGCGGTGAAAGCATTTACGCCGCCAGCAATCCGTTCCGGCCATTCTGCTCGGAGCGCTGCAAGAACATGGACTTCGGTGCCTGGGCCAGCGAGAGCTTCCGCGTACCGGAGAAACCGCCGCGCGAGGAAGACTGACGGTTCAGGCGCCTGTGTGGGTAGGCCCGTCGAAGCCCCGCTCCTGCGCGAACCACTGCAACACGGGGACCGTGCCGGGCAGCACCGGCCGCACTTGCACCGGCAGCCTCTCCCACGCGAAAGACTGTCCCTCGTGCATGTGCAGCTCACCGGTCCAGTCGACGACCTTGCAGAAATTCAGGCGGACCAGGGCGTGCGGGTAGTCGACGCGCTCGACGCGCCACGGCTGGACCGCGCCGATGGTGACACCGATCTCCTCGACCAGTTCGCGCCGCAGTGCCTGTTCCACCGTTTCGCCCGGTTCCACCTTGCCGCCGGGGAATTCCCAATAGCCTTCGTACACCTTTCCGGGCGGGCGCGAGGTGAGAAGAAACGCGCCATCGGGGCGGATCAGGACGCCGACGGCCACCTCGACTTCCGCGCGGTCCGGGCCGCCTTCGCGCGGGCGATGGCCGTCGGCCACCAGCGGTTGGGTCACGCCACCCTTCATGCGGGGTGACGGCCGGCGTAATCCCGCGCGAACTGGTAGGCCACGCGGCCGCTGCGCGATCCGCGCTCCAGCGCCCAGACCAGGGCCTCGGGTCGCGCCGCCGCGATCGCCTCGGCGCTCACCTCGAACCAGGACAGCCACTGCGCCGCGATGGCCAGGTACTCGTCCTGGTTGAACGGGTAGAAGCTCACCCACAGGCCGAAACGCTCCGATAGGGAGATCTTCTCTTCGATCACTTCGCCCGGATGGACCTCCCCGTCGGCGGTGTGCGTGTAGCTCAGGTTTTCCTTCATGTACTCGGGCAGCAGGTGGCGCCGGTTGCTGGTGGCGTAGATCAGCACGTTGGGTGTCGCCGCGGCCACCGATCCGTCGAGGATGGACTTGAGCGCCTTGTAGCCGGGCTCGCCTTCCTCGAAGCTCAGGTCGTCGCAGAACACGATGAACTTCTCGGGCAAGGCGGCGACCACGTCGACGATGTCGGGCAGGTCCACCAAGTCGGCCTTGTCGACTTCGATCAGGCGCAGTCCGTTTGCCGCGTATTCGTTCAGGCAGGCCTTGATGAGCGAGGACTTGCCGGTACCGCGCGCGCCGGTCAGCAACACGTTGTTGGCCGGCTGTCCCTGCACGAACTGCAGCGTGTTGCGCTGGATCTTTTCCTTCTGGACCTCGATCTCCTTCAAGTCGCCCAGGCGGATCGCTCCGATGTGCCGCACCGGCTCCAGGTTGCCGTGCCCGGAGGAACGCTTGCGATATCGCCAGGCGGTCGATTGGCTCCAGTCGGGCGCCGACAGCGGCTGCGGCAGGATGGCCTCGATCCGCGCGAGCAGTTGCCCGGCGCGCTCGATCAGCTGCTCGAATTTTTCATTCATGAACGGTAGTCGGCATTGATGCTCACGTAGTCGTGGCTGAAGTCGCAGGTCCACACGGTATCGGCGGCGTTGCCGCGCCCCAGGCCCACGCGCACGGTGATCTCGCTTTGCTTCATCACGCGCTGGCCGTCCTCTTCACGATAGGCCGGATTGCGCCCACCGTTGACGGCAACGTGCACGTCGTCCAGGTGCAGGTCGATCCCGGTCTGGTCCAGGTCGTCGATGCCCGCATACCCGACCGCCGCGAGGATGCGGCCCAGGTTGGGGTCGCTGGCGAAGAACGCGGTCTTGACCAGTGGCGAGTGCGCGATCGCGTACGCCACCTTGCGGCACTCCTCCTGGGTCTTGCCGCCTTCGACGCGCACCGTGATGAACTTGGTCGCGCCTTCGCCGTCGCGCACGATGGCCTGCGCCAATTGCCGCGCGACGTCCGACATGGCCGATCGCAGCGCCTGGCCGGACGGG
>JAQGMS010000051.1 GCA_028292245.1 Ramlibacter sp.
CGCTGTCGAACCTGACGTTCGAGCAGGTGACCTTCACCCCCAAGCTGCTGCTCAAGGACATGGACCTGGGCCTCGGCGCGGCCAAAGCGCACAGCGTGGCGATGCCCACCGCCGCGGCGGCGCGCGAATCGATCGCACGGATGGTGGGGCGCGGCTACGACGACGTGGATTTCTCGGCGCTGCTGATCGAGATGGCCAAGGACGGCGGGCTGGAACTCAAGCCCGACAACGTGAAGATCAGCGACGGGCTGGAAAGCTGAGCGCCTGCACAGGCCCTGGCCGCTCGACATGCGAACCCTCATCCGCGGCGCCACCGTCATCACCATGGATGCGCAGGGCGACCTGCCGCAGGGCGACATCCTGGTGACCGGCGACAGCATCACCGAGATCGCGCCGCGCATCCATGCCGACGATGCGCAAGTGGTGGATGCGGCCGGCTGCATCGTCATCCCTGGCCTCGTCAACGCGCATATGCACACCTGGCAGACGGCGTTGCGCGGGCTGGCCGCCAACTGGACGCTGCTCGAATACTTCCAGAAGATGCACGCCGGACTGGCCACAGTCTTCGAGCCGCAGGACCTGTACATCGCCACCCTGGTGGGCGCGCTGAACCAGATCAACTGCGGCACGACGACGCTGGCTGACTGGTGCCACAACAACCCCACGCCCGCGCACAACGACGCGGCCATCGCCGGCCTGGTCGAATCGGGCATCCGCGCCGCGTTCTTCCACGGCACGCCCAAGCCCGACCCGAAGCCGGGCCAGGCGCCGTTCTGGGAAGTGCCGCATCCGCGCGCCGAGGTGGAGCGGCTGCTGAAGGCGCACCAGGGCAAGCCGCTGCTCAGCATCCAGGCCGCGGTGCTGGGGCCGCACTACTCCACGCTCGAAGTGGCGATGCACGACTTCCGGATGGCGCGCGAGCTGGGCCTGATCGCCTCGCTGCACCAGGGCGGCGGCGCCGCGCGCACGCCCGACGGCTGGGAAAAGCTGGAGGCCGCCGGCCTCTTGGGCGACAACATCAATATCGTGCACGGCCATGCGTTGGACGATGCACAACTCAAGCACTTCTGCGAACTCGGCATGAGTTTTTCCGTCGCCGCAGAGAACGAGATGACGCAGGGCCACGGCCATCCCATCACCGGCCGGCTGCGCCGCTTCGGCCGCGAACCTTCGCTGGGCGCCGACCTGGAAAGCGTACTCGGTGGCGACATGCTCACGCAGGCGCGGCTGGCGCTGGGCGTGCAGCGCAGCCTGGACAACGTGGCTTACCGCGAAGCGCACGGCACCATGCCGCCGACATCGACCATCACGACGCGCGAAGCATTGGGCTGGGTGACGGTCGAAGGCGCCCGGATGCTCAAGCAATCGCATCGCATCGGCTCGCTCGCGCCGGGCAAGCAGGCCGACCTGGTGCTGATCCGCGCCTCCGACCTGAACATGCAGCCGGTGCACGACCCCGTGAGCACGGTCGTGATGCAAACCTCGCTGGCGAACATCGACAGCGTGATGGTGGCGGGGCGCTGGAAGAAGCGCGACGGCCAGCTGCTGGATGTCGACCTCGCACCGAAACTGAGCGCGCTGCGCGCCTCGGGACAGAAGATCACCCAGGCCCTCGGGCTGGCATCACATCAAGGAGACTGAGAACATGAAACGAGCATTCGCATTTGTCGCCACATCCCTGGCACTGCTGGCCGCGCCCGCGGTGTTGGCGCAGGGCTATCCAACCAAGCCGATCCACTTCATCGTGCCGTTCACCGCCGGCAGCGGCACCGACATCATCGCGCGCACCGTCGGCGACACGATGAGCAAGGGGCTCGGCCAGCCGATCATCATCGAGAACAAGCCCGGCGCCGGCGGCACCATCGCGGCCGCCCAGGTGGCCAGGGCCGAGGCCGATGGCTACACCGTGCTGATCCATTCATCCGGCCATGCGCTCAACCCGGCGATCTATCCCACCCTGAGCTACGACACGCTGCGCGACCTGACCGGCATCACGCCGCGGGCCGCGCTGCCCAACGTGATGGTGGTCTCGCCCGAGCGTGGCTGGAAGACCGTCGCCGACGTCATCGCCGCCGCCAAGGCCAAGCCCGGCGCGCTCAACTACGCATCGGCCGGCGTCGGCAGCGCGACGCACCTGAACGCCGAGAAATTCAAATTGCAGGCGGGCATCGATGCAGTGCACGTGCCGTTCAAGGGCACGCCCGAGGCGCTGAGCGACGTGATCGGCGGGCGCAACGACTGGTTCTTCGCGCCGCTGTCCTCGGCGCTGCCGCTGATCAAGGACGGCAAATTGCAGGCGCTGGCCGTCAGCACGCCGCAGCGCACGCCGGCGTTGCCGCAGGTTCCGACCACGCTGGAGGCCGGTGTGCCGGGCTCGGACTACACTTTCTGGGTGGCGATGATCGTGCCTTCGGCCACGCCCGCACCGGTCATCAAGCGGCTGTACGACGAAGCGCTCAAGGCGCTGGCCAATCCGGAGGTCAAAGAGCGCATGACCAAGTTGGGCGCCGACCCGTTCACCATGCCGCAAGACAAGTTCAACGCCTTCATCAAGACCGAGATGGAGTCGGCGGCGCGCATCGCGAAGGCGGCCAACCTGAAGGCGCAATAGCCGTCACAACGAGAGCTGCGTTGAAAGACTTCACCTACAACGCCCACGCCGCGCGCGTGATTTTCGGCGCCGGCTCGCTGGCCCACCTGGGCCGCGAGATCGATGCCCTGGGCGCGAGCAAGGCGCTGGTGCTGTCCACGCCGGAGCAGCGTGCCTCGGCCGAGCGCGTCGCGCAGCTGCTCGGCTCACGCGCGGCCGGTGTGTTCGACCGCGCGGTGATGCACGTGCCGATCGAAACCGCAAGGGAAGCGCGCGAGGTGGCGCGCAAGCTCGGCGCGGACTGCGCTGTCGCCATCGGCGGCGGCTCGACCACCGGGCTGGGCAAGGCCATTGCGCTGGATTCGGGTTTGCCCATCCTCGCGATCCCGACCACCTACGCCGGCAGCGAGATGACGCCGATCTACGGCATCACCGAAGCGGGCCTGAAGAAAACCGGCAAGGACGCGCGCGTGCTGCCGCGCACTGTGATCTACGACCCGGAACTGACCCTGGGACTGCCGGTGACCATGAGCGTCACCAGCGGCATCAACGCCATCGCCCACGCCGCCGAGGGCCTGTACGCCACCGATGCCAACCCGATCATGGACCTGATGGCGCGCGAGGGCATCGCCGCCTTGGGGCGGGCCTTGCCCGCCATCGTGAAAGACCCGCGCAACATCGACGCCCGCAGCGACGCGCTCTATGGCGCCTGGCTGTGCGGCACCGTGCTGGGCAACGTCGGCATGGCGCTGCACCACAAGCTGTGCCACACGCTGGGCGGCAGCTTCAACCTGCCGCATGCGGAGACCCACACCATCGTGCTGCCGCACGCGCTGGCCTACAACGCCGCCGCGGCACCGCAGGCAATGGAGCAGATCGCGAAGGCGCTGGGCGGGTCAAGCGCCGCGCGGGCGGTGTTCGACCTGGCGAAGAACAACGGCGCGCCGGTGGCGCTGCGCGACATCGGCATGAAGGCCGGCGACCTGGACCGCGCCTGCGACATCGCGATGCAGAACCAGTACCCCAATCCAAGGCCGCTGGAGCGGGCGGCGATCCGGCAATTGCTGCAAGATGCGTTCGAAGGAATCCGACCGCAGTAGTTCTTACCAAGGAGCAGCCCATGGCCGCAGGCACCCTCAATTTCGACGGCGTCGACTATCCGGATGGCAAGGCGTCCGATCCGCGCACCCTGGGCTGGATGCACGGCGCGCCGCCGCCGACGGACAAACGCATCGGCTTTCGCGGCGACCAGTTCGCGAACTTTCCGGAACAGCGCTGGTCGCTGTCGCACGCGCGCGAGCTGATGCCCACGGTGAACGTCTGGCGCGGGCCGCTGGGCCCCAGCTCGCTGGGCGAACCACCGCATGCGCACGACGAGGCCGCCATCGACGAATTCGCCTTTGCCGACCTGCAAGGCCGCGAGCGCCGCTGGCTGGAGTCGCTGTTCGACACCTACACCGATGGCATCGTGGTGCTGCATCGCGGGCGCCGCGTGTACGAGCGCTACCTGGGCGTCCTGCGGCCCGAGCGGCCCCATTGCTGCTTCTCGATGACCAAATCCTATGCGGCCACGCTTGCCGCGATGCTGGTTCACGACGGCACGCTCGACGAGCGGCAGCGCGTGGCCCACTACCTGCCGGAAATGCGGGGCACGGCCTACGAAGACGCGACGCTGCGCGAAGTGATGGACATGCAGATCGGCGTCGCCTATTCGGAACTCTATTCGGACGCCAAGGCGGACGTATGGAACTATTCACGCGCGGGGGGTTTTCGGCATCGCCCGCCGGGCTACGACGGGCCGGACAATTTCTACGAGTACCTGCGGACCTTGCGCAAGGACGGCGAGCATGGCCAGGCGTTCGCGTACAAGACGCCCAACACGGAGGTGCTGTGCTGGGTGATGAAGCGCGTCACCGGCGTGGGCCTGGCTGAAATGCTGTCGCAGCGCTTCTGGTCGCCACTGGGCTGCGAGCAGGACGGCTACCTGGGCGTCGATCCGATCGGCGTGCCGATGGGCGGCGGCGGGCTGAATGCCTGCCTGCGCGACCTCGCGCGCTTCGGCGAGATGATGCGCTGCGACGGTGCCTGGCACGGGCACCAGCGGGTGCCCGCTGCGGTGGTGTCCGACATCCGCGGCGGCAGCGACCCGGCGAAGTTCGCCACGGCCGGGTACAAGTTGCTGCCGGGCTATTCGTACCGCAGCATGTGGTGGGTGTCGCACAACGAACTGGGCGCGTTCGAGGCGCGCGGCATCCATGGCCAGCGGCTCTACATCGCGCCCCAGGCCGAGATGGTGGTGGCCCGCTTCGCATCGCACCCGATCGCGGGCAGCGCGGCCAATGACCCGATCACGCTGCCGGCGTTCCTCGCGCTCGGCCGGATGCTGCAGGGCGCCTGAAGGCCTGGCGGCAACTAGCCGATATAGCCTTCCACGGTCTTGGGGTCGCGCACTTTCGCGTCTTCGGGGTTCTCGCCGAACTCGCGCTTGGCGCGGCGCTGCCGCAGCAGGTCCCAGCATTGGTCGAGCTGCTCCCCGATGTGCCGCAGGCGCGCCGCGTTCTGGTCGGGCGCCTGGGTGTCGGCGCGCAGCCGGTGTTCTTCTTCCACCAGCTCGGTGACGTGGTGCAGGATGGTCTTGTCGTTCATGGGGCGGCACTCCTGTTCGTCCGCGGCGGGACGTGTGGCGCCAGCGTACGCCGCCAGCACGCAAGGCGCAAGCGGCTTGGTGGATGAGCTACGGGCGTGCGCGGCAGAGGTACGCTGTCATTGGTTCTTTGAACGCGGAGGGCGCAGAGGATTCGCAGAGAACGCAGAGGAATACCAAGACCCTTTGGCTGTTTTCTCTGCGACCTCTGCGTAACCTCTGCGTCCTCTGCGTTCAAAAATCCGGTGGCGCGCGATCGAGTGCGAGGCATGGATGCAAGGTCCGAGTCCGGCATGGCAAGCTCTCTCAGCCGCTCAGGTTACCAGCGCCTGTTCATGGCCGGGAAATCGGCGGCGAAATCTCGATCGGCTCGACCTTGTCGGCCTGCTCGAATCCGAACACGGTCGCGTAGAAGAGCAGCTCTGCCTCCAGGCTGCGCTGGATGTTCTCGAGCCTGCGAAAACCGTGGCCTTCGCCTTCGAAGGGGACGTACGCCACCGGGATGCCGTGCGCGCGCAGCGCCGCCACCATACTTTCGGACTGCGCGGGTGGCACCACCTTGTCGTCCAGGCCCTGGAAGAAGATCATCGGGCAGGACAACTTGTCGGTGTGCAGGATCGGCGAACGCTCGCGATAGAGGGCGTCGCGCTGCGGCGGCGGCGCGACCAGGTAGCTGGTGTAGCGCGACTCGAACTTGTGGGTGTCGGCGTCGAGCGCGGCCAGGTCGCTGACGCCGAAGTGGCTGGCGCCGGCCTTGAAGACGCGGTGAAAGGTCAGCGCGCACAGGGTCGTGAACCCGCTGGCGCTGCCACCGCGAATCGCCATCCGCTGGCCATCGACCAGGCCGCGCTGGGCGACGTATTGCGCGCCGGCCACGCAATCCTCGACATCGACGATGCCCCACTGGCCCTTGAGCGAGTCCATGTAGGCGCGGCCGTAGCCGGTGCTGCCGCCGTAGTTGACGTCCAGCACCGCGAAGCCGCGGCTGGTCCAGAACTGGATCGCCAGCCGCAAGCTGCCGGTGCTCATCGACGTCGGTCCGCCGTGGCTGGTGACGATCAGCGGCGGCAATTCGCCCGCCGGGGCCTGGTAGTCGCCGTTGGCCGGCGGATAGAAAAAGCCGTAGGACACGCGGCCGTTCGCGCTTGGAAAGCTGATGCTCTGGGGCGCCGACAGGTACTGCGAAGGCGGCACCTCGTGCGTGGCCTGGGCCAGCACCTCCTGCCGTCCGCTGGCCACGTCGATGCGCACGATCTGGTCGGGCAGGTGCGCCGCCGCCGCATGGACCACGACGAAGCCTTTTGCCGCGCGCAGTTCCCTCACGTCGGTGAAGGGCGACGCCAAGGTCGTCAGCAGGCCGCTGGACAAGTCGATTCGCACCAGCCGGCTTACCGCGCCTTCGATGCAGACGGCGACGATCTCCTGCTCGCCGGTGAAACCGTACAGCGACTGCCCGAACACCCACAGCGGCTGGCCGAACTCGGCCTGCATCGTGGTGACGGCAGCCAAGGCACCATCGCGCAGGCGATATAGGTTCCACCACCCGGTGCGGTCGGAGACGACAAACAATTCGCCCGCCGGCGACCACACGGGCTGGCACAGGGACTCCGACGACTTGCCCGCGATCTTGCGCGTGTTCGTCAGTGCGCCGTCCGCTGCGACGTCGCCGAGCCAGAGTTCAGTGCCGTTCCATGGCATCAGCGGGTGGTTCCAGCACAGCCACGCCAGTTGCTTGCCGTCGGGCGACAGCCGGGGCGCCGCGAAGAAATCGAAACCGGAAACGAGGACGGTGGAGGGCTGGGCCGGGTCGAGCGGAAGGCTCACCACCGCGGTCGCCGGTTCGTGGCCCGCGACGCTGTAATCCTCGCGTACGGCGACAAGCCGGTGGCGCGCCGCGTCGAACTCGAAGTCGGCATGCCGGTGCGAGCTGTTGCCGGTCAGCGCCCGCGGCAGCCCACCGGGCTCCTGCGCGTACACCAGGTTGTCCGCGAAGTTCGAGAAGTAGACGGTGTTGCCATCCACCGCGTAGGCCCCACCGCCGTATTCATGGACCCGGCTGCGCACATTGAACGGCGCGGGCGTGATGACCTCGGGCGCGCCGCTCGCGGTCTTGCGAATGGCCGCCACACGCCCCGCCTCGGCCGGCTGGCCTTCCAGCCAGAAAATCGAATCGCCGCTGATGCGCGGCGCCGACAGCGGCTTGACGCCGGCGGCCACGCGCTGTCCGCCCAGGGGGGATTTCCAGGTGCCGAAAGGCGCGGTCGTGGATGCACTCAAGTCAATCTCCTTGCGATCTCAATAGGTACCGAAGCGTCCCGTCCATTTGCGCTCGTAGTTCATCTTCTCGAAATGCTCGGCCATGAAGTCGATGAAGGTCCGCACCTTGGCCGACATGTGCTTGCGACTGGGGTAGGCCAGGTTGATCGCCAGCCGCGGCAGGTCCCAGTCGTCCAGCAGCGGCACCAGCCGGCCGGCCACGATGTCGTCGTAGAGGATATAGGTAGGCTGCACCAGGATGCCCATGCCGTCCAGCGCGGCGGCGCGCAGGATCTGGCCGTCGTTGGATTCGAGCAGGCCCTTGACGGTGACGACGCTGGTCTGCCCCTCGCGCGTGAAGCGCAGCTCGTTCGGGTTGTTGGCGTAGGTGTAGATCAACAGCTTGTGGCGGGCCAGCTCATCCAGCGTTTTCGGGAAGCCATGCTCGGCCAGGTAGCGGGGCGCTGCCGCCAGGATGCGGCGTGTTTC
The DNA here is from genome assembly GCA_028292245.1 of Ramlibacter sp. Lineage (GTDB taxonomy): Bacteria > Pseudomonadota > Gammaproteobacteria > Burkholderiales > Burkholderiaceae_C > Ramlibacter. The sequence goes on from JAQGMS010000051.1 coordinate 7,980, forward strand.
CCCGAGCCGGCGGATGGTGACGTTGGAGTCCGGCTCGAACTCGCGCGTGCGGATCGCCACGTCGATGTTGTTGTCGATGATGTCGAGATAGCGGTTGGCGGCTTCCACGTGCACGGTTACGTTCGGGTAGCGGCGGGTGTATTCCTTCAGCAACGGCGCCACGTGGTGCATGGCGAACGAGAGCGATGCCGTGATGCGCAGGGTGCCGGTCGGGTTCAGCGCCGCGGCGTTGACGGTCGCCTCGGCATCCTTCAGGTCGGCCAGGATGGCCTTGGCCCGGTTGAAGAACTCCTGGCCGGTGTCCGTGAGGTACAGGCGCCGTGTGTTGCGCTCCACCAGGCGCACGCCCAGCCGCTCTTCCATGGCGGACAGGTGGCGGCTGGCCGCGGCATTGGAGAGCTGGAGCGCCTCGGCCGCACGGCTCAGGCTGCCGGTTTCGGCAACCTGCACGAACAATTCAATCTCGGTCCAGCGATCCAATCCCGGTCTCCGCTCGTTGGCAGCGCCAAGTGTAGGCTTACCGGCCGCGGCGCTTCCCCTGTTCCGCTGCGCGAAAAAGTCATTTGCGCGCACGGCCTTTCGCAATAGGCTCCGGTCTCCTACATTGGATGGATCGAGAGCCTGACCTTCGGAAAGGAGACCCAGCGTGCGCAACCTCAACCAGGACACCATCACCCAGGCCGTGATCGCACGGTTCGCCGCGACGCCCGATCCGCGGCTGAAGGAAATCATGACCAGCCTGGTGCAGCACCTGCACGCCTTCGCGCGCGAAGTGAAGCTGACCGAGGAAGAGTGGTTCAAGGGCATCGAATTCCTCACCCGTGTCGGCCATATCACCGACGGCAAGCGCCAGGAGTTCATCCTGCTGTCCGATACCCTGGGCCTGTCGATGCTCACCGTGGCGATGAACAACGACAAGCCGGCCGGCTGCACCGAGGCAACGGTGTTCGGCCCCTTCCACGTCGAAGGCGCGCCGCACTACGAGCATGGGGAGGACGTCGCGAACGGTGCCACCGGCCAGCCCTGCGAAGTGCGCGGCACCGTCCGCGGCATGGGCGGCGAGCCGGTTCCCGGCGCGGTGATCGAGGTCTGGCAGGCCGACGCCGAGGGCAAATACGACGTCCAGCGCGAAGGCCTGAAGCAGCACCAGGCGCGCGGCGTGCTCAAGTCCGGCCCGCAAGGCGAATACCGCTTCAAGTCGATCCTGGCCGAGGCCTACCCGATTCCCGATGATGGCCCGGTGGGCGACATGCTGCGCGCCACCAAGCGCCATCCCTGGCGGCCGGCGCACTTGCACTTCATGATCAGGGCGCCGGGCTACGAAACACTGATCACCCACGTGTTCCGCAACGGCGACAAGTACCTCGATTCCGACGCGGTGTTCGGCGTGCGCGAGTCGCTGGTGGCCGACTGGGTCGAGCAACCCGACGGCACTTGGCTGGTCGAGTACGACTTCGTGCTCAACCCGGCTTCAAGCGGTTGAGCGCACGGAGCAAGTCTTGATCCGGCACATCGTGATGTGGAACGTGCGCGGCGCCACGCCGCAGCACAAGGCCGCCAACGTCGAGCTGCTGCGCCGCAGTTTTCACGGGCTGCGCGGCCGCGTGCCCGGCCTGTTGCACCTCGAGATCGGCGCCGACACCAGCGGCGCCGACTACGCCTGCGACGTGGTGCTGTTCAGCGAGTTCGAGTCACAGGCCGCGCTGGACGCGTATGCGACACACCCGGAACACCTGCGCGTCAAGCAGGAACTGGGCGAGCTGCGCATCGCGCGCCACCAGGTCGACTACCAGCCCGACGAATGACGAAACGAGGAGACATCTCTTGAACGACGACATGAACGACAAACTGCTGATCCGGGAGCTGGTCGAACGCTGGGCGGTCTGGCGCGATGCCGGCGACTGGGAACGCTTTGCCACCGTCTGGCACCCTGAAGGCGTGATGATGGCCACCTGGTTCCAGGGCCCGTTCGCGGAGTTCATCCGGGTGACGAAAGAGGGCTGGGGCAAAGGCGTGAGCATCCTGCACTTCCTCGGTGGTTCGGCGATCGAGGTGTCCGGTGACCGCGCGATCGCCCAGACCAAGATGACGATCTCGCAGCGCGGCAATGTGGAAGGCGCGGACGGGCCGGTGCTGTGCGACGTGGTCTGTACCGGCCGCTTCTACGACTTCATCACCAAGCACGAAGGGCGATGGAAGGTGCTGCACCGCCAGCCGATCTACGAGAAGGACCGGATCGACCCGCTCGATTCGAGCGCGCAGCTCAAGCTCGATGCAGCGGCGCTGGCGACCTTCCCCGAGGGCTACCGGCACCTCGCCTACATCCAGACGCGCATCGGCTACAAGGTGAAGATGGACATGCCCATGCTCAAGGGGCCGGTGGTCGAAGAGCTGTACCGCCGCGGCGCCCGCTGGCTGTCCGGCAGCGAACTGGAGCGGTGAACATGGGGACGAACTATTTGCTATCGCGCCGCGCGGCCCTCGCCTTCGCGGCGATGGCGGCCTTGGCGCCGCAAGCACAGGCGCAGGCCTACCCGTCCAAGCCGGTCCGCATCATCGTTCCGCAGCCGCCGGGCGGCGGCTTCGACACGGTGGCGCGCCTGCTCGCCGATCGCATGGGCAAGCAGATGAACCAGAGCTTCATCGTCGAGAACAAGCCGGGCTCGGGCACATTGATCGGCACCGACGCCGCGGCCAAGGCGGCGCCCGATGGCTACACCTTGCTGCTGGGATCGGTGTCGAACCTGGCGATCAATCCGGGCCTGTACGCCAATCTGCCCTACGACAGCTTGCGCGATTTCGAGCCGATCGGGCTGGCCGTCAGCTACAGCTACACGCTGATGGCGCGCAAGGACCTGCCGCTCAAGTCGCTCAAGGAAGTCATCGCCTACGCCAAGGCCAACCCCGGCAAATTGAACTACGCGTCGGCCGGCAATGGTTCCGGCCAGCATGTTTTGGCCGCGGCCCTGTGGCACCTGGCCGGCGCCGATATAGCACACGTGCCGTACCGGGGTGCCCAGCCGGCCTACCAGGACCTGCTGGGCGGCAGGGTCGACCTGTTCTTCGACTTGTCGCCGACCGCGCGGGTGCAGGTCGATGCCGGCAACGCGCGAGCACTTGCGGTGTCGGGCCCGGCCCGCAACCCGATGCACCCCGACGTGCCGAGCGTCTCGGAAACCGGCGTCGCCGCGCTCGAGCTGGAATCGTGGTTCGGCCTGTTCGCGCCGGCGCGCACCCCGCGCGACATCCTGGAGCGGCTGCGCGCGGACTTTGCCCGTGTCGCCGCATCGGCCGAGCTGCAGGAAACGTTCACCAAGGGCGGCGGCAAGCCGCTGAACCTCAGCGGTGAAGCGGCGCGTACAGTCGTCAAGCGCGACGTCGAGCGGTGGACCGGCCTGGTTCGCACGCTGGGCATCAAGCCGGAATAAGCGTCGTTGACGCCAACAAAGGAAGAAAGAATCGATATGAACGTACTCGGCATCTCAGGCAGCCTGCGCAAAGGCTCCTACAACAGCATGGCATTGCGCGCGGCACAAAAGCTCGCGCCCCCGGGCATGAAGATCGACGTCGCCGACATCTCGGCGATCCCGCTGTACAACGACGACGTGCGCGCCGCCGGGTTCCCCGACGCCGTGCTGGCGCTCAAGGAGCGCGTGCGCGCCGCCGATGCGATCTTGCTGGTGACGCCGGAGTACAACTTCTCGATCCCGGGCGTGCTGAAGAACACGCTCGACTGGCTGTCGCGCCCGCCCGAACCGCCGTTCGACGGCAAAGTGGTGGCGATCATGGGCGCCAGCCCGGGCCAGGTCGGCACCGCGCGCGTGCAATACCACCTGCGCCAGGTGCTGCTGTTCATGAACACGTTCACCGTGATCAAGCCGGAGGTGTTCATCAACAACTGCGCTACGAAGTTCAGCCCCGAAGGAGAACTGACCGACGCGCCGACCGCGAAGATCATCACCGAGCTGCTGGCCGCGCTGGAGAAGATGAAGCAGCGCGTGGGGTGACCTAGCAGGCGACAATGGCGTGGCCTTGAACCTGCCGCTCGTCACCGACCCTTTCTTCTACGCCGTCGCGATTCCCGCCGTGCTGCTGATGGGAATCGGCAAGAGCGGCTTCGGCGCCGGCTTCGGTTCCCTGGCGGTGCCGATGATGGCGCTGGCCGTCACGGTGCCCCAGGCGGCGGCCATGCTGATGCCGGTGCTGCTGTTGATGGACCTGATGAGCCTCTATGCGTTCCGCGGCCACTACGATCGCCGGCTGATCGCCTTCCTGTTGCCGTTCGGCTTGCTCGGGACGGTGGTGGGCACCGTGCTGTTCAAGGTGTTGGACGCGCACCTGGTCGCAGGCATCGTCGGCATCTTCACGCTCGCGTTCCTGGCCCAGCAATTGCTGTTTCCGCCCAAGCCGGACAGCCCGCACCCGCCGAAGTGGCTGGGGGCGATCCTCACGGTGGCCGGGGGCTTCACCAGCTTCATCGCGCACGCGGGCGGTCCGCCGGTCAACGCGTATCTGATCCCGATGCGGCTGCCGCCGATGATCTTCGCCGCGACCATGGCGGCGTTTTATTTCGTGCTCAACCTGAGCAAGTGGATTCCCTATGCGTGGCTGGGCCTGCTGGACACTCGCAACATGGCGACCTCGCTGGCGCTGCTGCCGTTCGCCCCGATCGGCGTGCTGATCGGCGTGCGCCTGGCGCGGCGCATCAGCGCTGTGCTCTTTTACCGCCTGCTCTACGCGGGCATGTTCCTCACCGGCTGCAAGCTGGTGTGGGACGGTTTTTTCGCCTAGCAGCTCGACGCCTTGGCTTCGGCCACCTGGCCCGGCAGTTCGGCTTCCAGCATGGCGATGACGCGGCGCATGCCTTCGCGCTCCGTCACGTCGTGAAAGCTCGTCACCGAACCCACGCGC
>JAQGMS010000059.1 GCA_028292245.1 Ramlibacter sp.
TGCCCATGATGGTGTCGCCGGGCTTCAGGAAGGCGAGAAAGACGGCTTCGTTGGCCTGCGCGCCCGAATGGGGCTGCACGTTCGCGGCGTCCGAGCCGAAAATCTGCTTGATGCGCGCCAGGGCCAATTGCTCGGCGATGTCGACGTTCTCACAGCCGCCGTAGTAGCGCTTGCCGGGGTAGCCCTCGGCATATTTATTGGTGAACTGGGTGCCCTGGGCGGCCATGACGGCCGGGGAGGCATAGTTTTCGCTGGCGATCAGCTCGATGTGCTCTTCCTGGCGCTTGTTTTCCGCCAGGATCGCGGCCCAGAGTTCGGGATCGGTTTGCTCGACGAGGATGTTGCGGTGGAACATGGCAGTCCTTAAGACGGTGGTCCCTGTATGAAACAAGGGCTGCCCAGGCGAACGGCTGAACGCCGGTCGATCATTGTGGATCTTCCGGCGGCACGCTCCCCAGTGGTGATGTCCACGTCAGCGCCGGCCGCCCGTTTCGGGTGCGCCGCGCCTATCGCCAGTCGCGTACGCCCTTAGTGTAGCCGCAGCCTCGCGGCCCCGTTCAGGACACGGTGGCGATCTTCTCTTCGGCAGGAGGCACAACCGCATCCACCGGGACCAGCGTGCGGATGACCGGCGCCTGCGGCAGCGGAACGGCCCGGCCGGAGGCCACCATCTTCAGGCGGGCGTGCTCGGCCATGACCTTGTCGGCATAGCCGCCGTCGTCGCCCAGGTTGGCGGCACCCACATAGAACTTCAGCCCGGCGTTCAGCGAGCCGGCGCGCTGGATGCACTCCTGCAATACCTTCACGCCCACCCGAAGGTTGGTGACCGGGTCGAAGGCAGCCAATTTGCCGCCGAAGTTCTCGTACTTGTCCTTGTGCACGCCGGTCATGACCTGCATCAGGCCCTGGGCGCCGACAGCGCTCTGGGCGAAGGGGTTGAAGCCCGACTCGATGGCCATCACGGCCAGGATCAGCGTAGGGTCGAGCTTGTCGCGCTCACCGATTTCATAGGCGGCGACCACCAGCGCGCTCAGCGGCTCCGGCGCGACGCGATACTTCTTGCTGAGCCAGTACGCCACGGCGGCCTGCTGTTTGGGCAAATCCTGCGGATTCGCGGCGGTGGCGCGATCGATCGCGTCCATTTGAATGGGCATGCCGAGGGCAGCCTCCTGGCGGGCCAGGAGCCAGCTCATAAGCTTCGTTTCGCCGGCTTGACGCAGGTCAGGCCGGGCTGTCAGGGTGATCACGCAGAACACGGTGGCCAGGCCGACGAGGGCAAAGCCGTTGTGCGTGATTTCAAAAAAGCCCTCGGCAATGTCGGATGCGAAGCATCGCAGGCCTTGGGCAGTTTTTCCTAACGCTGTCATAGCACTTCCTTTCTACGCGCGGGCCTGCGTCGTGATGCTGCTTGGGCAACATCACCACCTTCAGGCTCCTCGTTTGGATTGGTACGCCATCAAATTGCAGGGAGTCCTTTGGGGGGACTCGTCGCAGCGATTCGACTTAGCCGGGTTCGGCAGCGGATTCGGGTTGTCCCTAGTACTTTTGCTGGGGACGGCGAATTTTAGGCGGCCTCCTAATAACAGGTCAAGAATATCAAGTCATGTTTTCATGCACAACTTACATATCGAAAGACCAATTTAACCCAGGGGCGGCACTATTTCCTGTCGGTTTTTGGCCAGTTCCGATGTCAGATTGGCCTGACAAGCGCGCGGTCCTGATCGGGATCGCTATGAAAAGCATAGCGATAGATCAAGCGGAGTCTCATTTCCAGAAGCCGGCCTCACGAAACCGTGACTCGCGGCACCGCCAAGCCAGCCCTTTTTATCTCGCATTATGAAAATCTGAAGTGGGCGTAGCGCCCGCCGGTAAAGATCCGGCGTAACAGGCTTGGCTGGGTCCCCTAACCGCGCACAGGTCCGCTGTTTTGCTCGCGCCGAACCTTCGCTTGTCAAGGCAATATCGGCAATCGCGCGCAGGCTCGCCATTGAAAACGCCGCCTTGTAAAGGCTCGACCGCTCGCCTACCTTGAGAGGGCTCGAGTTATTCGAGCATCAGCCGGTAGGGCCGCTTCGGCGGTAGCCCCGGCCCCACTTGGAAGCAATCCCTTGCTTCCGGCGCAACCGGGGACTTGAAACTCCCTGTTTGCGAACCCAGGCGGCGAACGACTTTAAGTCAGCCGTCAAGCCCGGCAGGCGGTTTTGCTACCTGTCCGGGCTTTCTCTTGGGTGCCGCCGGTTCGCATCGGGCTGGGCCGGGCGGCGCCGGCAACGCCTGATATCGATTCGCGGCGAGAATAGCGGTTTGCCCTCCTCGCGAGGGCTTTTGTCCCACGAGCCCCAAGAAAACCGCAGTGACCCAAGCTACCCTTAAATCTACCGACACCCACTCGCTCGACACGCTGACCGGAGGCGCCTTCTCAGCGCCCACTTCCGGCGAGCGCGCCGCGCGCGTGCGAGACTGGCTGGCCGCCAACCCCAGCCTCGAGCAGATGCAGGAGGTGTTCCGTGAACTCAGCGGCCGTGACAAGGGCGCGGCCAAGCTGCTGCGCGAGAAGCTCGACGAGATCAAGCGCAGCCGGGGACAGGAAGCGATCGCCGCCGAATGGGCCGAGAAGGCGCGCGGCCTGCTGGGCCAGCCTAAATTGAACATCGCGGACGCGATGGCCTGGCAACGCGACGCCGCCAAGGCCGGCGCGCCGCTCAGCCGCGAACCGCTGGCGGCACTCAAGGCGCAACTGGCGGACCGCATCCGCGGCATCGAGGATCTGCAGCATCGCGTGCAGGTGCAGCGCGAGGCGGCGGTGTTGCTGGCCCAGCGCATCGAAGTGCTGTCCACCAAATCATGGCGCGATGCGCAGGCGGCGGCCGAATCGCTGGCGACCGACGTTCCCGACTGGCAGGGCCAAGCCGAGGCGTTGCTGCAGGACTCGAACTGGACCAGCGTCGACACCAAGTTCCCGCCCCTGTTGGAGGCCTCGCGCACGCAATTGCAGATGGTGTGGGACGCCTTCCAGAACGCTCTGGCGCTGGCCGTCGCCGCCGCCCAGGAGCCGGCAGCGCCGCTGCCGCCGGTGCCGGTGTGGGCCGACGAACTGCGGGCCCAACGCGGCGTGGCGATCGACGCGCCGGCCAAGCCGTCCAAACCCAAGGCCGATCCCGAACTGCGAGCGCGTGCCAATGAGGTGGTGCGCGAAGTGCTTGCCAAGCTGGAGCAGGAAATCGCGCAAGGGCACGGCAAGGCGAGCGCCGGCGCCGCCACGGCTTTGCGCAACGCGCTGAAGGACCACGGCAAGCTGATCGACGACAAGCTGGAAAACCAGGCCCATGCGGCGTTGGCCGCCGCGGGCGAGCTCGAAGGCTGGCAGCGCTGGCGCGCCGACCAGCTGCGCCAGGAACTGGTGGCGAAGGCCGAAGGCCTGTTCGAACACGCGGCGCCGGTCGAAGGCCAGGAACCGCAACCGCCCAAGCCTCGCTATGGCGGCCGCAAGATGCAAGAGCAGTTGCGAGCGCTGCGCGACCAGTGGAAGCAAACCGACCAGGGCGGGCCGCCCAACCACGCGCTGTGGAAGCGTTTCGACGACGCTTGCAATGAAGCCTACAAGGTCGTGGAAGCCTGGCTCGACAAGGTCAAGGCCGAGTCCGCCGAGCACAAGGCGCAGCGCCTGGCTCTGATCGAAGAGGTCAAGGCCTGGGGCGCTGCCAACACGACGGCGCTCGACGGCGACTGGAAGGGTTTCAATCGCATCCTGTACCAGTTCGAGAACCGTTGGCGCGAGGCCGGCCACCTGAGCGAAAAGGCATTTGCGGAGATGCAGCCGTTGTGGAAGGAAGCCATCCAGGCTGCCGCCGCACCGCTGGAAGCGATACAGAAGCAGAGCCTGGAACGCCGCCACGCCATGATCGACGACGCCAAGGCGCTGGGAGCCGCGGCGCAGTTGCGGGTCGACGCGGTCCGGGCATTGCAGCAGCGCTGGCAAGCCGAAGCGCAGGCCATACCGCTGGATCGCAAGCACGAACAGAAGCTGTGGGACGCGTTCCGCAAGCCGATCGACGAAGCCTTCAACCGCAAGGACCAGGAGCGCGAAAAGGCCGCTGCCGCGCTGAGCGACCGCGACCGCACGGTGCTGGAAGCCTCCAAGGCATTGGAAGGCGCCAATGCGACCGGCGACGCGCAGAAGATCAAGGCCGCGATGGCGGCCCTCGATGCCGCGCTGCATGGACAGGCGCAGGCCGCAGCGGCTGTGGCGGCAGCGGGGCCGGCACTGGTCGCCCCGCCGTCGCAGGCTCCTGCGAGCGATGCCGGCGCCGATGGCGGCGCCCAGACGACCGAGCCCGCGTCGGGCGACGTGTCCGGTGAATCCGCCGGCGAAGCACAGCCTGAAGCCGAGGCCGCGCCGCCACCTGCAGCGCCGCCGAAGCCGGCGCCCAAACCGGTGATCGCCATGCGAGGCGACGACCGCCCCGGGATGAAGAAGTCCGAGCCGATGCCGGCAGGCCGCGGCGGCAAATTCGGCGACCGCAAGGGCGGGCCGGGCGGCAAATTCGGCGAGCGCCGCGACGATGCGCGCGGCGAAGGCCGGTTCGGCGGCGGCCGCTTCGGCGACCGTCCGGCGATGGAGGACCGGGGCCCGCGCCTGGGCGACGTCGCGTTCCGCGCGCAGCGCGAGGCGCTCGAGAATGCGCAGTCGACGCTCAAGAAATTGGCTGCCCAGGCCCACGGCGAAGCACTGACCCAGCTCATGACCGCTTGGGAGCAGCGCGTGGCCGATCAGGTGCCCAGCCAGCAGGAATTGGGCAAGGCGGTCGCTCCGGCGGTACGCAGCAGCTGGGTGCAGGCGATCGGCGGGGCTCCCTCGGGTGATGCATCCGAGGCGTTGTTGCGACTGGAGATCGCGGCCGAAGCGCCGACGCCGGCCGATCACCTCAATGCCAGGCGCGCATTGCAATTGCAATTGCTGACGCGCCGCAACGATCCGTCGCCGGCGCAGACCTGGGGTCAGGACGCCGCGAAAGTGTTGGCAAGCGCCTATGAAGCCGGCTCGGCGCGCCGGCTGCAAGGCGTTCTGAAAACCTTGCTGCGACGCTGATCAGACGGCCGAGGCCGTCGACGAGGACGTCGATGGCGCTGCCGCCGTAGTGGCCGCCGGGGGGGCGCCGTCCGGCGCTTCCTTGAACGCAGAGCCGTCGAGCGAGATGAATGACTCCACCTCGAACGGGGAAGTCAGCGCGGCCACTGCTTCCGCTATGTTCTTGCGTGCGGTTGCCCAATCATCGCTTTCGTTGGACATGTTGTAGAAGCAATAGTGTTCGCAGTGCTCGTGCTGCGCCATCATTGCGTACTCACCTTGGCCGGACATCGCCGTGTTCAGGTTGTCGGCCTTGCGGAGTTCGTTGGCGATGTGGGCCGCGAACTGGGTGCTGTAGCTGGACTTGGCCGCAACCAGTTTCGTGGTGTGGTCATTGGCCCAGGCGGCGACCGGCCCGAGAACGTCCGTGATCTCGTTGCATGCCTTGGCCAGTTTCTCCATGCGGCGCTCGGCCTGCGCCACCGCTTCGGCCAGTTCCAGCATGGCATGGCAGGGCTTGGCCTTGCTGGCCTTGTCGACGAATGACGCCTGGTAGGCGACAACTTTCTTGTTCATCTCCACCAGAGCGTCCTGTGCTTTCCAGCGATAGCGGTCAAGGCTTTCTACGCTCAGTTCCTTGATCCCGAACTTCATCTGGTCTTCGACGTTCTTGGCCTTGGCGGCCTCGCCTTTGCGCTTGCTCAGGTGCTTGCCGCGGGCGTAGCCGGCCAGGCCTTTCTGGGCCTGGCCCAGCAGGTCGCCGACGATCGGGATGGGAATCAGCTTGAAGGCCGAGCGCACACCCATGGCCAGCACGCTGAGCCCCTTGGATCCCAGCGATCCCTTGCTGCTCAAGGCGCTGCGCAGCGAATGAAACCGCGCGGAATTCTTGATCCGCGACCCGATGCCCTTGTTGTCTACGCGAGACCTCGCGAAGGCAAAGATATCTTTCTCGAAAGGCATGCCGGCTCCCAGGATTGTGTGCAGCCCATTCTGCGCGTGCCGCTCGACCGAAACAAGTCGAAACGTTGTCAGCCGGCGAAGAAGGGGTGGAAAAGGTCCGCGAGCGCGGCGAACTCTCGCTCGAAGCGCGCACGGTTCACGAAGTAGGCCTCGCACGCGACCGCGAAGAATTCGTCGACGGATGTGGCCCCATACGGATCGAGCCAGGGCGCGTCGCCACCGAAGCGTTCCGCGATGATGACTTTCTCGCGGAATGCGTCGTACTCGGCCTGCATCACAGCCAGCCATGCCTGTCGCGCGGCGCGCGAGGGCAGGGGCGGACACCCGTCGGCCTGGCCATCACGCATGTCGATCTTGTGGATGAACTCGTGGATGACCACGTTGTAGCCTTGCTCCGCGCTCTCGCCGGCGCCGTCGACATCGCGCCAGTTCAACATCACCGGGCCGCCGTCCATGGCCTCGCCTGCCAGCACCTCGTCGTAGTGGTGCACGACGCCGTCCTCGTCGGTCATCGTGCGGCGCGCGACCACCTCGTCCGCGTGCACGACGATGCCCACGAAATCGTCGTACCAGGCAAGCCCCAGGTTCAATACCGGCAGCACTGCCTGAGCGGCGATCGCCAAAGCGACCGCATCGGTGATCACGAAGCCATTGGTGCCATGAAACTCTTTCGTCGCGAGAAATTGCGCGGCGAGCTCGTTGAGCTTGCGCCTCTCGTCTTCGGGGCGGACGGCGAGGAATGGATACCGCGCCAGTACGTCCCGCCACAGGCCTTCGGGTATCGCCGGCACGGCATGGCGTTTGCGCAGCCAGGAAAACATTACGAGAGTGGGATGCGCTGGATGCCCGCGGCCGTGAGCCGCAAGGCTTCCAGCCGCGGCGGCGTGGCCCCGGCATCCCAGTCGCTGAGCACGATGCGCCGGCGCGCGCCCAGCCGGTGTTCGGCAGGTCTGTGCGTGTGGCCGTGAATCAGTACCGGCGCATCAGCCGCTTCCAGCCACGCGTCGGCGAAAGCGCTGTCGGCATCCGCGTATTCGATCGCCGAGCGCTTGCGCGATTCGCTTTGTTCGCGCAGTTGCCTGGCGATGGCCTGGCGCTGTGCCAGCGGCTTGGCGAGAAAGTCGCGCTGCCACTCAGGAGCCCTGACTTGCCCGCGAAATTTCATGTAGTCGGTATCGGCCAGGCACAGGGCGTCCCCGTGCGTCAGCAGCCAGCGCTGCCCTGCGAACCCGAGCACTGTGGGATCGGGCAACGGCGTTGTGCGGCATGCCGCGAGGAAACCGTCGCCGACCAGGAAGTCGCGGTTGCCGTGCATGAAGAACACCGCCAGGCGGGCGGCTGCCGCTTGCAGCACCGCAGCGCAGTCGGCCGCGAAGCCCGGCTCGGTGGCCGCATCGTCGCCGACCCAGACTTCGAACAGGTCTCCCAGGATGAACACCGCGTCGGCCGGCGTCTGGGCCATGTACCGCCGCCATGCCTCGAACGTTTCCTGCTCGGACGCCTGCAGGTGCAAGTCGGAAATGAAATCGACCGTGCGCCACGCCGCGGGAGCTTGCAGCTCCGCGATGTCGGGCACGGCCGGTTGGTCGGACACGCGAAGGAGCGCGTCAGAGCGCGACGGCCTTCTCGATCACCACGTCCTCGTTCGGCACGTCGCCATGGCCGCCCTTATTGCCGGTCTTCACGCCGGCGATCTTGTCGACCACGTCGGTGCCGCCCACGACCTTGCCGAACACCGCATAGCCCCAGCCCTGGGGGGTGGGTGCCGTATGGTTGAGGAAATCGTTGTTGGCGCCGTTGATGAAGAACTGCGCGCTGGCCGAATGAGGCACCTGCGTGCGCGCCATGGCCACCGTGTACTTGTTGTTCTTCAGGCCGTTGTTGGCTTCGTTCTCCACCGGTGCGTCGGTGGGTTTTTGCGTCATGCCGGGCTCGAAGCCCCCGCCCTGCACCATGAAGCCCGGAATGACCCGATGGAAGATGGTGCGGTCGTAGTGGCCTTTTTTCACGTAGGACAGGAAGTTGGCGGCCGATTTGGGCGCCTTGTCCTGGTCCAGCTCGAGGGTGATCACGCCGTAATTGGCGATATGAAGTTCGACTTTGGGATTGCTCATGATGTCACCTGCTATTT
>JAQGMS010000086.1 GCA_028292245.1 Ramlibacter sp.
TTGCCGAAGGCTCGAAGCCGCCAAAAACCCGTTCGGGCTGAGCTTGTCGAAGCCGCGGGGACGCCCGGCCTGCGGTACGTCCCAGCCGATCCCGGTGCGCGGGTCCCTCCTTTCGCCGGGACTTTCCCTGCGCTTCTCGCAGCCTGGGGGTGTCGCAGAACTTGCCGTGGTACGGGCCCGCGCCTGCGGCACCCCTTGCTCCCCGGCTTCGAACAACTGCGCCACTGCTTCCCCAGCCTGCTGCGATGCTCGGCCGCGCACAGGGCTCGCCTGTGCCGTGCCGCAGGCCGGGCTTCTGCGGGGTCTCTCTCGACGATTTCGAAACGCCTGCCCGATCGAGATAAAATCTGCGTTCAGTCACCTCACCTCCGGCCAAAGCCGGAGCGTCTCGATGTCCTCCGCACCTCCTACAAACGTCATCTCTGACGACGGGCTGCGCTATTCCCGGGGCAAGCCCCCTGGTGGCGCGATCCTCTCCTCAGCCCGCCCGGGTTTCATGAGCTGCTTCAAGTGTGGCGGCTTCCGGCCGCTGGCCGAGCTTGCCTCGAAGCGCATTCTTGGCGCGAACCACAAGGTCTGCAAAGCGGGCTGCAAGCGCTGACCGCGCTCCGCACCGAAGGCCGAGGGGCCGCTGCGCCGCTTCCATACGCGCGCAGTAACTCTAGCTTGATCGAGTTCCGCACCCTGTCAGCAGACGTCCATGCGGCGTCCCCTCGCGCTGATGGTCGGCTCGACGCAGATCCGGCCTTCCTCTCCCAGTTGCGTCCGACTCCCGGTCCTCCTGCCCGTCTCCCCGTTGCGCACTATTGCGCGTCATCATCTAGAAAGGCTCCCATGAGCACCAAAATCTATGTGGGCAACCTGCCCTACTCCGTGACCGACTCCACCATGGCGAGCAACTTTGCCGAATTCGGCAGCGTTTCTTCCGCCAAGGTCATGATGGACCGTGAAACCGGCCGCTCCAAAGGGTTTGGTTTTGTCGAAATGGCGTCCGCGGAACACGCCCAGGCTGCCATCAATGCGCTAGACGGCATGTCCGTGGATGGACGGTCCATTACCGTGAACCTGGCCCGCCCTCGTGAAGAAGGCCGTGGCCCGGGTGGGTACGGTTCAGACGGTTTCAAGGCAACCAAGCGAGCGGACGTAGGCTATGGCAATGGTGGCTACGGCGGTGGTCGCTATTAACGCTGTCGCTTCCTGCAAAGAACCGGCTCCGCAGATTTTTCATTATTCGGATGAGCGGTACGGGCGTGTCGGAACTGCACTGCGCAGAAATGGCCGCTTCTGGCCGAAAGCAGCCTTGGCTCCTCTTACTGCATGGGCGTAAGTTGCTGCCGCCCGGCGGAAAGAGCATCGCGAATCGCTCGGGTCCGGGCAGCAGGACACATGGACTTTGTGTGATGCCTCACACGCGAACGCGCGGGTCGCGCGGTAGCCTGCTCTTCAGGGGGTGAACAGCATGAGCGACGGGCAGAACAAGCGTTTCAAGAGCGAGAAGGATGTATACCTAGCCGCGCAGCCGGTGACGGTGGGGTTTCTGGAGGCGACGATGCCGGACCAGTCCGGCATTTTTAACTTCGATATCCAGCCCCGGACGATGAACGGCCTGACAGTGATGGAAATTCTGGGATTCGACGAACGGACCAAGGCGGTGACCTGGAAGTCGTCGCGGATCTCGGCGTACTGGCTGCCGTGGAAGTCTGAGGACACTGTGTCTCTCGACATCGCCAATGGGGCGGACTATTTCTTCACCAGCGAGCTCAATGGCTGCCAATTTCGAATAGCGCCGGTCGGCAACCAGCTGCGCATCGTGCACGTGGCCGGCAATTACCAGGGCTCGGCCACGGCCCAGGGCTCGCTGGACCGCAATCGCTATGCGCGGCAGGAGTTCACGCAAGCGCAGTACCGGCGTTCGCGCGCCCTGACTAGTACCACGCCGATCGGCCAGCGATCCCGCTTTCCCGGCACGCGAGGGTATGACGGCCCCCACGCCTGGACCAATGTGTTTGGCTTCCGGCGCACGCAGTTTTTCGGTCCGTCGACGTGGCACGTCTGGTACCAGACCGTGCAGCGCGACGACAACGCGGGCAGGTACGTCGCGGCGGCCTACCGGCTGGGCGTGTTCTGAGACTGCATTCCCCCGAGCTGGCCCTGCATTTAGCAGACCCAGCTTAAGCTCTGCAAGGGGCGGAAGTGCCCAGCATGCCGCGCACGTGCACGGCCGCCTCCGACCCAAAGCGGCCCTCACATGGCCCCATCCATTCGGCCCCTCACGCCTGTGCCACCAGCCAACGGAACATGGCCCGGATTACATAGCTACCATCGCCCTGAGCGAACGGCCGCAGCGCCGCCTCATGGACCCGGTCGACCTCGGCATCCGAACTGTTCTCCGCCGCGCGGACCGCGACGCCGGCAGAGGCTAAGCCGCGGAGCCCAGTGGCGAGATCCGGGTAGCGCCATGTGCATTCCACGTCCTCGATCGCCAGGTGGCGCAGACCTGCCGACTCGGCAAGTGCCGTCAGCGCGACCTTGTCCGCGAGCGCGAACGGCCCGGGCGCTCCGGGCGGCGGTGGCGGAAGCAAGGGCTTGAGGGCGGCAACGAGCGATGCCGCTTCCATCCCGTCGGCGGGGCCCCATGTCATGACAACGACGCGGCCCGCAGGCCGTGTCACCCGACGGGCTTCCGCGAGCGCAGCGACCGGGTCGCCAGCGTACTGGAAAGCGTTAAAGCCCGTCACCAGGTCGAAGGTGCCGTTCTCGAACGGCAGGTCTTCGAGCTCACCTTGCCGAAAGTCAGCCGAAGGCACGCGGGCGCGGGCGATTTCGAGCAGATGCTCGGCGGCGTCCAGGCCGCAGACGGTGGCTCCCCGGCGCGCCGCCATCAAAGCTGCGAGGCCCGCCCCGCAGCCGAGGTCGGCATAGCGCATGCCCGGTCCCACACCGAGTTGTTCGAACACCACTTCATACGCGCGCGTGAATTGCGGCTCCTGGACCTCGACCCAGTCGCGATGGCGTGCCCCCCAGAGCCTGCCGTTGGCGAGCGCAGTGCGTGGCTTGACGGAATTGTTCATGCGAGTCTCCTTTGCAGCCCCAAAAGCGGGTGGATCAACTTTGCCGGGCTTGGCTGCGCGCGTCATGAGCCCCAAGGCCCACGACTGAACTCCAGTCGGATGCATCACGGGATGACTTGTGGGTCCGGTGGCCCAGTCCTGCGTTTAGACTGCCCACCGTGAACCTCACGAATGCCGCCCAGGTCCGCTTCTGCACCACGCGTGACGGAGTGAACATTGCCTATGCGACTCGCGGTAGCGGCCCTCCTTTGGTGAAGACGCCGAACTGGCTCAATCACGTGGAGCTCGATGTAACCAGCGTGGTCTGGCGCAGCTGGATAGAGCGGCTGGAGCGCGACTACAGGCTGGTGCGATACGACGCGAGGGGGTGCGGCCTGTCCGACCGGTCGCCGCCGGAGATGTCGTTCGCCACCAACCACCTTGACCTGGAGGCTGTCGTGGATGCCGCAGGCCTGCAGCAGTTCGTGCTCTACGGAGCATCGCAGGGCGCTGCCGTCGCCATCGACTACGCGGCCCGCCATCCGGAGCGCGTGAGCCACCTCGTGCTGTGTGGTGCCTACATGCAAGGCGCATGGAAGCGTCCTGCAGCGCCCGAGGTCAGGGAAGAGGCGGCCGCGTTGCTGAAGCTGGTGGAGATCGGCTGGGGTCGCGAGAATTCCGCCTTTCGACAGGTGTTCGCCAACCAGTTCATTCCCGATGCCACCCGCGAACAGTTACAGGGTTTCGATGAGATCCAGCGAAAGACCGTCAGCCCTGAAGGTGCAGCGCGGCTGCTGCGAACGTTCTACGACATCGACGTAGTCGACGCAGCACGGCGCGTGCGCTGCCCCACGCTCGTTCTGCACGCCACTCACGATGCGCGGATCCCGTTCGAGGAGGGTCGCCGAACTGCGAGCACCATCCCGGGGGCGGCCTTCGTCTCGCTCGACAGCCGCAGCCACGTCCTGCTCGAAAACGATCCGGCCTGGGACAGCTACTTCCACGCGCTGGAACGGTTCCTGCCGCGCTCCGGGCGAGCTGAAGGCGGACGCGCCGATCGGGGCGCCTTCGGGGAGCTCACGCCAGCCGAATTGCGCGTGCTGGAGCTCGTCGCCGCCGGGATCAGCAATCCGCATATCGCGCAGCGGCTGGGAATCGCGGAAAAGACTGTTCGCAACCACATGAACCACATCTTTTCGAAGTTGGGTGCGCGGGACCGATCACAGGCGATCGTGCTTGCCAGAGAGGCGGGGTTCGGTGGATCGCGTCCGGAATCGTGAGTACCTTGGCGCACTGAGGAACGCGAGCCATGCATCCGAAGACGTCTGCTTCTGGCCGGACGCAGACATCCGACCGATTTACCGTCCGCCGGCGTTGTTGCCGCGGATCAATCCGCTTAGACATCACGCTTGTGCCACGAGATCGCTGGAGTTCCGGAGATCGGAGCGGCCTCCATTGCGTCAGTCCGAAATTTTCAAGGGCGGGTACACAGCACCAATCCTCGGGAGCGAACGACTGGCTCGCATATAGTCTTGCTTATGAGAAAACAGCTCCCCAAGGCGCTTGAGACTGAGGTCTTGTTGGCGAGCAGCAGACGGTGCTGCTTGTGCGTTTTCCTTGATGGCGTCGATGACGTGCGCAAAGGGCAGATCGCGCATGTGAATCACGATCCTGGTGATGCGCGGTTCAAGAACTTGGTCTGGCTCTGTCTCGACCATCATGATGAATACGACGGGAGCACGAGCCAGTCCAAGGGATTGACCCAAGGCGAGATCACCGCATATAGGGATCGACTCTATGAATCCCGCCCGGCAGCATCGCGCCAGCAGCAGGGCGTTGGCGATCAAGCAGAGTCTGCTGAACTCAAACCGTTACCTCACCTGTCTATGTTCGACCATCTTCGCCGCGACTTTCCGCGTGAAACTGGGTTCACTGGCAACGCTTGGCGCTATCCGCTCTGGCAAGTTGCTAACCAGCCTGATCTCTTCGCCTACAAGGCGTCCAACGGCGCAGATGGGATCTGCTTACTTGAGCGCGTTGATCTGCCTGATGGCCGCATCGTAATTGCCTGCATTTCCATCGTCGGCAATCCCGGCCAAAGCATCACGAATGCGGTGGAAGAGATCTGCTTTCAGGTTTGCGAGCGATTCGAGATCCCACCGGAGCACTTGATCTGGCTCGAACACTATGAGAATCTGCCCGGATATGAAGAGTGGTCTTGGGTCACATTCGAGCAGCTTCCCCCCGCTTCCCTTTTCAGAAATCCAACGTGGCGGACAATGACGCCTGCCCTGTGGCGGCAATTGGGACTGAAGCCACGTGCCAAGCTCTTGCAGCAGGACGGCTACTATGAGTCGATGCTGGACAAGGAGTTTCCTTGGCCCTGCGATTCCATTGTGTAGCGCGAGGTGCCATCTCGACGCCCCTCCTACTGCCCGAGATTGGTGACATCAATCCAGCCTGGGGATGAGTTGGGTCGGCGATTCGGAAACCAGCTTACTCGGAAGCGCGCCGGGTGGCGACGAGAGGGCACACAGGGGCCTGAACTGCAACGCACCACCGCAAGGCTGTGAGCCAGGCCCTTCGAAGCCGCTGTGCGCCATGCGTTGACTGTTCGATTCTTGACCCCCCTTAGACCGCTTCTGGCCGGAAGCGGACATCTCCTATGCCAAGCCTGCTCCGTGGGCTGCCGTAGCCGCAGTGAAGGTACCATCGGGCCACTATGTTTGGCGATTTCATTGACCTGCATCGGAACTTCTACGAACTGGCCTCCTCAGAGCCCTCGGCAGAGCGAATTGACGAGGGTCCGTTGGTCCGGAGCGGCCGCAACTTCAATTGGGATGACCTTCTTGCCGCCTACCGCGTCGTCATCCTGGCCGAGGCCGGCGCAGGCAAGACGGAAGAGATCCGGCAGGTAGCAAATCGTCTTCGCCGAGAAGGAAAGCCAGCGTTCTTCCTACGGCTTGAACACGTAGCTTCCAATGACTTGGACGTCGCCTTTGAGGTAGGCAACGCCCATGACTTCCGGTCGTGGCTCGATTCAAGCGTGCAGGGTTGGCTGCTTCTCGACTCAATCGACGAATCCAAGCTTCGTCACCCCAACGACTTCGCCTTGGCCATCCGGAAGATCGGCATCGCGCTAGGAGCAGCCAAGGAACGCTGTCACATCACGATCACCGGGCGAATGCCCGCATGGCGCCCGAGCTCAGACAGAAGCATTTGCGCATCGGCACTGCCGATACGGCCGCCTGAATCGACCTCAGCGTCCACCGAAGCCCGGAACAGCGATGGGTTCCTGGTCGTTGCCCTGCAGGACCTAACGCCCGCCCAAGTCAAAAATTACGTCATTGGCAAGGGGCTGCAGGATCACGACGAGTTCGTTCGAGCCCTCGAGCGACATGACGCATGGCCGCACGCAGCGCGACCTTTGGACTTGGATGAGCTCATGGAATTCTGGAAGGAGACGGGTCGAATTGGATCAAGGCTTGAGCTCACCCATGGCAGCATCGACCGCCGACTGAAGGAACCGGATCCCAATCGCGGCGTCGTGAACCCCCTTGCCCCCGAGCGCGCTTGGGACGGAGCGATGCAAGCTGCTGCGGCATGCACGTTGACCGGACAGTCTGCCATCAAGATCCCAGATTCGGTTGGCGGCTTGGCTGGGTTGTCCTTGGAAGACCTTCTGCCGAGCTGGGACCACCGTGACTGCATGACCTTGCTCTCAAGGGCTATCTTCGACGAAGCCATCTACGGCTGCGTCCGCATCGCGCACAGGTCTTTCAGGGAGTACCTGACCGCAAAATGGTTTGCAAAGCTCCTCTCGGAATCGACGTCGCGCAGGCCGATCGACCAGCTGTTCTTTCGAGAGCAGTTCGGCGTGACCGTGGTGGTGCCCTCGCGACGTCCAATCCTTCCTTGGCTCGCCCTCCTCGATTCGAAGATTGCTGACCGGGTGATGCGAATCGCACCGGAGGTGCTCTTAGAGGGTGGGGACCCGCACGCGCTTCCTCTACCGGCGCGACAACAACTCCTTCAACAGTGCTGTGACCGGCTTGCCCGTGGCAACGTGACGCAGTCTTCCTTCGCGCTGGATGCGATCGAACGCTTTTCCGCGCCGGACATTGCCGATGACGTGGCGAGATTGATGCATGAGCACGGCGACAAACCCGAAATCCTCATCTTTCTCCTTCGAATGGTCTCGCGGGGGCAGCTGGCGACCCTTCTACCCTTCGTTTTGCGTATTGCGTCCGACGCTACCGGAGATCGCAGCGCACGGGTCACAGCAGTGCAGATTCTGGGCGAGCTCGGGAGCGAAGATGACAAACGGACGTTGCGCACGACGGTGCTCGCCGAGCCCGGACCCCATGACCGAGAACTGGTCAGCGAACTTCTGCAGGGGAATGCACCAACACAAGACGTCCTGGATTGGCTCATAGGCTGCCTGCCCGTGCTCGCCCCCGCAAGGCGTCACTCCATCGACTACCTGGAGCACGCCCTCCAGGACTTTGCCAAGCGCGCTCCGCTCGAATTGCTGCCGAACCTGGTGTCCGTGATCGACGACTTCTTGCGCCAGCCTCCATACGGAGAAATGGGTGCATCGCATGTCTCCATGGCTCATGCCTGGCTCGCTCGCGCTGCTGGAACGACGTTGGGGCGGCTCATTGAAGCCCAGCAGCCGAAAACTCTTTCTGATGATTCCCTAAACCTCCTGGACAGACTTGGAGGAATGTCACAAAGCTCCGACCACCTCGAAAAGTCTGACCTTTCGGAGCTCGTGTCTGGATGGAGGGAATTGAAGTTTCTCCTATTCTGGCGGATCGTCGGATACGCCCGCCAAAGCGCACTGGCGAAGGGCGAGCCGGCTCCGACCACTTGGTGGTCCCACTACATCTACGGGTCGTTCGTGAAGTTTTCAGCTGGCGACTTTCCTTATGCGCTGAAGCAACTCACGACTCGCGAGTCCCAAGAAGACCGCCGCGTCGCACTTTCCTTGGCGTGCGATCTCTACGCCGAAGGGGGTAGAGACGCCAAAAATCGGAGGGCGTTGTGGAAGGCTCTCGGAACCGAGGCGGTGCTGCGCGCTGAACTGAAGGCATTCATGCACCCCCGCGTCACGCCCGCCCAGGCAAGGCTCCGGAGCATGAATCGAGACCATGCCAAGCGCACAGAGGCGTACCAGACAAAGCAGAAGCGCAATCTCGAGAAGTGGCTTGAGTACCTTCAAAGCCACGTCGAGAGCTTGCGGAACTCGCCCCTCACCACCCGCGGCGACGTCAGCGGCCCACAGCACTATCTGTTCGAGCATGTTCGCTCGGCAAGCAAGGGCGGCAATCACTGGTCAACAGGCAACTGGCAAGCGGCGGCGGATGCCTTTGGAGCGGAGGTCGCCTTGGCGTTTCGCGACGGAGCGGTTGCGTTCTGGCGAAACTTCCGGCCAATGCTCAGGTCGGAAGGGGCCGAGGACAACAGCACGCCTTTCAGCGTCATATTCGGCTTGTTCGGGTTGGCAATCGAAGCCGCTGAAAATCCGCATTGGGTGAGTAAGCTGACGCAGGCCGAGGCCGAAATTTCCGTCAGGTACGGGATCCATGAGCTCAATGGTTTCCCGCCTTGGCTACCCTCGTTGTTCCGAAGATTTCCCGAGGTCGTACTTGAACTCTTTGTGCAGGAGATCGCATTCGAACTGGACAACGAGGGCACCGCCGAACGGGAGCCCAGCTCCTACGTGCTCTACGACGTCAGCTGGAGCGGCGAGTGGATCCGTGACCGGATCGCTCCCGCCCTCTACACAGCGGTGCAATCGAGGGAGCCTCGACGTCAGGAGACCATCGAGCACATCCTGAAGATTCTTCAGGGATCTAACCGACCTGATGCAGAGTTGGCCGACTTGGCACGGGAGAAAGCCACCACCCTCACCGAGTGCAACCGCGTCGCGCAATGGGCCGCAGTCTGGTTTGGCGCAGATGGGGCAAATGCAATGGACTGGTTTCGGCGAGTGCTGAAGGAGATCGAGGCCAACAGCGCGCGCGACTTCATGATGAGTTTCATCGTGGGCTTGTTGGGTTCGCGGCACTCAGGGCCCGGGGCCCGCAAATCTTTCGCCACACCCGGGCTGCTGAAGGAGCTTTACCTTCTGGCCCACCGCTACCTGCCGGTTCCCGAGGACATTGATCGCGCCAATTCCGGCGTCTACTCTCCTGGGGTCAAAGACTACGCCCAGGAGGGTCGCGAGATGCTGTTGGAACTCCTTTTCGCCATCCCGGGGAAGGAAGCATTTGTTGCCTACAGCGAGATCGCAGAGTCTCACCCGTACATCGAGTGGCGTCCTTGGCTTCGGGTTCGGGCGCGAAAGAAGGCTGAAGCCGATGCAAACGATTCGGACTGGGCAGTCACAAATGTCCGCGAGTTCTTTCGTAATCTTCAGAGGAGCCCTTCTACGCCCAGGCACCTTTTCGACTTGGCCGTCGACCGAACATTGGCCTTCAAGGATGACATCGAAGACGGCGACAACAGCCCAGCCGCGGTGCTGCTCTTGGTAACTCAAGAAACCTTGACTCGGACTTCCATCGCACGCTGGCTCCGCGAATCCGCTGAGGGTAGGTATTCGTTGGCCCAAGAGGACGAATTGGCGGACGCCAAACGTCCTGACATCCGCTGGCACGCGTCCAGCATCGACGCGCCCGTGCCTATGGAGTTAAAGCTCGCAGACAACTGGAGCGGCGCGGATCTCCTGGAGCGTCTCGAAAACCAGCTGTGCAGGGACTACGTCCGAGACTATCGCACACGCTTCGGAATCTTCTTGCTCGTTTGGCGTGGCCAAAAAAAGCAATGGGAGTTGCCAGATGATGCCGGCCGTGTGGATTTCGCAGGACTCGTTGCGGCACTCCAGGCGCGTTGGCACGAGATTTCTCCGCAGCGCCCAGAAATCGATGACGTTGCAGTCATCGGCATCGACTTGACCAAGCGAGGTCAATCTGTTGCAGGCTAAGCCACTCGGCAAAATCTCCATGGTTGACGCTATGACATCGACATCGCCGCAAACCGCTTTCGATCCATGGACGGCTTCACTTCAAGAAGCCATCGCGCTGCAAGAGAGCTGGAAGGGGGAACGTGGAGGCCCGATCTTCCAGCAGGTCGCCGCACAGCAGGTGTTGGCTTTGCGTGAGCGCATCAAGGGAGGGGACGGTATCGCTGTCCTGTCGGCAGTGGCCAGCTGCGCGCTAGAGGCCCTGACTATGCCCGACTGGCTGGCGTGCGAGTATCTGCGTCGGTGGCGCCAAGTCACTGGCGCCCAAATCGCAACCTGGGACGAAGCCTTCGGCGCCTTCTGGCCGAAAGGCACGAAGGCAGCGCGATTGGCCACCATTAGACGGCATCGACTGGTTCAGGTGCGGCTGTTCAACAAGCTCACCAGCTTCGTCCAGATGAATCCCACAGAGCCCATCGACTGGGAAACGCTTGCTCACGAGGAAGGTGTCTCCAGGACCGTGGCGCAAGATCTCTATTACGAGTTTGCGCACCAACAGTCGATGACACCCTCCCAGATCCGGACACGGAACGGCTGGCCGTCATCACCCGCCAAACTTCGAAAATTGGCGGGAAGACAACGGCGCGGGTAAGGGTCATGCTCTACCGCTATGCCGAAACTCGACACCGAACGGGGCACAAGCCCAACTCACAGAACCCGCACCCACTGCGACGCGCCAGCGCGGGATGACCTTCAGCACTTTCGGCGCGAGTCCGCAGGGTGGAAACTCAGCGCGCTCATCGTCTCGAAGCTTCCGGACATCATCCGGGAGTGTCGTGCTCTAGCGCCCGTGCTCGGGTCCGTCGTGACTGCCTATGTGCTGGCAACGCAAGTCCTCCCACGCCTGACAGGGCTTTAAAACTCCCAGCGCCGCCTGCGCGCCAGCTCGCGCGCCGCGCTCAGGCTTCGCGGCAAAACCCGTCGTGCGCAACCCCGTAGGAATCCGCTGGTCACGTCCGCTTTCGACCCAAAGCAGACATGCCCCAGCGAACGTAGTTGCTGTGGCACCGGCGACGTTGTAGGTCTCTGGCTACCTAGCAGGGACCATTGCCAGGCAACCGGAATCCGTGTACCGGAGAACAGCTGTTCGCGCTTCGCCTGATCGATTCACGGCAAAAGACTATCCGTGTTGATCTTTCTCATTGCTCTCCAATCCGGACAGAGTCTCCCTTAAGATTCTCCTTTAGTTGGGCGAAGGTGAAAACAATCAAAGCTTCGCGCACGGTGGGTGCAATGGCCCAACCAAATGGCCGAAAGCAAACCTAGCCCACCTCTTCGGGCGTAACTAGCTCGGCGAGCTTGGCCGCGATATTCCTCATCGAATCTTCTGCAGTGTTCAGGCCGCTTCGAGAGCCTAGCAAGGGGCTAACATCGCGTAGCGCTTCAAACGTCGTGCCGTGCACGATGGGGACGAGCAGGTCACGCGCTAAGAGCGCCGAAAGCTCTTTCTCCGCGATGCCCTCTCCTTGCACACGGCGCAACAGCGCAGGCGTCACCAGCACGATCCCCACCTTGGACTTCGCTAGTCCCTTGTCGATTTCGCGAAGCAACGGCGACCCGAGGAGAACGTCCTTCTCACTGAACCAAACCGACACGCCGAGCGACTCAAGAAGATCATGTAGGTCCTTGGCGGCCCCATTCCGATCGTCCCACGCGTGGCACAGAAAGACGTCTCGGAGGTCAGGTTGCGCTACGCGCTTCTCAAAGCTTTCGCGCACCGGCGTAAGGGTCCGCACCTCGGCAGGCGTGTAAACCACAGACGAACCTGGCCGCGACCACCTGGGTTTCGTGCTGCCGCCGCCACTGCCGCTGCTGCTCCTAGCACCTCCGCTGTTACCTCCGCCATAGGATGAAGAATAGGGCGAGGAATACGAATATGAGGACCGGTAGCCGCCATATCGGCTACCACACGCAGGACACTCTGCCGCCGCACTAGAAGTGCGATGGCCCCTCACAGGCGCCGTGCATCTAGCCATGTCATCCTCCTACTTGCAGTACGAACCTAACGCTAGGGCGTGCTCAGCCGTAAGTCAACCGCATCGGCCCTACCCCTTACTCCATTTAGGGGAGAACTGGCATCGCATAACCGCGCTTGACTGCGCGGCCCT
Organism: Ramlibacter sp.; assembly: GCA_028292245.1. Lineage (GTDB taxonomy): Bacteria > Pseudomonadota > Gammaproteobacteria > Burkholderiales > Burkholderiaceae_C > Ramlibacter. The sequence goes on from JAQGMS010000086.1 coordinate 12,186, forward strand.
GTTGTAGGAATGGCGGCTTCCGACCCGAAGCTGCCGTTGTCGAGCGTACAACGGTGCGCTGAATGTCATCGGCAGACTCAGTATCTGTAGTCGTCAGGATCGAGTTCTTCGAGCACTTGATCAATGCCGGGGTGACCTCGATCAGAGTTCAGCCGCACCAGCAGGCACTTGTTACGGCTGAGCAAGTGCTTGTACCAGACGAAGTCGACGTCCTTATAGGACGGGTCGTGCCGGTCAATCACCTCGAACCGATATTCATACTCTCTGATGTACTTGTTGTACTTGGTAGAGATGATCCGGATTTTTACTGCGCGGCCATCGAATGTGACGCAACCTCGCTGGGTCTTGCGATCTGACCACTTGCGAGTTGTCTGGCTAACTGACAGTGGCTTGTTGAACGGCATCGCTGCCGACCTCTTTGCGAGCTTATCGGCTGCTCGGTTATAGATGTTCGACTTGTGCGCCTTTACCCACCGCACTTCAACGCGAAGCGGGCACGCATTGACCTCCTTCTTTAGGCGCTTCCAGAGGTCAACGTTCGCGACGGGCATACCATTCGCGCCCCGCCACGCCCTCTGGGGCCACACGTTCATCGCCTTGACGAAGTTCTCAGTGACGTATTGGGAGTCCGAGAACAGCACGATCTTCTTGAACCTGCTCAAGTCGGGAAAAACGCTCATGGCTTCCTGCAAACCGACGGTGCAGGCCTGGATTTCCATCTCGTCGATAGTCGCGCTCTGGTAGCCGGTCGGTGCGTGCTCGCTGGTCTGGGGGTCCCCAGCCTCGTCCACCCACATTAGCACTACACCCACACCAGCTGCTCGCTTTTTCCCGGGGAATGACGAGCCGTCCGTGTAAATGTTCAGGGCCTCCTCGTCATGGATTCCACCTTGAGTGATCACGATTCCTCCGTGAAGCTTGTCGGCTCCGCTGCACCCTCCTCCGCACCAGCGCTGCCGCCCGCTTCCTCACCCACGTAAACGCATGCTTATGGGGAGTTGGAAGCGGCTCTGGTGGACTTGCGGACCTGAGTCTGGTATGCCACGCTAGGGGCAACAGCACGGAACCTCTGCATGACAAAGAAGAAACTCCCGCCGAATGCGGTGGAGCACACCCACGTGGCCTGGGGATGGGAATTCCTTCGTCGCAATCCGGAGTACCGTCTTCGTTACGAAAGATGGCTGTTGCGCACGTGGCACGTCGTCCCATTGCCATCCGGGGCCGCAAAGCTGCTACGCCAAATAGTCGAAAGAACGGGAAAGTGGCAGCCTCGGTTTGAGCCGTGGCTGGCTGCGGCAGTTGAAGCCGGATCGCCTTTCGGGGCAACCGCTTTCTTCCTGATGGTGGAGGGTAAATGGGTCGAAGTCGACGGAGCGCTGATGAGGAGCGACAGCGCGCTTTGCAAATTTGCCAGCCGCCCAGATACGCTTATTGCTATCCAGGCGGACCGGCTGCTCGATCCGATGGAGTTTGCACTAAATCGCTGGCTGGAGCCGGCGCTGGACAGCGACGCTTATGGAGATGATGTCCTGCGGGAAGCGTTCGACGTTCACGCACTAACTTCGGAAATCGGAATCGACACCGGCTCGATGGAAGCTGATGCACTGCGAAGTTTGGGGATGCTAACGGTCGAGGATCTTGGAACCAAAATTGAATTCGCGCCACACCGAGAACGGGTGATCATCGCGAGTGACGGTGGAGCTGCAAGCCGCCCCCGGGTCACCCTTGAATTTGATCTGACAGCTCCGATCGATGCGCAGATTGGTGAAGCGAGGCGAAAGCTTAGCAACCGGCGAAGTCAGCTAGCAGAGAACCTCAAACCGCCCGTGCCCGAGCTGGTCGACGTGCACAAACCTGACCAAGCCAACATCTACAAGCGCTACCTCGCATTGCTCGATGTTGAAGAACACATTGGGGAAGTGCAAAGCGCCTCGGAGCTGTACAGAGCGCTGGTGAATCACGAGCGCCTAAGGGAATTTCCGTTGACGTGCCATTCTGTCGAAAAAAATCTGAAGCAAGCTCGATTCCTCCGAGACCACGGCTATCGGCAAGTGGCGTTCCTTCCTGAGCGCGCCGACCCGTGAGCTCCGAAAACTCGGCGTAGGCCCGTCTTTTCAATCGACTTGCAGTCCAAATTTGAGCAACATCTGCCGTACACAAATTCGTACAGCGATGGACCCAAATGAACAGCAAGACGCCTCCTTCGAGAAACACGTCCCGCATCTCACAGCACGACGCCGCGCGTGAGGGTGCCCTCGGCGGCCGGCCCCCTGATGGCCCCCGTCGTCGCCCGCCGCTGACGTCGCAGCTGCCTTCAGACCAGCTGATCAATCTTCCGAAAATGTTGAATTTGACAAGCCTCGGACGATCCGACTACTACAACAGACGGACCCGAGGTGATGACGTGCCTCGTGCCATTTCAATTGGCGGGCGCTCGGTGAGGTTTCTTCTGTCAGAAGTCATTGGCTGGATCGAGCGGCGTGTAAGCGCGCGCGATATGAAGGTTGACGCGCATGCCCTTGTACGGATTGAGGGTGAACTCACCCAGACTTCATGGTTGTCTGGTGAAGGTAGTAGGGCTTATGACGCGATCGGACACGGGTCGAGCGATATCGAGAATCGCCATGAATAGCGTTTCCCGCGGCTACGTTGTGCAAGCGGACCGGTCATGCGGGTCGGGCCGTCGGCCAGGTTTTGGCAATCGCCCTTTGCCCGTCAATTTCTTTGACGTCGCCAGATTCAACAGCGACACACTGACTCCTATGAGAGGCGCCGGCAGGCTCTTGGCGCTCTGCAGGAACATGGTCGTCCAACCCGTCCGCATCCCGTATCACCCGCGCTGGAAATGCGCGATAACCGTCTTTCAACCACGCGCGGAGTGGTTTCAAGGATGCCTCGAGTGCTTGCACCCCTTCGTGTCGGTTGAAGCCGCCGGTGCCGAAGTGGCGCGCGACTACGTCTGCGCATCCCCGGCACAGGCGGTACGCGTCGAAAGAATGCTGCTGCGCCATGCGTGGGTATTGCACAGTCAGCAGCGCGTCGAGCGGATCGGTTCAACTAGCTATTGGACGCGTGCGCACAAGTCGGGGTTGGTCGTGTATGCGGATCACATGCACAAACATTCAGTGCCCGGACTGCCGCAGCCTTGCTGCCATACCGAAATTCGGTTGCGTGGCGTAAGAGACTTACGGGCCGCCGGGCTTTGGAAGCTCGGCGACTTCATCCAATTTGACTGGGACGCATTTTGGCGCGATCGAATCCGCTTCTACGCACTCCCTCATGAGAAGGGCGCGTTGGGTCGGCTTGCTGATTCGCGTTCAACGAACACTCGCACAGCTGCCACGTACCGAAATTGGGTAGACGAGGCTTCACTTCCTGGTGTCGGTTTTGTCCTGCAGAACTTTGCACTGGCACACGGCGCGGTGAAGGGAAGGCTGGTCGAATTGAGCGCGGATCGGTGGCTAGACGCTGTTTGCAGATCGGATAAGCGAGTCTTGCGCTACTGATTAGAGAGCGACTTTTTTGTGCTCGTTAGGTCCTTCCGCGTGAAATCTAACGAATTCACATCAATAACCCCTGTTTCACCGAATTTAGGCAGAGCAAGCCAAGCTCGAAACGCAAATGAACACGCCCAACATTCCTGGTCTTTCGCCGCATGACGATCCGTCCTCCGACATCGAGTTCAGAGCCACATTTGGCAGCGGTAAATCCGGCTTCATCGTGAAGCGTGCGCGGTGGCTGCAGGAAGGCGCTGGCGTGCGTCCCATCCCCATCAGCGTAGTGACGTTTTCCACGGTAGGCGCGAATGTCTTGACCACGCGCTTAGTCGCGGCTGGTGTGACGGGCGTGAAAGCAATGACTGCCACGGAATTTTCGAGGACTGATCTCGTGACATCGAGGATCCTACTTATCGACGACTTTCACTTGGCGACGGAATCGCAGGTGGTTCTCTTTGCCTCCATGAATCACCGGCTTGATGGCATTTGCTTGACCTGGAATCGTTGTGCGGGTGATCTCGGCCTGCAGCGCGTTCGACAGGTCTTTGGCGCCAGGTACGGCAAACGGCTTCTATTTCGATCGCTCACCTCGAATCGCGTCTCTCGCGAAACCGCCTCATTGATTTCAAGCATGAAGCCGAGCAACGTCGCCGCACCGCTGGGCGGTCGCTCACGGAGCGTTCCTGAACTTGTCGTCTGCGTCTCGGAAGCCCACCGTTACCAGCAGATCGGCCAAAGGATCGCTTCACTTGCCGCGAACGGGGTGAAGCTGGCGCGCATAGCTGTGGTGACGCGTAGCACGGGTGAACGGGGAAAGCTAGGGGCTTGGCTGCGGAGAATTCAGCTTCCTGAGTCGCGCTTCAGCTTCTCAGAGCACGTATTGAATGTTCTGTGGTTGGCCGTCCAGTACGAGCGTGCGCTCACGGAGGCCACTTCCAGCGACCGGCCAACGTTACCAGATGCGCCCCCGCCAAGCATCCAAGGAATTGACTATCTACTCGCGCAGGTGCGCGGCATCCGCTGCGGCTGCCTTGAGAGTCTATTTGGTCAATGCGCCATTCTGTACGTGCGCCACGTCCGGGAGGGAATTTTTGGCGATCCGGTAGCGCGACGCCGGCTTCGGAATTATTTGGCGTCATGGGAGCCGTGGTTCCGGTACCAACGTTCGGCCCGCGCGGCGCATGCTCAACTGGCGTCGAGTTGCACTCATCCCGCACGGGGTCCAGATTTGCTCACCGCGAACATGACCTTCGGGCGGCAATGGGATTTCGTTCTGGTTGCAAACGCAGTCCGATCTGAATGGCCGCGCTTTGCTTCCCCGGACCCGGGCGCGTTGTACGCCGAGTGCGAGTTGCTTCAGCATGTGATTGCGCGTGCTCGGCGGCAAGTAGTTCTTTTCTTGTCCCCGGTAGGCGACGTTGTCTCGCGCGGAGTCTCCGAGCTATCTCCCTTCTTCCCAAGGCAAGACATTGCCCGGTACCTAGAAGTCACTTATCCCTCAACCTCAACCTCAACCTCAACCTCAACCTCAACCTCAACCTCGCCCTCACCCTCAAGGAGTCTCCTTGTGACCTACCCCAATGCCATCTCCGTTCGCGAACTTGCTCAAGGTCTGCGTGCAATGCTCAATATAAGGGAGCTTGAGCCAGCCGCCCGTAGGGCACTCACATTGCTGCGGCCGCTACACGAGTCGTTCTCGTTCTTTCGCTTGGACGAAGATCAACAGTTCCAACTACAGCGCGGCTGGGCACGGCTAAAGTCAGTCCCTGGGAAAGCGAATAGGCTCCGTGGGCCGTCCATGGGTGAAGCCCCGATTCAAGCAACTTGGCTTGCTCTGCCGACAGCGGGCCCTATGAAACGGGTAGGGTCAATGGTCGAGCAATCTATCGCGAAGGGGATCGATGGGCGCAGCTTCGAGCACGTGCTAAGCGGGTTCGATTTTCTGCTTGGTCTGACCGACGAAGAAATCCAACAGCTTGAGAACGACGCCCCGGTCGCACTGCAAATTAAAACCTTGCGGAGCATTCCTGGCGATTGGGCTGAAGATGCGCCTTCGGAAAACTATGAGGCTCATTGCGCCCGCTTCCACACGATCGCGGTGCTGGAGATGGATTCGGTCCGCGGAATGCGTCTTCTGCCCGGGATGGGACCCTCTGCCTATCGGTGCATCCAGAATCTCACCGAGAATCACGTTATTTCCAGAGACGCTGACGATGTCCTCGTGGCTATTGATTCAGATGGCGACGCGCGTCGGTTCGTTGACGACGAGCCGGTAGACGAGACCGTGGCGGACGTGTTTCTCATGACTAGGCGGGGGGTGTGGATGCAATTCGGGCGCAAGGCTTCTTTCGAGGAGTGGATCGATCAGTAGATTGCGGCGCGCCGTGAGTGTTATTTTGCGGCAGACCGAGCGCTCATTGGCGACGGCCGCTGGCACACCTACAGGCACACAACATACGTCAACGCCCTCGCGTTTCTGGGCGCGTCCGCCGCGGCCTCGCCTAAGGCCCTGATCACTCACCATGAGTTCGGCGACAGCGCTTCCTCATTGCTTCTCGGATCTGAAATCCCGCAGCCTGTCGTTGCGTATCCAGCCCACATACGGGCCATCTTTGGCCAGCCGCACCTGCGCCCACTGTTCAGGGGAGTAAGCCTCGTTCCTCACCCAAACTGGAGTGTCAGGTGCCAACACCATTACAACCGCCGCGTCCGTACCAGGGAGCGCTCGGAGGCGGGTAGACGAATTGTCGGAGCTCGTGACGCTTGATTCGATCAGGTCTAGGTTCCGCTCGCCACTCTCTGATTTTTCAGCGCCGACCACGCTCGCGGCGGGCTCTGAATTTTCGATGAGGCCGCTCGGCGACGGCACGGGGACAAGAGTCACGCTCGCAAGGGGGGCCAATATCGATGGCGCCACTGCCGCAGCTTCCGCGGCGGGGAGCGGTTGCTGCGGCCGCACAGCGCGCGCAAAGAGCCCTTGCATTTGGTCCCTGACACCAGGGTACACGATTGCGACACCGGCGCCCACGCCGACACCGAGCACTAATAGCCCGACGGCGGCAAGAGCAAACGCGTTGTACCTTTTCGGTACGGACGAGAGCGGCTCGCTGGCCGGTGCCGGCTCGACAACAGGAGGACTCTGCTCGGCACTGCCAACGCTGGCGGCCACCGTCAGTTCGAGTGGCGGCGATCGAACCGGGGCTTCGCGTCCAACGGGTGCGCTTGCGTCGGTTGCAGTTGCGCCTCCTTTCGCGGCAACCTGCCCGTCCCGCAGCGCCTGTTCAATCAGCGCTGCGTTGAAGCGCCCTGCACACAGGAATCCGTCGATGACCAGCATGAGCACCACCCCTACAATCGCAAATCCCAGGCTGAAAATGAGCAGTGCAGCCGTGAAGAAAAAGGCGACAACGCCCAAGAACCAGCGACCGCAGTACATGTAGCCGGCGCCGGGGAGAAATAGGTTCAAGAGCGCCGCGACCGCGCCTGACTTCTTGCGTGCCTCAACCTGCAGCATCAGTGTTGCATCATTCATAATCCGCACCTTCTAAAGTATTGGCCGCCGGTCGGGATGATTGGGAAGTCGGTCATTGCAGCTTTAGTCACTTTGGACACTTGCTGGACCGTGCGAAGTGAGCGACGGGCACTCAGATCAACACATGGACGCAGGTAACGAGCAGAATGGGAGCCGGCTTCGCGGCCCCGCTTGTCATGTGGAGGTTGCGCGAGCCAGACTGCGTGGCGTATCCCTCAATGACGCTGCCTACTTTTATCCGCGAGCCATTGAAGACTTTTGCATGTTTGTCGATATTGATAACCATGTATCCCTGTGCTTGTCCGCGGAATCTAATGATGGGTTGATCAGATAGCAGCATCGTGTCGCCATCTATTTGCTCGACGCGGCCCATGAAGCCGCCGATCCCTTGTGGGGGCTGATACGCCACCTCTGTAACCGGCGCAGCCAGTTGCTTGACGTCGTGGCCCTTTACCGTCATCCATTGCGGGCAGTTATCTGGCTGGCGCTTGCCGGTGCGCAACTCGTTCACCGCCTTCGCAACCTCTTCATCTTCTCGCTTTTGCCTTTCCACCTCCGCTTTGGCCTGGGCATTGACCTGCGCCGCCTTCTGCTCGTTGAAAGCGACTCCTCGACGTGTATAGAAGCTCTTCATCGCCTCGCGCGCCTCAACCTCGCACTTTGCCTTCAGTTCGTCGTAGCCCGTTCCCATGACGATTTCGTACGCGGCAAACGGCTTCATCTCCGCCTTGCAACTCTGCAAGAGTTCAATCTCGTTTGCGCGCAGCAGGTCCGCCCCGTCTATTCTTTCCGTCACCCTAGCCTTTAGTACCGCAAGGTTCTGCGGCGTATCTACGTTGCGTCCAACACGATTGAATGCGGCCGGCAGTGCCGGCGCGTCCTGATCGGATGGGCCTGTCACAGAACTTGGGGTGGAGGCGTTGCCTACGTCATTTCCTTGAGGCGTTCCTGATTGTTGTTTCCGTCGCTGTTCGTCTAGTGCCTGCTTCGCTGCCTTGCTGATTGAGTTGAAGAAATTCGCAAAGTCATCTGCACGTGCACCGTTAGCGCCTACACCGATTGCCGCTGCGCAAGCCGCCCACCGCATCTTTCTTTTCAGATTCATTTCCGCCGCTCCTTCTGTTTACGCATAAATTCCTGCGCGGTTCTAAGGCCGGCAGCGCTTCCAGCGCTCTGTGCCGGGCTGAGGGCATTTAGATCCCTTGTTTCAATGCTACAACCTAATAGTTGTTGAGTAAACCCGTAGGTATACGGCTAGACAAGACTCTGATTCAGACTCGTTGGATGGCGGCAGCAACACGGGTGGAGAAAGAGGCGTTTTCGGAGAGGCTGAAGACGGCGCTGGCGCGTGGACGCAAACCCATTCACGCGCCTACCGCCCTCGCAAACGCCTTCAACCTCAAGTGGCATGGGCCCTCGGTGACGGTGCAGGCGGCGCAGAAGTGGTTGGCGGGCACGGCGATGCCGGCACCGGACAAGATCGAGGTGCTGGCGAAGATGACCGGCGTGCCGTTGCAGTGGCTGCGGTACGGAATTCCCGTGCAGCGCGCCGCGGCGGACGGTGGTACGGGCGAAACGCGCGCGGGCGCCTACGCGGAGCTTGATAAGGGCGCGGTTACTGCCGAGGAGTTGAGGTTGTTGGCGCGGTTGCGCGGCATGACAGAGAGCAGACGCGAGTTGGTGCGCAAGCTTGTGGGCGAGCTGGCGGCGGACACGGAAATGTGGGTCAAGTGAGCCGTCGCTGCGCAGCGCAACACATTGCTTTAGCGAGAATCGCCGGCGCCGCTTCGCCTCGGCGCACCAGCCGTTTGCCGGATGGGCGCTCGAACATCCGTCATCCGCGGCCCTCACACCGCCGCCTCAACTCACTATCAGTAAACGTATAGGTGGTTGAGAAGGCGCCTGGCTGTCGGGCACGCGCTACAACCCTGTGCCGCGCGGCCAGCGACTACAACGCCCACTCTTGCCAAGAGCCCCTAAGGGGAGCGCCAGTGGTCCGGGTTTCCTTTGTTCGTTACCCTGACTCGGGCTACAAGGGGACTATGCCCAGCGCGCCTCGCAGCCTCGATTGCCTCTGCTTGCGTCTTGTAAGGGCCGCTGTCCCTCCGGCCATCCGCATGCTCGATCACGTAGTGGTCGATCGGATCAGCGGGACCGCGACCGGTCGGCTTGGGCTCGATGTAGACGTTTGGCATATCAGACTCTTTCTGCGGCGGAGAACGAACAATGCTAGTCCCATTGCCGCAAGACAGCATCCTCCAATCAGATGATGCATGCGCGATAAATTCAAAGGATTTTCACGCCGCTTTGGAGCGTAGTCAGAGCGTCTCGGACTAAGCGGCGGGTCCGCGTGCCAAGCGTCTGCGACCGCTGCAAAACCAAAACGCCTCATAGCGACTTGGGCCGTTCGCGACACGCGGCGGCGAGCTTGAGGCAGATGGCGGTCGTCGCGCCAAGCTCCGCGAATAGCCACCCTATCGCCTCGACAGCGTCAGAACTAATCGTTCGATCCTCGCATTCGGGCGCTGCATACGCCATCAACGAGCCAACGGCGGAGAGGCCGAGGCCAATGGCGGCAGCGGAAGACTCGGCATGCGCCGCAACTTGCTGCAATACATCGACTGGCGTCGCCTTCAGATCAAGCTCGCCGTTGACGTCGACTATGAGCCGTGGCAATAGTTCCATGAGCTCTTGCATGGAACGCAGCGATTCGGGCAGGAGATGTCGCGTACCCTTTCCTGTAGCTGGACTTGGCTGCGCGCTCGCTGCGTTTTTGCGTTGCATTGCGCTATGCGTCTGCCGCTGTTGTCGCTGCGCAATGTCTGCGTTGCGCGCTGCAAAAGTTGCGTCTCTGTATCGTGTGCATCACGTACAGACTAACGTCTTGCTTGCGCAATTCCTACCGTATCAAACACCGCGTCCGCCCACCCAACTTTCGTTTTACCTTACAAAATGTGGGTAGAAAAGGGAGTAAAAAAGCGCAATGAGGCTGGAACCCGCATTGCGCTTAGTGTTTGTGGCGGAGTGGACGGGACTCGAACCCGCGACCCCCGGCGTGACAGGCCGGTATTCTAACCAACTGAACTACCACTCCTGGTAGGCTGCTTTCGCCCTTGCGGGCCAAGTGCTGCCGGCTTGTTGCCGCATCATCGGGTGATGAATATTGGCGACCCTACGGGGATTCGAACCCCGGTACTTACCGTGAAAGGGTAATGTCCTAGGCCTCTAGACGATAGGGTCAAAACCTGCGAAATCTCTTCGATGGTGGAGGTAAACGGGATCGAACCGATGACCTCTTGCATGCCATGCAAGCGCTCTCCCAGCTGAGCTATACCCCCATATTTCAGGCCCGCCAAGAAAGCGGGCCGTCAATTTCCGAGCCTTGAATTATAGCCCGACTTTTGTTCAGGCCGCCTTCAGCCGCTCCAGCACGGTGGCACGGTCGCACAGCGCCAGCACCGCGTCCAGCGAGGGCGTCTGCGCCGTGCCCATCACCAGCACCCGCACCGGCATGGCCAATTGCGGCATCTTCATCCCCGTGGCCCGCAGCACCTCCTTGATCGCTTCGGTGATGTCGGCTTTCTCCCAGGGGATGCCCTCGAGCATCTTCGCCAGCAGGCCGATGGCCGGGCGCACGCCTTCGACCACGTGCTTGGCCAGTTCATCCGCGTTGGGTTGCAGCGGCGTGTAGAACTTCGCGGCCCAGTCCGCCAGCGCCACGGTGGTGTCGCAGCGGTCCTTGAACAGCGCGCAGATGCCCGGCAGTCTCGCATCCGAGGCGATGCCACGCTTTTGCAATTGCTGCTCGACCAGTTGGGCGAGCGCTTCGTCGGCCATTGCCTTCATGTGCTGCGCGTTGACCCAGCGCAACTTGGCTTCGTCGAACTGCGCGGCGCTGCGGCCGAGGTGATCCAGGTTGAACCATTGGAGGAACTGCTCGCGGCTGAAGATCTCGGCGTCGCCGTGCGACCAGCCCAACCGCGCAAGGTAGTTGACCACAGCGTCCGCCAGGAAACCTTCGTCTCGAAACTGCGTCACAGGCTTGGCGCCGGTACGCTTGCTCATCTTGTCGCCCTGCTCGTTCAGCACGGTGGGCAGGTGGGCGTAGACCGGCGGCTCCTTGCCGAGCGCGCGGAAGATGTTGATCTGGCGCGGCGTGTTGTTCACGTGGTCGTCGCCGCGGATCACGTGCGTTATCGTCATGTCGATATCGTCGACCACGACGCAGAAGTTGTAGGTGGGCGTTCCGTCGGGACGCGCGATCACCAGGTCGTCCAGCTCGTCGTTGCTGATCTCGATGCGGCCCTTCACCTTGTCTCCCCAGGCCACCACCCCGCCGATCGGATTCTTGAAGCGCAGCACCGGCTGCACGCCCGGGGGCACCGGCGGCAAGGTCTTGCCCGGCTCGGGCCGCCAGGTACCGTCGTAACGCGGCTTTTCCTTGTGGGCCATCTGGCGCTCGCGCAGCGCGTCGAGTTCCGCCACGCTCATGTAGCAGGGATAGACCAGGCCGGCCTCCTTCATCTGGGCCAGCACTTCCTTGTAGCGGTCCATCCGCTGCATCTGGTAGAACGGCCCCTCGTCCGGGTCCATGCCCAACCACGCCATGCTTTCCAGGATCACATCGACCGCTGCTTGCGACGAGCGCTCCACGTCGGTGTCCTCGATGCGCAGGATGAAATCGCCGCCGGTCGAGCGCGCGAACGCCCAGGGATAGAGCGCCGAGCGGATGTTGCCCAGGTGGATGAAGCCCGTGGGTGACGGGGCGAAGCGGGTGCGGACTTTCATGGGGTCAGAGCGTATCCAGGCCACGCGAAAGGTCGGCCTTCAAGTCGTCGAGATGTTCCAGGCCCGCGGCCACGCGCACCAGGTTCTGGCGGATGCCGGCCGCCGTGCGTTGCTGCTCGGTCAGGCGGCCGTGCGAAGTGCTGGCGGGATGGGTGATGATGGTTTTGACGTCGCCCAGGTTGGCCGTGACCGACATCAATTGCGTCGCGTCGACCACGTGGAAAGCGTTCTTGCGCGCTGTGTCGGCGTCGGCTGCCTTGACATCGAATGACACCACGGCGCCGCCGCGGCCGGATTGCTGCGCCATCGCCAGTTCATGCTGCGAATGGCTCTTCAAGCCGGGATAGTAGACGCGCTCGACCTTGGGATGGGCTTCCAGCCACTGCGCCAGTTCCAGCGCGCGCTGCGACTGCGCTTCCATGCGGATGCCCAGTGTCTCCATGCCCTTGAGGACGACCCAGGCGTTGAACGGCGACAGGCTCATGCCGGCGCTGCGCATGACGGGGATGAACTTGTCGGCGATCAACTTCTCGGGTCCGACCAGCGCACCCGCGATCACCCGGCCTTGCCCGTCCAGGTACTTGGTGCCCGAATGGATCACGATGTCGGCGCCGAATTTCACCGGCTGCTGCAACGCGGGTGAGCAAAAGCAGTTGTCCACGGCCAGCAAGGCGCCCGCGTTGTGCGCAATGTCAGCCAGTGCGCGAATGTCGCAGACATCAGTGAGCGGATTGGTCGGCGTCTCCGCGAACAGCAGCCGCGTATTGGGCTTGATCGCGGCCTTCCACTGCGCCACGTCGGTCTGCGAGACGAACGTGCTTTCGACGCCGAACTTGCCGAACTCGCCGCCGATCAACTTGATGGTGGAGCCGAACACCGATTGCGAACACACGACATGGTCGCCGGCCTTCAGTAGCCCCATGCACAGCAGCAGGATCGCGCTCATGCCGCTGGAAGTGGCGATCGCGTCTTCCATGCCCTCCAGCGCCGCCAGTCGCTTTTCCATGCTGGCGACCGTCGGGTTGGTGAAGCGCGAGTAGATGTAGCCTTCTTCTTCGCCGGCGAAGCGCCGCGCCGCCGTTGCGCTGTCGGGCTGGACGAAGCTGGAGCTGAGAAAAAGCGCCTCGGAGTTCTCGCCGTACTGGCTCTTGTCCACGGCAGCGCGCACCGCGAGGGTGTCGAGGTGCAGGTGGGGCGGGAGTTTTTTCTCCGCCACTTTCAGGCGTCCTGGGAGTTCGGCAACGCGAGGCGCGAGGTATCTTCTTCCAGCGGGTCTTCCTGGCCGATGCGCGCCTCGTTGATGCGCGCGATATCGTCGGCGTTGATGTCGCCGGTGACATAGACCCCGTCGAAACACGATGCGTCGAAGCCGTCGAGCTTGGGGTTGAGCGAGCCGATCGCCTTCTTCATGCCTTCGACGTCCTGGTAGATCAAGGCGTCGCAGCCGATCACCTCGCGGATTTCCTCGATCGTGCGGCCATGGGCCACGAGTTCGGCGGAAGTGGGCATGTCGATGCCGTAGACGTTGGGATAGCGCACCGGCGGCGCGGCGCTGGCCAGGTAGACCTTCTTGGCGCCGGCGTCGCGCGCCATCTGCACGATCTCGCGGCTGGTGGTGCCGCGCACGATGGAATCGTCCACCAACAGGACGTTGCGGCCCTTGAACTCGCTGGCGATCACGTTGAGCTTCTGGCGCACCGACTTCTTGCGCACGCCCTGCCCCGGCATGATGAAGGTGCGGCCCACATAGCGGTTCTTGACGAAACCCTCGCGGTACGGGATGCCCAGCAGGTGCGCCAGTTGCGTGGCGCTGGGCCGGCTGGATTCGGGGATCGGGATGATCACGTCGATGTCGCTCGGCGGCACGGTGGACACGACGCGCTTGGCCAGCGTTTCGCCCAGGTTCAGGCGCGCCTGGTAGACCGAGATGCCGTCCAGCACCGAGTCGGGACGCGCCAGGTAGACGTATTCGAAGATGCAGGGATAGAGCTTGGGGTTGTCCGCGCACTGCCGCGAATGCAATTGGCCTTGCAGGTCGATGAACACCGCTTCACCCGGCGCCACGTGCCGGTCGAACTGGTGGCCCGTGCCTTCGAGCGTGACCGATTCGCTGGCCACCATCCAGGTGCCATCCTTGCCCTTGCCTACCGACAGCGGGCGGATGCCGTACGGGTCACGGAAGGCCAGCACGCCGTGCCCGGCGATCATCACGATCACCGCATAGGAGCCGCGGACGCGCCGATGCACGTTGCGCACCGCCGTGAAGACGTCTTCCGGCTGCAGTTGTGCGCCGCGGGTGGACTTTTCCAGCTCGTGCGCGAACACGTTCAGCAGCACCTCGGAATCGCTCTCGGTGTTGATGTGGCGATGGTCGGTGGAGAACAGTTCGGCCTTCAGCGCCTGCGCGTTGGTGAGGTTGCCGTTGTGGACCAGCACGATGCCGTACGGCGCGTTGACGTAGAAGGGCTGCGCCTCTTCCTCGCTGTAGGCGTTGCCGGCTGTCGGGTAGCGCACCTGGCCCAGGCCCGCGTTGCCCGGCAGCCCGCGCATGTTGCGGGTGCGGAACACGTCGCGCACCATGCCCTTGGCCTTGTGCATGAAGAACTTGCGCTCCTGCTGCGTGACGATGCCGGCCGCGTCCTGGCCGCGGTGTTGCAGCAGCAGCAGCGCGTCGTAGATCAGCTGGTTGACTGGGGCGCTGGAAACAACGCCGACGATTCCACACATGTTGATGCTCTCGTTGATGCCCCGTGCAAGGAGCGTACTGCCAACTCAACCCGGCAGGTACTGCGCGAAACGCTCGGGCAATACCGGCTTCAATCCCTTGAGCGCGGCAAGCGAAATGCCGGCACCCTTCGATTCCGTCCACCAGGCGCCGTTCTTGAGCGGCGTCATGTTGATCACGGCGGCCATCGCCAGCAGCAGCACGGCGCCACGCACTGCCCCGAACACCGCGCCCAGGATCCGGTCCACCGGCCTGAGGCCCACGGCCTCGACCAATTTCTTGGTCAACCAGGCCAGCAGCCCGCCGGCAAACACCACCGCGATGAACACCGCCACAAAACCCGCGGCGTAGCGCACCGGCTCGGCCGACCCGCTCATGGGCAACAGCGCCGCGGCCTCGGGCGCCAGCCACTGCGCGACGATGAACGCCGCGATCCAGCTGATCACCGACAACACCTCGTACACCAGCCCGCGCCATGCACCCAGCAGCAGCGACAGGGCCAGCACGGCCACGAACACCCAATCCAGCGTGGCCATCAGGGCTTGGCTCTTACAAGGTGAGGACGGCGGCCGGTAAATCCAGCCCCTTGATCTTGTCCGCTGCCTTGTCCGCTTCCGCCTTGGTGCCGAACGGCCCGACCCGCACCCGGGTGCGCTTGCCGTCCTTGGTTTCGGCCACGTTGGTATAGGTTTTCAAACCCGCCTTTTCGACCTTGAGACGCGCTTCCCGGGCCTTGGTGGCATCGGCGAACGCGCCGACCTGCACCACGAAGCGGCCTTCCGCGGCCGCCGCGGCGTTTTCGACCGGCTTGCCTTCGAGCAGGGCCTTGGCCTTGGCGCCGTCGTCGGGCTTGGTCTCGGGCGCCTTGGCCGTCACCTTGGGTTCGGGCTTCGGCTCGGGCTTGGCTTGGGACGCCGGTTCGCTCTTGGGGGCGGCCGGAACCGCCGCCACTTTTTCCTGGGCGGCCGGCGGTGCCTCCTTGACGGGCACCGAAGCCGCCGTGACGGGGCCGGAGACCACCGGCGCCTGCGCCAGGGGCGGCGCCGGGGCGTTCAGCGGCTTGACTTTGTTGCGGTCCGGAATCTCGATCGGGATATCCACCGCGATCGGCCGCGGCTGGGTGTCGAACAGCAGGGGAAAGCCGACCACGCCGATCAGCACCAGCACGCCCGCGCCGATCAGCCGGTGTTTGGCGCGCTTGCGCATCGCCTCGATGCTTTCGGGCTGTTGGCGGGTGGCTTGCGACTCGTCGCCACCTTTGCGCATTTTGAAAAAGGCCATGGAACCTGTCGCCTGATTGGGCTCAGCTTGCGAGGTGTTTGGCCTGAAGGCGGGGCACCCCGTCCTCCAGAACGCCCCCTACCGTGTAGAACGATCCGAAGACGACGATTCTATCAGCGGGGTCCGCGGCGGCGACCGCGGCGCGCAGTGCCTCCATGGGCGCGGCATGGGTGCTCGCCGCCACGTCGCGGCGCGTTTCCTGCGCCTGCCATTTCGCCTGCAGGTTGGCGGCCGAATCGGCACGCGCGGTGGGCAGGTCGGTGAAGTACCAGCGGTCCACCAGCGGCCCCATTTTCCTGAGCATCGGCGCGAGGTCCTTGTCGGCCATCGCGCCGAACACGGCGTGCGTCGTCGGATAGAAGCCCATCGCGTCGAGATTGGCGGCCAGCGCCGCGACCGAATGCGGGTTGTGCGCCACGTCCAGCACCAGCGCGGGCTGGCCCGGAACGATCTGGAAGCGGCCCGGCAATTCCACCATCGCCAGCCCGTTGCGCACCGCCTGCGCCGTGACCGGGATGCGGTCACGCAGCGCCTCCAGCGCGGCCAGCACGCCGGATGCGTTGATGAGCTGGTTGGCGCCGCGCAGCGCCGGATAGGCCATGCCCGCATAGCGCCGGCCACGCCCGGCCCAGCCCCACTGCAACTTGTCGCCGGAGAAATTGAAGTCGCGCCCCAGCAGCCAGAGGTCGGCGCCAATCTCGGTCGCGCGGTCAATGACGCTTTGCGGGGGCGCGGGATCGCTCACGATGGCCGGCTTGCCGGTGCGCATGATGCCGGCCTTCTCGCGGCCGATGCTCTCGCGGTCGGGCCCGAGGTAATCCATGTGGTCCAGGTCGATGCTCGTGATCACCGCGCAATCGGTGTCGATGATGTTCACGGCGTCGAGCCGTCCACCCAGGCCGACTTCCAGGATCGCCACGTCCAGGCTGGATGCCGCCATCAGGCTCATGATCGCGAGCGTCGTGAATTCGAAATAGCTCAGCGACACGTCCTGCCGCGCGGCCTCGACCTTCTCGAAATGCGGAACCAGCGCCTCGGCCTTGGCGATCTCGCCATGGATGCGGCAACGCTCCTCGAAATGCACCAGGTGCGGCTTGGTGTAGGCGCCGGTGCGCCAGCCGGCTTGCAAAGCGACCGCCTCCAGCATGGCGCAGGTCGAACCCTTGCCGTTGGTGCCGGCCACGGTGATCACCGGGCATTCGAAGCGCAGGCCCATGCGGTCGGCGACGGCACGCACGCGCTCCAGCCCCAGCTCGATGGTCTTGGGATGCAGCCGTTCGCAATGCGCCAGCCAGTCTTGCAGTGTTTCCATGGGACCGCATTGTCCCAGCACTATGATTCCCGCATGGCCATCACCCTGTACGGAATTCCCAATTGCGACACCGTGAAAAAAGCCCGGGCCTGGCTGGACGAGCACGCCGTCGCCTATGAATTTCACGATTTCAGAAAACAAGGGGTTCCCCCCGCACGGCTGGACGAGTGGATGAAGCGCGCGGGGTGGGAAAAAGTCCTCAATCGCAAGGGCACGATGTGGCGCAAGCTCGATACCGCGACGCAGGAGAGCGTCACCGACGCCGCGAGCGCAAAGGCCGTGATGCTGGCGCAGCCCAGCGTGATCAAGCGGCCGGTGGTGGAATGGGGCGCAAAAACCACGGTGGGTTTCGATCCGGCGGCGTGGGCGTTGCTCGCAGGCCGTTGATAGCCCCACTTTTACCGGCGCTTTACCCGAAAGCCGGCGCGTTTGCCGGGCGTTTTGCCTAAAATTTGGGCATTGAAGTCACGCCAAGGAGTCGTCATGAAAAAAGCAGTTTTATTTTCCGCGATGGGCATGCTGGCGTCGTTCGCAAACATGGCCGGCGCCCAGGAAGTCGGCCGGGTGCTTTCCAGCACCCCGGTGGTCCAGCAAGTCCCCGTGCAACGGCAGGTTTGCAGCGCGCAGCCGATGGCCGTGCAGCAGCCCAACTCCGGTGGCGGCGGCGTGATCGGCGCGCTGGCCGGTGGGGCCATCGGCAACCAGATGGGCCACGGCGACGGACGTGCCGCCGCCACCATCATCGGCCTGGTCGGCGGCGCCCTGCTGGGCAACCGCATCGAAAGCAACAACAGCGCGGCCCAGGTGCAGAACGTGCAGCAGTGCGGCACCCAGACGGTCTACGAGAACCGCACCGTGGGCTACAACGTGGCGTACGAGTACGCGGGCAAGCAGTACAACGTGCAGATGCCTTACGACCCGGGCCAGACCATCCGCTTGCAATTGACGCCGGTCGGCGGCGCCGCCGCAGCGCCATCCGGCCCCGGCCCGGCCCAGTCGGTCATCGTCGCACCGCCGGTGGGGCAGACCGCTGTGCAAACCACCGTGGACCCGGCTATGCAGCCCCAGGGCCAGGCGGTCGCCCAGATCATCGCGGCGCCTGCGATGTATCCCGGCCCGGCGGTGTACCCCGGCTATTACGCACCGGCGTACTACTCGCCGTATTACCGTCCGTACTTCTATCCGCCGATCGGGCTGTCGCTGTCCTTCGGTTATTCGCACGGCTACGGCCACCGTCACTGGCGCTGAACCGCCGGGGCGCTTGGGGCACAGGGGCTAAAATTGCCCCTTTTTCCCCCAAGCGATGACCACCGAAAAAATCGACGGCGCCTGCGTTTCGACCCAGGCCAATGTGTACTTCGACGGCAAGTGCGTGAGCCACACCGTCACGCTGGCTGACGGCACCCGAAAATCCGTCGGCGTCGTGTTGCCGTCGCAGCTCACGTTCAAGACCGGCGCGCCCGAGATCATGGAATGCACCGGCGGCGGCTGCGAATACAAGCTGGCCGGCACCGATAGCTGGCAAAAGAGCGGCCCCGGCGAAAGATTCAGCGTGCCGGGCAACTCCAGCTTCGACATCCGCGTGGGCGAGGCCTATCACTACATCTGCCATTTCGGCTGAGCGGCAGAGATCCCATGAGCACCATCCTCGAACACCTGCCCGCCGGCCAGAAAGTCGGCATCGCGTTTTCCGGCGGCCTGGACACCAGCGCCGCGCTGCACTGGATGCGCAAGAAGGGCGCGATCCCCTACGCGTATACCGCCAACCTGGGCCAGCCCGACGAGCCCGACTACGACGAGATCCCGCGCAAGGCCATGCAGTACGGCGCCGAGAAGGCGCGCCTGATCGACTGCCGCCTGCAGCTCGCGCATGAAGGCATCGCCGCGATGCAGGCCGGCGCCTTCCACATCTCCACCGCGGGCGTGACCTACTTCAACACCACGCCGCTGGGCCGCGCCGTCACCGGCACGATGCTGGTGGCCGCGATGAAGGAGGACGACGTCAACATCTGGGGCGACGGCAGCACCTTCAAGGGCAACGACATCGAGCGCTTCTACCGCTACGGCCTGCTGACGAACCCGCACCTGAAGATCTACAAGCCCTGGCTCGACCAGGCCTTCATCGACGAGCTGGGCGGCCGCGCCGAGATGTCGGCGTTCATGACGCAGGCCGGCTTCGCCTACAAGATGTCGGCCGAGAAGGCGTATTCGACCGACTCCAACATGCTCGGCGCCACGCACGAAGCGAAGGACCTAGAACACCTGAACAGCGGCATCAAGATCGTCAACCCGATCATGGGCGTGGCGTTCTGGAAGGACGAAGTCGCCGTGAAAGCCGAGACGGTGACGGTGCGCTTCGAGGAAGGACAGCCGGTCGCCTTGAACGGCAAGACCTTCGCCGACCCGGTGGCGCTGATCCTGGAGGCCAACCGCATCGGCGGCCGCCACGGCCTGGGCATGAGCGACCAGATCGAGAACCGCATCATCGAAGCGAAGAGCCGCGGCATCTACGAAGCCCCCGGCTTGGCGCTCCTGTTCATCGCCTACGAGCGGCTGGTCACCGGCATCCACAACGAGGACACCATCGAGCAGTACCGCGACAACGGAAGAAAATTGGGACGGCTCCTGTACCAGGGCCGCTGGTTCGATCCGCAAGCCATCATGCTGCGCGAGTCGGCGCAGCGCTGGGTCGCACGGGCCGTCACCGGCGAGGTGACGCTGGAACTGCGCCGCGGCAACGACTACTCGCTGCTGGACACGCAGTCGCCCAACCTCACCTACAAGCCCGAACGGCTGACGATGGAAAAAGGCGAATCGAGCTTCTCGCCGAAAGACCGCATCGGCCAGCTCACCATGCGCAACCTCGACATCGTCGACACGCGCGAGAAGCTGGGCATCTACAGCAAGGCGGGGCTGCTATCCCTGGGCGGCGGCGCGGCGTTGCCGAGCCTGGGCAACGACAAGGACAAGGGCTGACGCCTGTAAGAGGACTCAGGGAGTCTTCGGCTGCGCGGCCTGCTTGCTGCCGCGCAACACCTTCAGCTGGGCTTCCATCCATTTCGCGCTGGGCAGCTCCTGCTGGTTCGGGCACTTCACCGCGTAAGCCTTGCCGCTCATGCTGCTCTCGGTGGCCGCCTGCGAGATGAAGTCTTCCGTCGTTGCGACCATGTGCCTTTCGAGTACGTAGCGGTATTTCCGCTCGATGTGCGCCCGGGCCTCGGGCCCATCGTGCCACGATCCGTTGCGCTGGAACTGGCAACCGGACGCCGCGAGACGCGAAAGCAATTGCTCGATTTCGCGCTTGGCCGCCGGAGTCGGATCCGCGGCGAACGTAACCAGCGACAGGGATGCGGCAGCGAAAAACGCGACGAACGAGCGGGCATCGATTGGCATGGAAATCATGATACGCGCGCATTCCCCGCAACGGTGGGAACGAACTCACTGATGGGCTGAGCGTTACCATGCATCCAGGAAACAGCATTGTTTCTGAAAATCACAACTGGAGACGCCCATGATCGCCATCGTGCTCATCGCCCTGGTCGCGCTGCTTCACCTCTACTTTCTGGTGCTGGAGATGTTCCTCTGGACCAAGCCGGCCGGACGCAAGGTCTTCAACACCACACCCGAATTCGCCGAAGCGTCCAAGACACTGGCCGCCAACCAGGGCCTGTACAACGGCTTCCTGGCGGCGGGGTTGATCTGGGGTTTGATGCTGGATGCCGCAACGGGGCGCCCGGTGCTGATGTTCTTCCTGGGTTGCGTCGTCGTGGCCGGCGTGTACGGCGCGCTCACCGTGAACAAGCGGATCTTTTTCGTGCAAGCACTGCCGGCCCTGCTGGCCATAGGCGCGCTGCTGTTCGCCTGAGCGGGAGCTCTCGCGCAGTTGAGACCAACCCCGAGTGACACGGCGCGGCGCCGCGTGTAAGCTGCCCGGACTCACGGCAGGAGAACGCGATGCCCCGGTACCAGCTGGTTGTCAACGGCACGTCACGAGACGTCGATTCCTGGGATGCGGACATGCCGCTCCTGTACGCACTGCGCAACGACCTCGGCCTGCATGCCGCGAAGTTCGGCTGCGGCCTCGGGCAGTGCGGCGCCTGCACCGTCCTCGTCGACGACAAGCCGGTGCGTTCGTGCCTGCTCAAGATGTCCGATGCAGCGGGTCGACGCATCACCACGGCAGAAGGACTCGGATCTCCCGAGCAGCCGCACGCGGTGCAGGTCGCGTTCATCGCCGAGCAGGCCGCGCAGTGCGGCTATTGCACCAACGGGATGGTGATGGGCGTGGTGGCCTTGCTGCGGCAGACGGCCAGGCCCTCGCGCGAACAGGCACAGGCCGCGCTCGCGGGCAACCTGTGCCGCTGCGGGTCGCACGACCGTGTGCTCAAGGCCGTCGAACGCGCGTCCGGCCAGAGGAGCGCGTGACATGCAAATTGATCTCTCCCTCAATCCGGGCCTCGCGCGGCGCGACTTGCTCAAGGCCGGCGCGCTGGTCGTCGGTTTCTCTTTCTCCGGCGTTCCGGCGTGGGGGCAAGCCTCGGCGGGCGCGGGCCGCAGTCTCGCGCTGACCGAGGTCGATTCCTTTCTCGCGCTGCGCCGGGACGGCTCGGTCGTCATCTACTCGGGAAAGGTGGACCTGGGCACGGGCCACCGCATCGCGATCCGCCAGATGGTCGGCGAGGAACTCTCGCTGCCGGTCGGCCGCATCGAACTGGTCGAAGGCGACAGTGCGCTCACGCCCAACCAGGGGCCGACGGCGGGCAGCAGCGGCATCATGCGCGGCGGTGTCGAGCTGCGGCAGGCCGCGGCGACCTTGCGCGAGGCGCTGCTCGCGCGGGCCGCGCAGCGCCTGCAGAAACCGGCGGACAGCCTCACGCTCGCAGACGGCTGGGTCCTTGCTTCCGATGGCAACAAGGTCGCGGTCGGCGAGCTGGTGGGCGACAAGCCGCTGGCCCTCAAGATGAATCCCAAGGCGCCGCTGAAGAATCCGGCGCAGTACACGATGGTCGGACAACCGCTGCCGCGCCCCGACATCCCCGGCAAAGTCACGGGCCGCCATGTCTACGTGCACGACTTCACCCTGCCCGGCATGCTGCACGGCCGCGTGGTGCGGCCGCCGGCCATCGGCGCGAAGGTGCTGGCCGTCGACACCGCTTCGGTTGCCGGTCTGCCGGGCGTGCGGGTCGTCCACATCAACGATTTCGTGGCGGTCGTCAGCCCCAACGAGTGGGCCGCGATGCGCGCCGCCCGCGAGCTCAAGGTGCAATGGAGCGACAGCGCGGCGTTGATCGGCCACCAGGGCGTGGTGGACTGGGCCAAGCGCGGCCCCTTCCTGGCAGAGGAGACGCTGGTCAACAAGGGCGACGCTGCGCGCCTGGCCGGATTGGCGGATGCACCCGGCAAGATCACCGCCACCTACGCATGGCCATTGCAATCGCACGCATCAATGGGACCTTCGTGCGGCGTGGCGGATGTGAAAGCCGAGAGCGCGACGGTGTGGACCGCGTCGCAGGCCAGCCATCGCCTGGTCAATTCCTGCGCGGCCCTGCTCGACATGCCGCGCGACAAGGTGCGCGTGATCTACCTGGACGGCGCCGGCTGCTACGGCATGAACGGCCATGACGACGCCTCCGCCGAAGCAGCGATGTTGTCCAAGGCCGTCGGTGCGCCGGTGCGCGTGCAATGGAGCCGCGAGGAAGAATTGGGCTGGGACCCGAAAGGCCCGCCGCAATTGCTGGAACTACGCGCGACGCTCACACCCGAAGGGCGGATCGATGCCTGGGAAACCGAGATGTGGCTGCCGCGCGCGACGGCCAACCTCGAATGGATTCCGCTGCTGTCGCCGCAAGCGGCCGGCCTCAAGCAGCCGGTGGGCCAGGCGGTAGGGCTGGTGACGCAGAACGGCGACCCGTCCTATCCGGCCAACGCGGTAAAGGTGTCCGTGCATTGGCTGGGCGCCGCGCCGCTGCGGCCTTCCAACATCCGCGCGCCCGGCAAGGTCGCCAACTGCTTTGCGGTGGAAAGCTTTGTCGACGAACTGGCAGCCAAGGCCGGCATCGACCCGATCGCGTTCCGCCTGCGCGACTTGGCCAATCCGCGCGGCCGCGAAGTCATCGAAAGGGTGGCGAAGATGATGCAGTGGTCGCCACGCGCGTCGTCGGTCCGGCGTTCGCAGCAGCGGCTGGCCACCGGGCGCGGCATGGCTTTCATCCACTACAAGCACAACGAAACGTTTGTCGCGATGGGAATGGATGTGGAGGTCGACCGCGACAGCGGCGCGATCCGCGTCAAGCGCATCGCCTGCGCCCACGATTGCGGCCTGATGATCAACCCGGACGCGGTGCGCGCCCAAGTCGAAGGCAGCATCCTGCAGACGCTCTCGCGCACCTTGCACGAGGAGACGACGTTCGACAAGTCGCGCGTCACCAGCGTCAACTGGGCCAGCTATCCGCTGCTGCGCTTCCCGGAAGTGCCGCGGCTGGACATCGAACTGGTGCAGCGGATCGACCAGCCACCGCTGGGCGCGGGCGAAGCGGCCTCCAGCCCGGTGCCGGCCGCGCTGGCCAACGCTGTGTTCGACGCGACGGGCGTGCGCCTGCGGACGGTGCCGTTCACGCGAGAGCGAGTCAAGGCGTT
The DNA here is from genome assembly GCA_028292245.1 of Ramlibacter sp. GTDB lineage: Bacteria > Pseudomonadota > Gammaproteobacteria > Burkholderiales > Burkholderiaceae_C > Ramlibacter. The sequence continues at coordinate 35,957 of JAQGMS010000086.1, forward strand.
ATTCGCCTGACAAGGCTGTCATGCCGGACTTGATCCGGCATCCGGTGGATAGGACAAGACGCTCGATCATCTCGCGGCAAAGCCGCGTGCGGGCGGGCTGCGCCGCGCGGCAAGGCGGTCGGCGCTTTGCGCCGACTGAACCTGCGGGGACCGGTTATACGGCCGCGTCGTAGAACTCGCTGCGCGCCTAAGGCCGCTCCGCTCAGACAGCTACGACGAGTCAGTGCACGAAGCGCGCTAAAGCGCGCCGGCCGTATAACCGGATCCCCTCCGGCGCCTTGCCTGATTGCGCGTCGCAGCCCGCCCGCACGCGACTTTGCAGGGTCGTGTTGGCGCGACACGGCTGAACACCAACCGCGCTCGTTGAGCGGTAGGTGGTGCCCGGTGGGTGACCGCAATCAGGGGTGGCGCTTGGCGCTTAGCGGAGCGCGCGCCGAGCGCCGCACCGCGGGCACCCACCGGGCGTCGCCTGCCGCGCCGCGAGATCGCTGAGCGCGAAAAGCGGATGCGGGATCAAGCCCGGCATGACAGGCTCAGATGTGCAGCGCGTGACCGAGAGCGCGCAGCGCGGCTTCCTGCACCGCTTCGCCCAGCGTCGGATGAGCGTGAATCGTGCCGGCGACATCCTCCAGCCGCGCGCCCATCCCGATCGACAGCGAGAACGCGGCGCTGAGTTCGGACACCGCGCGGCCCACGGCTTGCCAGCCGACGATCAGGTGGTTGTCGCGACGGGCTACCACGCGCACGAAGCCATCCGTCGATTCGATGCTCATGGCCCGGCCGTTGGCCGAAAACGGAAACGCCGCGCTCATGCAGTCCATTCCCGCCGCCTCGGCTTGCGCCGGTGAAAGGCCCACGACCACCACTTCGGGGTCGGTGAAGCACACCGCCGGAATCGCGGCCGGCGCGAACACCCGCCGCTTGCCGCCGATGATGTCCGCCACCATTTCACCTTGCGCCATGCCGCGGTGCGCCAGCATCGGCTCGCCGGTCACATCGCCGACCGCCCAGACATTGCGCATCGAGGTGCGGCATTGCTCGTCCACCTTGACCGCGCGGCCGGCCATGTCCAGCCCCAGCGATTCCAGGCCGAAACCCTCGGTGCGCGGACGACGCCCCACGGCCACCAGCACCTGGTCGGCCGGCAACGCGAATTCGTCGGCGGTCGCGCTGCGCACGCGCACGGCACCGCCGCCCTCGGCGAGCCCCTGCACGCTGCAGCCCAGGTGCAGCACCACGCCCAGGCGCTTGAGCGCCGACAGCACCGGCTTGGCCAGCTCTTCGTCATAGGCCGGCAGCACGCGCTGGGTGGCTTCGACCACCGTGACTTCCGAGCCGAGCTTGCGGTACGCCGTGCCCAGCTCCAGGCCGATGTAGCCCGCGCCCACCACGACCAGCCGCTTGGGCAGCACCGTAGGCGCCAACGCCTCGGTTGAGGAGATGACCGCGCCACCGAAAGGAAGCATCGGCAATTCCACGGCGTTCGAGCCGGTGGCCAGCAACAGGTGTTCGCACTGGACGCGCACGGCTTCCCCGCCCGCCATTTGCACATCGACGGTCTTGCCGTCGACGATATTCGCCCAGCCCGCGATCACCTGCACGCCGTTTTTCTTCAGCAGCGCACCGACGCCGCCGGTCAGCCGGGCCACGATGCCGTCTTTCCACTTGATGGTCTGCGGCAACTCGATCCGCGGCGCCTGCACGTGGATGCCCAGCTGCGAACTGTTGGCCCAGTGGCGCGCCTTGTCGAACTCCTCGGCGGCGTGGATCAGCGCCTTGGACGGAATGCAGCCGATGTTCAGGCAGGTGCCGCCCAGGGCCGCGCCTTCGACCAGGATGGTGGGGATGCCCAATTGCCCGGCTCGGATCGCGGCCACATAGCCGGCCGGCCCGCCGCCGATGACCAGCAAGGTCGTTGTCTGTGTCTTCATTGGCTACTCGACGAAAAGCATGGCGGGAGACTCCAGCAAGGCGCGGATCGCCTGCACGAATTCAGCCGCGTTCAGGCCGTCCACCACGCGGTGGTCGAACGACGATGACAGGTTCATCATCTTGCGCGCCACGACGTTGCCGCCCAGGATCACCGGCCGTTCGACGATGCGGTTGACGCCGATGATCGCCACTTCCGGATGATTGATGACCGGCGTGGTGACGATGCCGCCCAGCGGGCCCAGGCTGGAAATCGTGATAGTCGAACCCGACAGCTCGTCGCGCGCCGCCTTGCCGCTGCGCGCGGCCTCGGCCAGCCGCGCGATCTCGCCGGCGAACGCCCACAGGTCATGCGTCTCGGCGTGCCGCAGCACCGGCACCATCAAGCCCCCTTCGGTCTGCGTCGCCATGCCCAGGTGCACCGCGCTGTAGCGCGTCACTACGCCGGCATCGTCGTCGTAACGCGCATTCATCTGCGGGAAATCGCGCACGGCCAGCACCACGGCGCGCGCCAGCAGCGGCAGCAGCGTCAGCTTGCCGCGCTCGGCGCCGTACTTGGCGTTGAGCTTGGCGCGCAGGGCTTCCAGCTCGGTGACGTCGATTTCCTCGACATAGCTGAAATGCGGGATCCGGCGCTTGGACTCCTGCATCTTCTGCGCGATCTTGCGGCGCAGGCCGATGACGGGGATCGCCTCCTCTTCATGGCGCTCGGTGTATTCGCTGGAGCGGCCGCGCAGCGGCTGGCCGCGCGAGGCGAGGTAGACATCGAGGTCTTCATGCACGATGCGGCCGGCCGGCCCGCTGCCGTGCACGAATTGGAGTTCGATGCCCAGTTCCCAGGCGCGTTGACGCACCGCCGGTGAAGCGATCGGCTTGTCGCCGGCCGCGCGCATGGCCGGCGGAGCAACGCGGGGTTGCGCAGCACGCTGGACGACGGCCGGTGCGGCGGTCTTGGTCCCCTCCCCCTCCGGGGGAGGGTTAGGGTGGGGGCTGGTTGGCGTTGCAGGTCGCGGTGAGGCGGGTTCGGCGGTGTGAGGTTTCGCCGGTGGTGCGCCCTTCGCATTGCCCGCGCCTTCGACCTCCAACCGGATCAACTCGGCGCCGACGGCCATCTGCTCGCCTACCTTGCCGCCCAGCGCGAGCACCTTGCCGACCACCGGCGACGGGATCTCGACGGTCGCCTTGTCGGTCATCACGTCGGCCAGCAATTGGTCTTCCGCCACGGTGTCGCCAAGCTGCACATGCCAGGCCACCAGCTCCACTTCGGCGATGCCTTCGCCGATGTCGGGCATCTTGATGATGTGGATTCCCATGATCAGGCCTCCATCGTGCGTTTGAAGGCGGCGCCGACGCGCCCCGGCCCGGGGAAATAAGCCCACTCCTGCGCGTGCGGATACGGCGTGTCCCAGCCGGCCACGCGTTCGATCGGCGCTTCGAGGTGATAGAAGCAGTTCTCCTGGACCAGAGACACCAGCTCCGCGCCGAAGCCGCTGGTGCGCGTCGCTTCATGCACGACGACGCAGCGGCCGGTCTTCTTCACCGAGTTCACGATGGTGTCCAGGTCCAGCGGCCAGATCGAGCGCAGGTCGATGATCTCGGCGTCGATACCGGTCTCGTTGGCCGCCGCTTCGGAGACCCAGACCATGGTGCCGTAGGTCAGCACCGTCAATTGGTTGCCCGGCCGGAACACCGTCGCCGATTCCAGCGGCACCGTGTAATAGCCCTCGGGCACCTTGCCCATCGCGTGCTTGGACCAGGGCACCACCGGCTTGTCGTGATGGCCGTCGAACGGGCCGTTGTACAGGCGCTTGGGCTCCAGGAAGATCACCGGGTCGTCGTTTTCGATCGACGCAATCAGCAAGCCCTTGGCGTCGTACGGATTGCTGGGCATCACCGTGCGGATGCCGCAGACATGGGTGAACAGCGCCTCGGGGCTCTGGCTGTGGGTCTGTCCGCCGTAGATGCCGCCGCCGCAAGGCATGCGGATGGTGATGGGCGCGGTGAAGTCGCCGGCCGAGCGGTAGCGCAAGCGCGCCGCTTCCGAGACGATCTGGTCGGACGCCGGATAGAAGTAATCGGCGAACTGGATTTCCACCACCGGCCGCAGGCCGTAGGCGCCCATGCCCACCGCCGTGCCGACGATGCCGCCTTCGGAGATCGGCGCGTCGAAGCAGCGCGACTTGCCGTACTTCTGCTGCAGCCCCTCGGTGACGCGGAACACGCCGCCGAAGTAGCCGACGTCCTGTCCGTACACCACCACATTGGGGTCGCGCTCCATCATCACGTCCATCGCCGAACGCAGCGCCTGGATCATCGTCATCGGCACCGTCTTGCCCGCTGTTTCAGCGGCCTCGGGAACGGCCGGGTCCTTGGTCTTGGTCTTGGTCAGCATGCTCATACCCCCAGCTCTTGGCGCTGCCGGCGCAGGTGCTCGGGCATGTCGCGGTACACGTCGTCGAATATCGTGGCGGCGCTCGGGAAGCGGCCATCGAGCAGCGTGCCGAAGCTCTCGGCTTTCTTCTGCGCGGCCGCCACTTCGCTTTCCAGTTCCTTTTGCACCTGCTCGTGCTGCGCATCGGACCACTCTCCGATGGAGATGAGGTGCATCTTCAATCGAGCGATCGGGTCGCCCAGCGGGAAGCGCTGCCAGTCGTCGGCCGGCCGGTACTTGGAGGGGTCGTCCGATGTGGAGTGCGGCCCGGCGCGATAGGTCACCCATTCGATCAGCGTGGGGCCGAGGTTGGCGCGAGCCCGTTCCGCGGCCCAGAGCGACGCCGCGTACACCGCCAGGAAGTCATTGCCGTCTACTCGCAGCGACGCGATGCCGCAGCCGACGCCACGGGCGGCGAAGGTGGTGGCCTCGCCGCCGGCGATGGCCTGGAAGGTCGAGATGGCCCACTGGTTGTTGACCACGTTGAGGATCACCGGCGCCCGGTACACGTGCGCGAAGGTCAGCGCGGTGTGGAAGTCGGCTTCGGCGGTGGCGCCGTCACCGATCCAGGCCGATGCGATCTTGGTGTCGCCCTTGATGGCCGACGCCATCGCCCAGCCCACCGCCTGGATGAACTGGGTGGCCAGGTTGCCCGAGACGGTGAAGAAGCCGGCGCGCTTGTACGAATACATCACCGGCAACTGGCGGCCCTTGAGCACGTCGCCCTCGTTGCTCATCAGCTGGCAGATCAGCTCTTCCATCGCGATGTCGTCCCGCGCCAGCAACAGGCTTTGTTGCCGGTAGGTGGGAAAGCACATGTCGCCGTCTTCCAGCGCGAAGGAATGGGCCGAGCCGATCGCTTCCTCGCCCAGGCTTTGCATGTAGAAGGAAAGTTTTTTCTGCCGCTGCGCGATCAGCATGCGGGCGTCGAAGGTGCGCGTCTTCATCATCGCGCGCAGGCCCTTGCGCAGCCGCGCCGGGTCGATCTCCGGCGCCCAGGGGCCCACGGCCTTGCCCTGCTCGTCGAGCACGCGGATCAGCCCGTAGGCGAGATCGTGGGTGTCGACGGGCGTGCTGTCCAGCGGCGGCTTGCGCACGGCGCCGGCGGGCGATAGATGGAGATAGGAAAAATCGGTCTCGCAGCCCGGACGCCCACTGGGCTCCGGCACGTGCAAGCGAAGCGCTTGGTGCTGGCTCATTCGTGATTTCCTTCCGAGCGATTGTGTCGCTCCGGGGGTGACGGATCGGAGCGACACGGCGGGTAGCCACGTCGTCCGGAATTTTGCGCCTGGGCGCAGGAATGTGAGTGTAGGGCAAAGCGCCGAGGCGCTCAAACCACGACGGGCTCGGGTTCCAGCCGGATGCCGAAGCGTTCGTAGACGCTGGTCTGGATCGCGCGCGCCAGCGTCACCACCTCGCCGCCGGTGGCGCCGCCGCGGTTCACCAGCACCAGCGCCTGCTTTTCATACACGCCGGCGTTGCCTACCGACTTGCCTTTCCAGCCGCACGCGTCGATCAGCCAGCCGGCCGCCAATTTCACGCTGCCGTCGGGCATCGGGTAGTGCACGATGTTCGGCTCGCGCGCAATGATGTCCTGGCATTGCTCGGGTGTCACCGTGGGGTTCTTGAAGAAGCTGCCGGCGTTGCCGATCACGCGCGGGTCCGGCAGCTTGGCGGTCCGGATGGCGCAGACCCAGTCGTAGATCTGCCGCGCCGACGGCTCGCGAATGCCAGTCTCGTGCATCTTGCGTTGCAGGTCGAGGTAGCCCAGCACCGGCTTCCATGGCTTGGGCAGGCGAAAGCGCACCCGCAGGATCAGCGCGCGGCCGCCCAGCCCGAAATCACCTTCTTTCGCGGCCACGTGCTTGAAGACCGAATCGCGGTAGCCGAAGGCGCACTGCGCCGCATTCAGCGTGAAGATCTTGCCCGTGAACAGGTCGATGGCGTCCAGCGACTCGAAGCGGTCCTGCAACTCCACGCCATAGGCGCCGACGTTCTGCACCGGTGCGGCGCCGGTGGTGCCGGGGATCAGCGCCAGGTTTTCCAGCCCCGGGTGGCCCTGTTCCAGGGTCCAGGTGACGAAATCGTGCCAGTTTTCGCCCGCGCCCGCCTCCAGCAGGACGGCCCGGGGCCCGTCCTCGAGCACCCGCCGCCCGGCGATCTCGATCTTGAGCACCAGGGGCTTGACGTCGCCGGTCAGCACGATGTTGCTGCCCCCGCCCAGCACGAACTTCGGGATGACGCCGAATTCCGTGTCGGCCAGCAATTGCTGCACGTCGGCCTCGCCGCGCACCCGCACCAGCATCCGGGCCTTGGCCACGATGCCAAAGCTGTTGTGCGCCTGCAGGGGTACGTTTTGCTCCACGATCATGGGAGAATTGTCGCATCAGCGCCAAGCGTGAAGGGGGAGTCAACATGCCGTCATTCGACACAGTCTGCGAGCCGAACATGGTGGAGGTGAAGAACGCCGTCGAAAACGCCGCCAAGGAGATCGGCACGCGCTTCGACTTCAAGGGCACTTCGGCCGGGATCGAGCTGAAGGACAAGGAGATCACTCTGTTCGGCGACGCGCAGTTCCAGCTGACCCAGGTCGAGGACATCCTGACCGGCAAGCTCACCAAGCGCAACGTCGATGTGCGCTACCTGGACAAGGGCGACGTGCAGAAGATCGGCGGCGACAAGGTCAAGCAGGTGCTCAAGGTGCGCAACGGGATCGAATCCGAACAGGCCAAGAAGATCACGCGCCTCGTCAAGGACAGCAAGCTCAAGGTGCAAGCCGCGATCCAGGGCGACGCGGTGCGGATCACCGGCGGCAAGCGCGACGACCTGCAGTCCGCCATGGCGCTGATCCGCAAGGAGATCGACGACGTGCCGATCTCGTTCAACAATTTTCGCGATTGATGGAACACTCCCGTGTGTTCGTCGCGTGCGTGGCGCTGCTCACCTGCGCAGCCGCATTCGCCGTCCAGTCGGTCACGCTGCAGGGCATGCTCGGCGCCAAGGCGCTGTTGATCGTGGACGGTTCCGCGCCCAAGACGGTCGGCGCCGGTGAAACGCACCTGGGCGTCAAGGTGATTTCCACTTCCGGCGACCAGGCCCTGGTGGAGATCGACGGCAAGCGGCACACGCTGCGCGTGGGCGAGGCCCCGGCCAGCGTCGGCGGCAACGGCGGCGCGGCCTCGCGCGGCAGCCGCATCGTGCTCACGGCGGGATCGGGTGGCCACTTCTTCACGCAAGGCGCGGTCAACGGCCAGGCGGTGCAATTCCTGGTGGACACCGGCGCCACTTCCGTCGCCATGAGCGTGCGCGATGCCCAGCGGCTCGGCCTGAACTACAAGGCCGGCCAGCAGGGCTACAGCAGCACCGCCAACGGCACCGTGGCCGTGTGGCGGGTGAAGCTCTCATCGGTGCGCGTCGGCGACGTGGAGGTATTCGACGTCGATGCCTCGGTGCTGCCGGTGGACATGCCCTACCTCCTGCTGGGCAACAGCTTCCTCACTCGCTTCCAGATGAAGCGCGAGAACGACCAGATGGTGCTGGAGCGCCGGTACTAGGGCATGCCCGAGCAACCTACCGATACGGTCGTCGCGCGCCCCGACGATTCCCTCTCCGCTTTCGCGCCGCTGCGGCAGCCGGTGTTCCGCATGCTGTGGATCACCTGGATGGCCGCGAACACCACCATGTGGATGAACGACGTGGCGGCGGCCTGGCTGATGACTTCATTGGCTCCCTCGCCGCTGTGGGTGGCGCTGGTGCAGTCGGCCGGTACGCTGCCGGTGTTCCTGCTGGGCCTGCCCAGCGGCGCGCTGGCCGACATCATGGACCGGCGCCGCTATTTCATGGTGACGCAGTTCTGGGTGGCCGCCATCGCTTTGCTGCTGTGCGCCATCGTCATGCTGGACTGGATGACCGCCCCGCTGCTGCTGACGCTGACATTCGCCAATGGCGTGGGGCTGGCGATGCGCTGGCCGGTGTTCGCGGCCATCGTGCCGGAACTGGTGCCGCGCCCCCAACTGCCGGCCGCGCTGGCGCTCAACGGCGTGGCGATGAACGCCTCGCGCATCATCGGCCCGCTGATCGCCGGCGCGATCATCGCCAGCGCGGGAAGCGCGTGGGTATTCGTGCTCAATGCGGTGCTGTCACTCGCAGCGGGCTTCACGATCATGCGCTGGCGCCGCGAGCACAAGGAAAGCCCGCTGGGCCGCGAGCGGCTGGCCAGCGCAATGCGCGTGGGTGTCCAGTTCGTCTGGCAGTCCAGCCGGATGCGCGGCGTGATGCTGCGCATCTCGATATTCTTCCTGCATTCCACCGCCTTGCTGGCGCTGCTGCCGCTGCTGGCGCGCAGCCTGCCGGGCGGCGCGGCCGGCACCTTCACCGCGCTGCTGGCGGCCATGGGCTCGGGCGCCATCGTCGCGGCGCTGACGATGCCGCGCATCCGCATGCTGCTGCCGCTTCAGACGCTGCTGTTCACCGGCACCGCGCTTCAATCCGCCGCCGCGCTGGTCGTGGCCTTTGCGCCCAACATGCTGGTGGCGGCGCCCGCGATGTTCGTGGCCGGGATGGCATGGATCAGCGTGGCCAATTCGCTCACCGTGTCGGCGCAGATGGCGCTGCCCGACTGGGTGCGCGCCCGCGGCATGTCGATCTACCAGATGGCGTTGATGGGCTCGACAGCGGCCGGCGCCGCGTTGTGGGGGCAGGTGGCCACGTGGACCAACATTCACGACAGCCTGGCCATCGCCGCGGTTTCCGGGGTGGTGCTGATGGCGCTGGCCCAGCGCCTGGTCGCCGATCGGGGCATCGAGGAAGACCTGACGCCCTCACGGGTGTTCAAGGTTCCACAAACCGAAGCACCGCCGCAATCGGGCCGGATCCAGGTGAACATCGAATACCGGATCGACCCGGCCCGCGCGGCCGAGTTCATGGAGCTCATGCATGAAAGCCGCCGCAGCCGGATGCGGCAAGGCGCGCTCGATTGGGACGTGCTGCGCGACCTGTACGACCCCAGCCGTTATGTCGAGCAGATCACTGACGAGTCATGGACCGAGCACCTGCGCCGATTCGACCGCGTCACCGCGGCCGACGTGCAATTGCGCGACCGCAAACTGGCGTTCCACATCGGCGAGGAACCGCCGCGCGTGACGCGGCTGCTGATCGAACGGTAGAGCCGGTTTCCGTAGCTCTGCGCCACGGCGGTCCTGCCCGGACGCAGGACCGGTGCGGACAGCCGATGGGGAGCCCTTCCTACAGCCGCGTTGAACTCCCTTTTGCAGAATTCATCCAGCGCAACCCCGAGGGTCGAAGCGACGAAGGGGCCGCGCATATCGTCATCAACAGGGAGCACCTCATGCACAAGACCATTCTGGCTGCGGCCATCGTTTCCATCGGCGCTTTGGGCCTGGCCGGCTGCGACGTCAAGAAAACTCAATCGGGCAGCGTCACCGTGCCCAAGTACGAAGTGAACAAGACGCAGGAAGGCAACGTGACCTTGCCCAAGTACGACGTCACCACGCCCGACGTGAAGGTCGGCTCGGCCGAGAAAACCATCACCGTCCCGACGGTGAAGACCGAGAAGAAGGAAATCACCGTTCCGACGGTGGACGTGACGACGGCCAAGGAAAAGGAAGCGGCCGGCAAGAAGTAAGCCGGATTGCGGGCGCGGTGCCTGGCTTCAGGCTTTCTTCGCGCCCAGCCTCGACTCGGTACCTTTGAGCAGCCGCGAGATGTTCTCGCGGTGCCGATAGCCAAGCAACATCGCCATCGCGCACAGTGCGATGGCGATTCTCGTGTCGGCGTACCACTGGATGCGGTCGCCGAGCAGGTAATAAGCCGGCGCGAAGGCCGCTGAGATCAGCGAGGCCAGCGACGAGTAGCGAAAAAAGAACGCGATGATCAGCCACGTCGCGCCCGTGGCGATGCCCAGCACCGGATGGATGCCGAACACCACGCCGATGAAGGTCGCCACGCCCTTGCCGCCCTTGAATCTGAAAAATACCGGCCACAGGTGGCCGAGGAACGCCGCCAGGCCCACCAGCGCGATCGTTCCGTCCTCCAGTCCCCAGTCGCGGCCGAACCACTTCACGGCCAGCACCGGCAAAAAGCCCTTCAAGCCATCCAGCAGCAGCGTCACGATGGCCGCCGACCTGTTGCCGGACCGCAGCACGTTGGTGGCGCCCGGGTTCTTGCTGCCGAAGGTGCGTGGATCCTTCAGGCCCATGGCGCGGCTGACGATCACGGCGAACGAAAGCGACCCGACAAGGTAGGCGGCCAAGACGGCGAGCGCGGAATAGAGCAGTTGCAAGGCGATGCCTCCCGCGCGGGATAGCGCTGGTAGAGAGCTATTCTGCCAGCGCGCAAGTGACCGGCTTGGCCTGCAGCAAGTCGACACAGACCTGGGGCGCTATCCCGACCAGGTATCCCCGGCGGCCGCCGTTGATCAGGATGCGCGGCAGCGACAGGATGGAGGCCTCGATATACACCGGCATCTGCTTGCGCGTACCGAAGGGCGAGGTGCCTCCGACCAGATAGCCGCTGTGGCGATTGGCGACTTCCGGCTTGCACGGCTCGACCGACTTGGCGCCGATCTGTCGCGCCAGGTTCTTGGTCGACACCTTGCGGTTGCCGTGCATCAGCACCAGCAGCGGGCGGGCCTTTTCATCCTCCATCACCAGCGTCTTGACCACGCTGAACGGATCGAACCCCAGCACCTGGGCGCTGTGCTGGGCACCGCCGTGTTCCAGGTATTCGTAGGGATGCTCGGTGAACGCCACCCGGCTGGCCTTCAGCAAGGCGGTGGCCGGGGTCTCGCTGACGTGCTCTTTCCTGCTCACATCGCCGGATCGCGTATTTCCCAACGGATCTTGTCGATTTCGGCCAACAGCTCGGGCGAGAGCTTGGCGCCCCAGGCGTCGAGGTCTTCCTCGAGCTGGGCCAACGTGGTCACGCCGATGATCGTGCTCGCCGACTGCCACTTGGTGCAGCACCAAGCCAGCGCCATCTTCGTCGGCGTCAATCCGTGGGCGCGGGCCAGCGCGTTGTAGCGCCGCGCCGCGGCCAGGGCTTCGGGGCGTCCCCAGCGCTGCTTGCGCACCGTTTCGAATTTGCCGATCCGCGCGTTGCGCGGCGTGTTGGGACCGTCGGTCCCGGATTCATCGTACTTGCCGGTCAACAGGCCGAAGGCCAGCGGCGAATAGGGGATCAGCGAAACGTTCAACCGGTGCATGGTTTCGTCCAGCCCGTTTTCCAGCGCCCGGCTGAGCAGGTTGAAGACGTTCTGCACGGTGGCAATGCGCGGCAGGTTGTGCTGCTCGGCAAGGCGCACGAACTCGTGGACGCCATACGGCGATTCGTTCGACAGGCCGATGTGCCGCACCTTGCCCTGCCTGACCAGCACGGCGAGCGCTTCCAGCTGTTCGTGCAGCGAGGTCTGAGTACGCTCCTTGGACGGGTCGTAATAGACCTGGCCGAACATCGGCACGTTGCGTTCGGGCCAGTGGATCTGGTAGAGGTCGATGACGTCGGTCTTCAGGCGCTTCAGGGACGCTTCGCACGACGCGGCGATGTCCTTGGCCGTCAGGCCGCCGCCTTCGCGCACCCACGGCATGCCGCGCGAAGGGCCGGCGACCTTGGTGGCCAGCACCAGTTTCTCGCGCGCACCCGGATTCTTCGCGAACCAGTTGCCGATGATGGTTTCCGTCGCCCCGTAGGTTTCGGCGCGGGACGGCACGGCGTACATCTCCGCGGTGTCGATGAAATTGACGCCGCGCTCCAGCGAACGGTCGAGGATGGCGTGGGCCGTGGCTTCGTCGACTTGTTCGCCGAAGGTCATGGTGCCCAGGCAGATGGGCGTGACGTGCAGGTCGCTTTGGCCGAGTTGGACTTTTTGCATGGGAAGAATGACTACAAAGGCTGGGTGAGCTGCGCAGAATAATCGATTTTCCACAACGACGCGCAGAGCGCACCGCCATGCCCGAAGGCCCCTCCATCGTCATCCTCAAGAACGAGGCCATAGGATTCCAGGGCAAGAAGATCCTGCGGGTGGAAGGAAACACGGGCATCGAGAAAGAGCGCCTCGTGAACCAGCGCATCGTCGCGTTGCGCAGCTGGGGCAAGCACTTCCTGGTCGAGATGCCGAAGTTCTCGCTGCGCGTGCATTTCATGCTGTGGGGCAGCTACCGCATCAACGAGCGCAAGGACTCGCCGGTGCGCCTGGGGCTGGGCTTTGCCAGGGGCGAACTGAATTTCTACAGCTGCTCGGTGCGCTTCATCGAGGAGCCGCTCGATGAGGTCTACGACTGGCGCACCGACGTGATGTCGGACTGCTGGGACCCGGCGCTCGCGCGCAAGCGGCTGCGCGCGCAGCCCGGCATGCTGGCATGCGATGCATTGCTGGACCAGGACATCTTCGCCGGCGTGGGCAACATCATCAAGAACGAGGTGCTGTTCCGCATCCGCGTGCACCCCCTCTCCACCATCGGCGCCCTCCCCGCCGCGAAGCTGCGCGAGCTGGTGCGCCAGGCGCGGCAATACAGTTTCGATTTCTTCGAATGGAAGAAGGCCTATGTGCTGAGGAAGCACTGGCTGGCACACACCAAGCGCATTTGCCCGCGGTGCGATATCCCGTTCAGCAAGGGGCATCTGGGCAAGACGATGCGGCGAAGTTTCTATTGCGAGAATTGCCAGGTTCTTTACGCGTGAGGTATTTTTGAAGCAGAGGGCGCAGAGGATTCGCAAAGGACGCAGAGAACATCCAATGCAAAGTTGACTCTTGGCTTCCTCTGCGTTCTCTGCGCAACCTTTGCGTCCTCTGCGTTCAAGAAACCGCGGCCCTCAAACACTCCTTGACTTCGCCTCCTCCTGCAGCCGCAACACCCGCCGCTGCACCTTTCCCGTAGTCGTCATCGGCAGCGCATCGATGAATTCGATCTCCTTCGGGTACTCGTAGGGGGCGAGCTTGCCCTTCACGTGCGATTGCAGTTGCGCGATCAATTGCGCGTCGAAGGCGCCTGAGTTCGGCCCCGACTGCGCGCGTGAGGCGGCGAAGTCGGGCGACAGCACCACGAAAGCCTTCACCAATGCGCCACGCTCGCGGTCCGGCTTGGGCACCACGGCGGCATTGATGACGGCCGGGTGCTTCACCAGGCAGTTCTCGATCTCGCTCGGGCCGATGCGGTAGCCCGCGGCCTTGAACACGTCGTCGGCGCGGCCCTGGTACCAGAGATAGCCGTCGTCGTCGCGCGCCGCCAGGTCGCCGGTGCGGCACCAGTCACCGGTGAACTTGCCGCGCGTGGCGCTCTCGTTCTTCCAATAGCCCAGGAAGAAGATCGGGTCGGGATGGCCATGGACGTCGTAGCGGTTCACCGAGACGTCGCCGGGCACGCCGGCCGGGCATTCGTTGCCCTCCTCGTCGATCACCGCCACCCGGTGCCCCGGATACGCGCGGCCCATGCTGCCGGGCCGGGCCGGCCAGCCGAGCCCGCCCTCGGTGCGGCCGTTCATCGAGCAATTGCCGACCACGTAGTTCATCTCGGTCTGGCCGAACATCTCGTTCACTGTGATGCCCAGGTGGTCACGGCAATAGGCAAACACCGCGTCGCCGACGGCCTCGCCCGCGCTCATCATCGCTTGCAGCTGCAGGTGGAATTGCTTTTCGGGCTCGGGATACGCCTTCATCATCGCCTTCAGCGCGGTGGGGAACAGGAAGGTGTGCGTCACGCCATGCTCCTGCATCAGCGTGAAAGCCAGCTCCGGGCTGAAGCGCCCGTTGAATGCCACGATGGGACGGCCGAAATACAGCGTGGGCAATAGCGCGTCCATCAGGCCGCCGGTCCAGGCCCAATCCGCCGGCGACCAGAACACCGCATGGGATTGCTCGTTCTTCTTGCCGTCGAAGCCGAACCAGTTCTGGCTGCACACGAAACCCGGCAAGTTGCCGATCAGCGCGCGGTGCGGCAGGTAGGCGCCCTTGGGCGGGCCGGTGGTGCCGCTGGTGTAGATCAGCACCGCGCCCTCGTCGGCCCGGGTCCGCACCGGCGTGAACCCGGTGCGCTGGCGCGCCAGCTCGGCTTCATAGTCCAAGTCCGCCTCCGAGGCTGCCGCGCCGACGCCGATCAAGGTGCGCAATGCGGGGCATTGGCCGCGCACCGCCTTCACGTTGGCGACCGAGCTCTCGTCGCAGATCGCGACCACGGCCGCGCTGTCCTGCAGCCGGTATTCCAGCGCCTCGGGTCCGAACAGCATCGACAGCGGCATCGCCACGGCGCCCAGCTGGAACACCGCGATGTAGGCGATCGCTGTTTCGAAGCGCTGCGGCATGACGATCGCGACCCGGTCGCCGCGCTGCACGCCCAGGCCCGCCAGCAGGTGGCTCAGGGCGTTGGCGCGCATCTGCAGTTCAAGATAGGAGAGGTATTCGGCCCCCGCCGGCGCGCCGTGGGCGCGGATGGCGGTGCGCTCGATCGCGTCGGCCTGATGCGCCCGGCGCGTGCAGCAGGCCTGGGCGATATTGAAGTACTCGGGCACTTGCCAGCGAAAGCCCGAGTGCAGGCTTGCATAGTTGTCCCTGCCTTGACTGACGCCCATGGCTCAGGCCTCTCGACGAGCCGCCTCTAGGGGGGCCTGCGCCCACTCTGGGGGCAGCGAACGGAAGTGAGCGTGGGGGTTCATATTCCTCCTTATGATGGTTGCCAATGTAGCAAGCGCCGAGCCGATGTACCAACCCAAAAGACTCTTTCGCAACCAGTTTGTCCCGATCCGCAACCTCAAGTACCACGTGCTGGTCTGGGGTGAGCCCGCACCGGGCAAGGTACCGCTGGTCATGGTGCATGGGTGGATGGATGTGGCAGCGTCCTACCAGTTCGTTGTGGACGCCTTCGAGCGCGATCATTACGTCATCGCGCCGGATTGGCGCGGCTACGGCCTCACGCAAACGCCCGACGCCGACAACTACTGGTTCCCCGACTACCTCGCCGACCTGGATTTTTTGTTGGACCACTACTCGCCCGGCGTGCCGGCTGACTTGGTCGGTCACAGCATGGGCGGAAACGTGGCGATGTTGTATGCGGGCTCGCGGCCCGAGCGCATCCGGCGGCTGGTCAATCTCGAGGGTTTCGGCATGGCCGCCACCCGGCCGTCCCAGGCGCCCAGGCGCTACGCGAAATGGATGGACGAGCTCAAGGCCTTCCACCGTGGCGATCTGGCGCTCAAGTCCTACGAGTCGGCCGACGGCGTCGCGCGGCGCCTGATGAAGACCAACCAACGCCTGGACCGGGACAAGGCAGATTGGCTGGCCGGCCACTGGGCCAGGCCCGATGCACAGGGCCGCTGGCATATCCTGGGCGATCCGGCACACAAGATCACCAACGCCCAGCTGTACCGCGTCGAGGAAGTGCTGGAAATCTACAAATCGATCAGCGCACCCACGCTGGCGGTGGAGACCAGCCACGACAGCCTGTCCCAGTGGTGGCAAGGCAAGTTCACCCTCGCGGAGTACCACGAACGACTGACGCTGATACCCGACGTGCGGCGGGCGGTGGTCCAGGAGGCCGGCCACATGCTCCACCACGACCAGCCCGAACAGGTGGCGCGCCTGATCGAGGAGTTCCTGCAAGCCTGAAATCCGGGGCGCAAATGCGACAAATTACCGTTGGGCTACTTCAGTCCAAGCTCAAGAAGTAACAGCGCTTGAAGTAGGACAAGTCCTACCTCACACTTTGGTCACCAAGTGTGTTCGGAGTGACGAATGCGTCGGATTTGTTGGGGACTGTTGCTGGCGGCTATGACATGGCCTTGCGCTGCCCTGGCGGATGAGTTCGACCAGGGATTGGCCACGCTGTGGGAAGTGCTCTGGCACCAGAGCGGCACGCCGACCCGCATCGTGCGCTGGGAAAGCGACATCCGCGTGCGCATCCACGGCGTCAACTCCGCCGTGCACCGCGACCATACCCTGCAAGCCTTGCGCGCCGTCACGGCTGAGGCGGGTGTCAAGCTGATCGACGTGAGCAACCTGCCGGACGCCGAACAGGCCGCCAACCTCAGCGTCGAGATCACCTCCGACACGCAATTGGAAGACAACCAGCCTTGCGTGACCTTCCTGGACTTCCGCGCCGAGACGAAGATTGATTCGGCCACAGTGCAAATGCGCTCCAAGGACGCCTGGCGCTGCGCCTACCACGAAGCCATGCATGTGATGGGCGTGCGCGGCCACCCGGCCGGTCAGACGGTGCTGAGCTATTTCCCCGGCAAGGTGGACGCCCTGATGCCGCTGGACAAGGTGATGCTGCGCGCCTGGTATTCGCCGCGCATGGCCGGCGGCATGACGCCCTTCGAAGCCCTGCCCGTGCTGGCCGACGAACTCGTGGCGACGGCGCCCAGCCGGGTCCTGGCGAGCCAGGCCCGCGACAATTTCTACGCCGCTACCGTCCAACAGATGCACGCCTACGCCAACGGCCAGGGCGACGTGCCGGCGGTGGTCAAGCGCTCGGGCAAGGCCACCAGCGAGGGCATCCGGTTCGGCCGCGGCGAGATGAGTTACTTCCTGGGCATCGCCTACATGGAAGGCGTCACCGTGCAGCGCGACTCCACGCTGGCCGTGCGCTGGCTGGAACGCGCCGCCACGATGGGAAATCGGGGCGCGCAAGCCAAGCTGGGGGCGTTCCGCCAATAGCCGTGCGAAAATCCCCGGTTCACAAGAATCGAGATTTCGCACATGGAAGCAGAACGCATCAACCAGATCGGCAACCAGCTGGCCGATCTTTCCGCCCGCACCCAAGCCCTCCGGGGGTATCTTTGACTTCGATGCCAAGTCGGAGCGCCTGAGGACCGTCAACGCGTCGCTGGAAGACCCGCAAGTCTGGAACGACTCCAAGAAGGCCCAGGAACTGGGCCGGGAAAAAAAGCAGCTCGATGGCGTGGTGGAAACGCTGTCCAAGCTCACCAGCGAACTGTCGGACAACCTCGAGCTGTTCGAGATGAGCAAGGCCGAGGGCGATGACGCCGGGCTGGCCACCATCGAAGGCGAGGGTGCGAAGCTCGCCAAGGACGTCGAGGCGCTGGAGTTCCGGCGCATGTTCAACAACCCGGCCGACCCGCTCAACGCCTTCCTGGACATCCAGGCCGGCGCCGGCGGTACCGAAGCCTGCGACTGGGCCAGCATGCTGCTGCGCCAGTACCTGAAGTACGCCGAGCGCAAGGGCTTCAAGACCACGGTCGAGGACGAAACGCCGGGCGACACGGCTGGCATCAAGAGCGCCACCATCAAGCTCGAAGGCGACTATGCGTATGGCCTGCTGCGCACCGAAACCGGCGTGCACCGGCTGGTGCGCAAGTCGCCGTTCGATTCGTCGGGCGGGCGCCACACCAGTTTCGCCAGCGTCTTCGTCTATCCTGAGATCGACGACTCGATCGAGATCGACATCAATCCCGCCGACGTGCGGGTCGACACCTACCGCGCCAGCGGCGCCGGCGGCCAGCACATCAACAAGACCGATTCGGCCGTGCGCCTGACGCACATCCCCACCAACATCGTGGTGCAGTGCCAGGACAGCCGCAGTCAGCACAGCAACCGCGACGTCGCCTGGAAACGCCTGCGCTCGCGGCTGTACGACCACGAGATGCGCAAGAAGATGGAAGAGCAGCAAAAGCTCGAGGACACCAAGACCGACGTCGGCTGGGGCCACCAGATCCGCAGCTACGTGCTGGACAACAGCCGCATCAAGGACCTGCGCACCGGCGTCGAGATCTCGGCGATCCAGAAGGTGCTGGACGGCGACCTCGACCCGTTCATCGAAGCGTCGCTCAAGCAAGGCGTCTAGATGAAGACGGCAGCCCTCATCTTTGACATGGACGGCACCATGATCGACTCGATGCCGTGGCATGCCAAGAGCTGGATCGAGTTCATGCGGCGGCACGGCGTGCAAATTGAAGTGGCCGAGCTGATGCGGCGCACGACGGGCCGTACCGGGCTGGAATGCATGCGCGAGGTGTTCGAACGCGACGTGCCGCATGAAGAAGCGCTGCTGCTGATCCACGAGAAGGAAGCGATCTACCGCGAGCTGTTCACCCCGGTGTTCGCCGAAGTCGGCGGCTTCCGTCGCTTCGCCGCGGACGCGGTCGCGCGCGGCCTGAAGGTGGGCGTGGGCACCGCCGGCGACAAGCACAACATCTCCTTCGCCTTCTCGCACTTGAAGATGGAAAGCGCGCCGCACGCGGTGGTGGGCGGCGACGAAGGATTGCCGGGCAAGCCGGAACCCGCGATCTTCCTGGAGGCGGCGCGGCGCCTGGGCGTGGATGCGCGGCAGTGCATCGTCTTCGAAGATGCGCCGTTCGGCATCGAAGCGGCGCGGCGCGCCGGCATGCGAGCGGTGGCCGTGTGCACGAGCCACGAGGCCAGCGAACTGGCCGGACCCCATGTGGTCGCGCAGGTGCGCGACTACCATGAACTCAGAAAATCGAACTTCCTGGAGAGCCTGTACGCCTGAAGGATCTGGGATCGGGATATGGGGCTATACTGGTGACACGATAACAAATTCTGTGACACGCCATGAAAACTATCAATGTTCGCGAACTGCGTTCGGCCATTCCACGGCTGCCGCAGACACTGGCTGAAGAGCAGGAACTGGTGCTGATTTCCAATGGCGAGCCGATCGCCCGCATCCTGCCGGTCGAGTCGGCGTCACCTGTCGTCGAATCATTGGCTTGGTTGCGCGCGCTGGCTCCCGTGCAAGAGGTGGACTCGTCGAAATTGATTCGCGAGGAACGTGACAGGCGCGGCACATGACGGAACACGCCTATGTGGACACCAGCGCGTTCGTCAAGCGCTACCTCACCGAGGACCGGACCTCGGATATGGAGGCGTTCGCGATGGACGTGAAGCATCGCATGGCGATTTCATCCCTCACCGTGACCGAGTTCCGTTCGGTGTTGAAACGGCGCCTGCGGATGGGGACGATAGGAATCGATTTCGTGGGCAAAGCGACACAGCAACTCCTCAAGGAAATTGCCGGGGGCACGCTGCGCTTTCACGCCATCGATGCCGCCACGTTCAACCTGGCTGGCGACTTGATCGAGCGGCTCGATTCTCCGCTGGGGACGCTGGACGCACTGCACTTGGCGTGCGCCAAGGCGACCGGCGCGGTTCTCATGGTTTCTGCCGACAAGCAGCTGCTGCGCGCTTCGCAGGAGGCTGGTCTTGAAACACTGGACCTGAGCCCGCTTTCGGCCTGATCCTTCCCACGTCAACATCAACCCTGGAGCTCTTTCATGCGTGAAGGACACAACAACGTCACCTACCGTTCCGACTACCAGGAGCCTGCCTTCT
>JAQGMS010000087.1 GCA_028292245.1 Ramlibacter sp.
TTCAGCGCCAAACCCGCTGACGTGGTGCACGAGTGGTTTGTGATTGACGCGACCGACAAGGTCCTCGGACGAGTAGCCAGCGAAGTTGCTCTCCGTTTGCGCGGCAAACACAAGGCCATTTACACGCCTCACGTCGACACCGGTGACTTCATCGTCATCATCAACGCTTCGCAGATCCGGGTGACCGGCACGAAGAACCAGGACAAGGTGTACTACCGCCACTCGGGTTACCCGGGCGGCATCAGCGCCACCAACTTCCGCGACATGCAAGCCAAGCACCCCGGCCGCGCGCTGGAAAAGGCCGTCAAGGGCATGCTGCCCAAGGGCCCGCTCGGCTACGCGATGATCAAGAAACTCAAGGTGTATGGCGGTGCCGAGCATCCCCACACCGCCCAGCAGCCCAAGCTGCTGGAACTGCCTGATGCCCAGATGGGAGCGAGATCATGATCGGTGATTGGAACAATGGCACTGGCCGCCGCAAGAGCAGCGTCGCCCGCGTGTTCATGAAAAAGGGCACGGGCAAGATCACCGTGAACGACAAGGACATCCAGGAGTTCTTCGGTCGCCAGACTTCGATCATGATCGTCAAGCAACCCCTGTTCTTGACGAATCACGTCGAGACCTTCGATATCAAGATCAACGTCCACGGCGGCGGTGAGTCGGGCCAGGCCGGTGCGGCTCGCCACGGCATCACGCGCGCGCTGATCGACTACGACGCGGCCCTCAAGCCCGCGCTGTCGCAAGCCGGCTTCGTGACGCGCGACGCGCGCGAAGTGGAACGCAAGAAGGTCGGCCTGCACTCCGCACGCCGCCGCAAGCAGTTCTCCAAGCGCTAAGCCAGGCAGCTTTAGGCTGCCGATACAAAGCCGCACAAGTTCGCTTGGTGCGGCTTTGTTGTTTTAGGGCAGTATTGATGAGTTGACACTCCTGATGCCGAAATGCGTTTCAGACTCCTTCGCCGCCGCCTGACCATCAGCGCGCCGCGCATGGCGGTGCGCAGCGCGATGCCCTGGCCGCTGCGCTGGGCTAGCGCCGCGATCGTGCTGGGTTTCTGCGCCGCCATCGCCTTGTGGGCGTTCGAATTCGGCAAGGACATCGCGGGGCTCGACACCGGGGCCAAGGAGGAACTGCTGCGCCTGCGCATCGACATGGCCAAACTGCGCGAGGAGCGCGACAAGGCCCAGTCGATCTTCAACACGTCGGCCAGCCTGATCACCGCCGAGAAGGCGACCCAGGAACGGCTGACCGCCCAGGTCAAGGCGCTGGAATCGGAGAACCGCGCGCTGCGCGACGACCTGGGCTTCTTCGAGAAGTTGATGCCGGCGAGCGGCGCCGAGGGCGTGACCATTCGCGGCTTGCAGGCCGAAGTGGTGGGCGGCGGCTCGCAGTTGAAGTGGCAGGTGCTGGTCATCCAGCCGGTGAAGAACGCCCCGGAGTTTCGCGGCAAGCTTGAAATGAGCATCGCCGGCACCCTGAACGGCAAGCCCTGGATGATGGAATTGCCCGGTGGCGCGCAGCCGCTGCGTTTCAGCCAGTACCGCCGCGTCGAGGGAATGGTCGACTTGCCCCCCCAGGCCGTGGTAAAAAACGTATCCGCCAAGCTGGTGGAAGGGACGGCCACTCGAGCCGTGCAGAGCATAAAGCTGTAGCAGGCAGTACTTCAGGAGCATCCATGTTCGGCAAGAAGGCGCAACCCCCCATCAAGAGCCTGATCGCTCAAGGCAGCCGCATCGAAGGCAACCTGAAATTCACCGAGGGCCTTCGCATCGACGGCGAGGTGATCGGCGATACCCGCGCCAGCCCCGAGCAGCCCAGCATCCTGGTCATTTCTGAAGCGGCCATGGTGCAAGGCGAGATTCATGCCGACCATGTGATCATCAATGGCACCGTGCGGGGCGCCGTCTACGCCAAGGAATTGCTGGAACTGCAGCCCCGCGCCCGGATCGAAGGGGATGTGAACTACAGGGCGCTTGAAATGCACCAGGGCGCGATGATCACCGGCCAGTTGAAGCCCCTCGAGGACGAAGAAAAGCCCTTACTCAAGCTGGCGTCAAATAACCCGTGACCTGAATTCCCGACCAATTTGCAGTACTATTAGTCGAGATAGTCATTCCCCCGGAGTACCGATGAGCGCAGTTGCCGAAAACCTACAGACCGAAATGCCCGCCCCGCTGGTGTTTACCGACAGCGCGGCCGCGAAAGTCGCGGACCTGATCGCCGAAGAAGGCAATCCGGACCTGAAGCTGCGCGTGTTCGTGCAAGGCGGCGGCTGCTCCGGCTTCCAGTACGGCTTCACGTTCGACGAGGTCACGAACGAGGACGACACCGTGATGACCAAGAACGGCGTTTCGCTGTTGATCGACGCGATGAGCTACCAGTACCTGGTCGGCGCCGAGATCGACTACAAGGAAGACCTGCAGGGCGCCCAGTTCGTGATCAAGAACCCGAACGCCACCAGCACTTGCGGCTGCGGATCGAGCTTCTCGACCTGAGCCTGCCGGCCTTAGGCCGGATAGATACAACCCAACACACGGGCGCCTCTGGCGCCCGTTGTGCTTTGCAGTTCCAGCTTTTCGCGCCGTATCGTCTTGCGCGCAAGCCACGCAAATGCCGTGGCCTCGACTTGCAGCGGCGGCAGGCCCCATTCGGCGCTGGAGGACACGTGTGTGTCGGGCAACAAAGCCTGCAGTCGCTGCATCAGGTAGCCGTTGAGCGCACCGCCGCCGCACACCACGAGGCGGCGCAGTCCCGGCTCGTGACGCAGCACATCATCGGTGCAAGCACGAGCCGTCAATTCGGCGAGCGTCGCCTGGATGTCGGCCGGCGAGGCGTTGCCGAACGCGTTCAGCTGTCCGCTGAGCCATGCCTGGTTGAACAGGTCGCGGCCGGTGCTCTTGGGCGGCGGCTGGCTGAAATACGGCTCGGCCAGCAACGCCGCCAACAGTGGCGGCAGCACTTGGCCGCCGGCGGCCCAAGCACCGCCGGCGTCGTAGGCTTGGCCCATGTGCTGCACGCACCAGCTGTCCATCAAGCCATTGCCCGGGCCGCAGTCAAAGCCCACCATCGAGCCATCGGCCCGTAGCAGCGTGAGATTCGAAATCCCGCCGATGTTGAGCACGCCCACGGATTCGCCGCTGCGACCGAACCAGGATTGATGGAAAAACGGAGCCAACGGGGCTCCCTGGCCACCGGCCGCGACATCGCGACTGCGGAAATCGGCCACCACGTCGATGCCGGTCAGCTCGGCGAGCAACGCGGGCTGGCACAGCTGCAAGGTGTAGCCGGTGCCGTCGAACTGCTGGGGCCGGTGGCGTACGGTCTGGCCGTGTGCGCCGATGGCGGTGACAGTGCTGCCCGGCACCCCGCCGCCGGCCAACAGCTCGGCAACGACCTGCGCATAGACCCGCATGAGCGCATTGGCCGCCAGTGCGGCGCGATGCAATTCGTCGGGGCCCGAGGTGTTCAGGGCCAGCAACTCGGCGCGCAAGCCGGCGGCGAACGGCGCAGTGGCGTGCCGCAGTACCAGCGGCGTGGCCGGCGCGAAGTCAGCCAGCACGCCATCCACGCCGTCGAGCGACGTGCCGGACATGAGACCGATGTAGAGGTCAGGCATGCGGCGATATTAGCGGGCTCGCGCCACGCCGCGAAAGAGGACCTAGTCCGCGCTCGCGACCACGTTGGCCGAGGCGGCTGCGTCCAACTGGACACGCATGGAGCGCGCGACGCGGTCGAACTCGGGCCTGGCGGCAGCGCTCAGAGGCGCCGCATCGTTGCGCCTGGCGATCGCCGCCGGATCCTGGTGGACGCCGTTGACGCGAAATTCGAAGTGCAAGTGCGGCCCGGTGGCCCAGCCGGTCATTCCCACGGCGCCGATGTGCTGGCCCTGGTTCACGCTTTGGCCGGCCCGCACGTCGATGCGGCTCAGGTGCGCGTAAACCGTTTCGTCGGTGTTGTTGTGCTTGACGATCACCACGTTGCCGAAGCCGTTCTGCTCACCGGCGAATTCGACCACGCCATCGCCGACGGTGCGAACCGGCGTGCCCATCACCGCGCCGTAGTCGGTGCCCAGGTGCGCCTTCCACTGATGCAGCACCGGGTGAAAGCGCATCGCAAAGCTGCTCGTCACCCGCGAGAATTCCATTGGCGACGCCAGATAGGAAGTGTCCAGCGCCTTGCCGTCCGGCGTGTAATAGGCGCCCTTGCTCCCCGGCTCCTGGAACCACATGGCCTGGTGCAATTTGCCGTTGTTCATGAATTCGACCGACAGGATGCGGCCGGTACGCATCGGCTCGCCGTCCGCTTCGAGCGCTTCGTACACCACATTGAAGCGATCGCCGCCGTGCAGCGAGCGATGGAAATCGATGTCGCCGGAGAAGATCTGGATGATCTGGCCGATAACGCTGTCGGGAATGCGGGCCTCGTCGGCGGCAGCGAACAGCGAGGTGCGGATCGTGGCGCTGCCCATGCGCGTTGCCGCCACCAGCGGCGCGGTTTCGATGCGTGAAGCGAAATGGTTGGCGGCAGTACGCTCGATCACCAGGCGCTTGAAGGTGCCGTCGTCCTCGGGGGCCCAGCGCGCGCTGAGCTTGTCCAGCGCGTGCGTGTCGTTCGCTTCCGCAGTGACAGCGCGGCCCGCGCGGCCCATCAATTGGGCGCGGAATGTCGCATCGCCGCGCAGATAAGCAGCAGCCTGCGGGTCATCGACGCCGAGACGGCCGAGCAGCGCTTCCACGGTGTCGCTGGCGCGAGTGACGTCCGAGCGGAACAGGTTGAACCTGTGAACATCGAGCGCCTGCAATTGCTCGGTCAGGGGCAGCGGCTTCACCGCCTCCAGGACCTGGCGCACGGAGACGCTCGAAGGATCGGGATCCAGCGAAGCGACGGCGAAGGCGCCGCCGCCGCCGCAAAGCAGCAGCGCGGCGATCAGGGCCGTGACGTGCTTCGGGTGGTGTTCGAGCGCATGCGCCGCGCGAGACAAAAGCTGTTCGCCGGCGGCAACCAAACCGTTCTTCAATGCTGCGTCCTTACAGGGGATCAGGTTTGTCCTACATCCGGGCGGGCAGTTCCCCCACGTTTGCACGTGAGGCCCGGAAGCGGGGAAAAATGCCGGAACTAGAATCGGCTTCGACAAAAACTGGCGCGAGTATACCGACGACGCATGCGCCGATCCAGAAAAACTCCTTATGAATCAAGCCTCTGTTACAAAATATCCGGTAACCGATCGTGCGCGCGAAGCGCTGGCAATTTCGTTGCGCGGGACCGAAGAGCTGATTCCGCAAGAAGAATGGCTGCAGAAGCTGGCGAAATCGGAAGCAACCGGGATTCCGCTGCGCGTCAAGCTCGGACTTGATCCTACAGCGCCCGA
The DNA here is from genome assembly GCA_028292245.1 of Ramlibacter sp. Lineage (GTDB taxonomy): Bacteria > Pseudomonadota > Gammaproteobacteria > Burkholderiales > Burkholderiaceae_C > Ramlibacter. The sequence continues at coordinate 5,366 of JAQGMS010000087.1, forward strand.
CATCCACATCGGGCACACCGTGGTCCTCAACAAGATGAGGCAGTTGCAGGACCTGGGGCACACGGTGATCTTCCTGATCGGCGACTTCACCTCGATGATCGGCGACCCTTCGGGGCGCAACGCGACACGCCCGCCGCTGACGGCGGAACAGATCAAGTCCAACGCGGAAACGTACTACAAGCAGGCCAGCATGGTGCTGGACCCGGCAAAGACCGAGATTCGCTACAACAGCGAATGGAGCGACCCGCTCGGTGCGCGCGGCATGATCCAGTTGGCCGCGAAGTACACGGTGGCACGGATGATGGAGCGCAACGACTTCCACGAGCGCTTCAAGGCCGGCAGCTCGATCAGCATCCATGAGTTCCTTTACCCGCTGATGCAAGGCTATGACTCGGTGGCGCTGAAGAGCGATCTGGAACTCGGCGGCACCGACCAGAAATTCAACCTGCTGATGGGGCGTCACCTGCAGCAGGAATACGGGCAGGAGCCGCAATGCATCCTGACCATGCCGCTGCTCGAAGGCCTGGACGGCATCGAGAAGATGTCCAAGAGCAAGAACAACTACATCGGCATCAACGAGGACGCGAACACGATGTTTGCGAAAGTGCTTTCGATTTCCGACGACCTGATGTGGCGCTGGTACACGTTGCTGAGCTTTCGCAGCGAGGCCGGGATCGCCGCGTTGAAGAAGGAAATCGAGGCAGGCCGCAACCCGAAGGACGCGAAAGTGATGCTGGCCAAGGAAATCACGGCGCGCTTCCACGACGCGCAGGCGGCCGATGCCGCGGAGCAGGACTTCATCAACCGCAGCAAGGGCGGTGTGCCGGATGACATTCCCGAAGTGAAACTCAGCGGCGCGCCGCTGGGCATAGGCGCGTTGCTCAAGCAAGCTGGCCTGGCACCTTCGACCAGCGAGGCCAACCGCCTGATCGACGGCGGCGGTGTGCGCGTCGATTCCAGCGTCATAGGCGACAAATCGCTGAAGCTGGCCGCCGGCACTTACATTGTTCAGGTCGGCAAGCGCAAATTCGCCAAGATCACCTTGGCGTGACCGTGCGGCGCGTCAGGGAGCCGGCGAGGCGAGCGGCTTGCCCTTTTCGACGACGTACACGCCAACCAGCTTGATCGGCGCATTCGAGTCGTTGTGCGCATCGTGGACCACGCCCGCAGGGATGACGAACGATTCGCCGGCCTTCACCTTGCGCGGCGGCTGGCCGTCGACCAGCAGCGTGGCCTCGCCTTCCATCACATAGCTGATTTCGTCGCCCGGATGGGTGTGGCGGCCCGCCTTGGCGCCCGGCGCGACCTCGACGCGCGCGACCACCGCTTCGCGCCCCGGCACCGAAACATCGGCCCTGCCGACCAGAACACGCGTGAGGCCGGAAGCGCCGGCCGCCGGAGCTGGTGCTTGAACGGGCATGGAGCATGCGCCCAGGATGAGCAGGCCGCCAAAGGCCAGGAACAGGGTTTGCGCTGGTTTCTTCATGAGGATCCTCTTTGGGTATGGGCGCGAAGGCCGCGCCTCTGGATGCTAGCCAGCGCCACCTGGGCCGGAGTCGGGATCAACCCTTGCTTGGACCCAGGTCGTGTTGCTATTTTGTACATAACTTGTACAATTGCAGCCATGATCACCAACATCGATATCGATGAAGACCTTGTCGCGGAAGCGATCAAGCTGTCGGGCGCACGCAGCAAGCGCGAGGTGGTCGATCGCGCCCTGCGCGAAATGGTAGCCCGCGCGCACAGGCCGCGCTTTCGTGACTTCATGGGCGTTGGCGACATCGATCCCGAATACGACCCGAAGGCGCCCGAAGCGCGCGGCGACGAAGTGGGGCGTTACCGCGTGGAGCAAGGAAGGGCCGCGTACAAGGTCACGCCGGCCGCTCCGGCAAGGAAGGCGGCCGTGAAAAAGCCGGGAAAGAAAACCTGATGCTGCTGGTCGATTCCTCGGTCTGGATCAACCGTGCGCGCAACATCGAAACCGACTCGACGCGTTTCGTCGATTTCCGGGACGGCCAGGAAGAGATCGCCGTCACCGGTATCATCGTCCAGGAAATCCTGCAAGGTGCCCGCTCCGATGCCGGCTTCGAGAGCCTGAGAAACCTGTTGTACGCCATGCCCTTGCTGGAGCCGCGGGAGTTCTCGACCTACGAGATCGCGTCGATCCTTTATCGCCGCGCGCGGGCCATGGGCCTGACCATCCGCAAGTCCACGGACTGCCTGATCGCAGCCGTCGCGCTGGAGCATGGGGCATTGCTGGTCCACAACGACCGGGATTTCCTGGCGCTGGCGCAGGTGGAACCGTCGCTGCTGATCTATCCGGGCCGCCCCCATTAGCACCGACAATGCGCGCATGGCGCTGAGAGATACCGCGAGATCCATTCCGCCCCGCACATTGCTGCGGGTCTCGATTGCCGTCGCCGTCCTCACCATCGCGCTGAAAACCCTGGCCTGGTGGATCACCGATTCGGTCGGCCTGTTGTCGGATGCGATGGAATCCGTCGTCAATCTCGCCAGCGCGGCTTTCGCGCTGTTGATGGTCACGATCGCCCGGCGTCCCGCCGATGCCGATCATCCGTATGGTCACCACAAGGCCGAGTATTTTTCGTCCGGGTTCGAAGGCCTGATGATCTTCGTCGCGGCGCTGGGCATCGTCTGGGCCGCCGTGCAGCGGATCTTGCATCCGCAGGCGCTCGACCAGTTGGGTTGGGGTCTGGCGTTGTCCGTGCTGAGTTCGGCTTTCAATGGCGCGCTGGCCTGGGTGATGCTTCAGTCCGGGCGCGAGCATCGCTCGATCGCACTCGAAGGCGATGCGCGCCACCTCATCACGGACGTCTGGACCTCCGCCGGCGTCGTGGTCGGCATAGCGCTTGTCGTGTTCACGGGCTGGGGATGGCTGGATCCGGCCGTCGCCATCGGGGTGGCGCTGAACATCCTGCGTGAAGGCGCGGCCCTGATGTGGAAGTCATCGCAAGGCCTGATGGACGAAGCGCTGGAGCCCGAAGTGATGGCCGAGATCGACAAGACGCTGGCGTCGTTCAAGCACCATACGATCCGCTTCGACCACATCTCCAGCCGCCGCTCCGGCCAGCGGCGCTTCGTCGACCTGCACATGCACATGCCGGCGAGCTGGACGCTGGGCCGCGCCGCCGCCGTGCGAGGCTCAGTGGAGCAGGCCCTCATGAGCGCCGTCCCCGGGTTGCGCGCGACCATCCAGTTGTTGCCCACCGACGTGGAAGCGCATTTCGACGATGAAAAGGACCTGATCTGATCTCGCTGATCCAGAGGGTGAGCCAGGCGCGCGTCGAAGTCGGCGGGCTGACCATCGCCGAAATTGGCGCGGGCTTGCTGGTGCTGGTGTGCGCAGAGCGCGGCGACAGCGAAACACAGGCCGACAGGCTGCTGGCAAAGATCCTGAAGCTGCGCATCTTCAGCGACGACGCCGGCAAGATGAACCGCAGCGTGCAGGACATAGCCGGCGGCATGCTGGTGGTGAGCCAGTTCACGCTGGCAGCCGATACCTCCGGCGGCAATCGCCCCAGCTTCACCAACGCGGCGGCGCCGGGCGACGGGCGGCGGCTGTACGACTACTTCGTGGCCCAGGCCCGCGCAGCGCATCCCGTGGTGCAGACCGGCGAATTCGCGGCCGACATGAAGGTGCACCTGGTCAATGACGGGCCAGTGACGATTCCGCTGACAGTGCGTTGACCATTCAATACGGGTTGGCGAAACCCAGTGATCCCAGCAGCAGGATCTCCAGCGTCTCCATCTCCAGCGCGTCGCGCTCGCTGGTCTCGTGGTCGTAGCCCTGCGCGTGCAGCGCGCCATGGACCAGCAGGTGAGCGTAGTGCTCTTCCAAAGTCTTGCCCTGCTCGCGTGCTTCCCGCTCGACCACCGGCCCGCAGAGCACCAGGTCGGCCTCCACCCAGGGATCGCGCGCGTAGTCGAACGTCAGGACGTTGGTCGCATAGTCGCGTCCGCGGTACTGAAGGTTGAGTGCCCGCGCTTCCTCTTCACCGACGATGCGCACGGCAATTTCAGCCGGATGCTTCAGGGCCGGCTCGATCCATGCCGCCACGCGAGGCTTGCGCAGCAGCGTGCGATGCGATGCGGCGTTCGGGAAGCGCCCGAACTGCAGGACGAGATCCAGCGTCAGGTGCATGGCCTCATGCCTTGGGGTCGCTCTTGCGCGCCGCATCGTAGGCGTCGACGATGCGCGCGACCAGAGGGTGCCGCACCACGTCCTTGCTGGTGAAGCGTGTGTGCGCGATACCCTTGACGCGCTTGAGGATGCGCTCGGCCTCCACCAGGCCCGACAGGTGGCCCTTGGGCAAGTCGATCTGGCTGACGTCGCCGGTGACGACCGCTTTGGCGCCGAAGCCGATGCGGGTGAGGAACATCTTCATCTGCTCGGGCGTCGTGTTCTGCGCCTCGTCCAGGATCACGAACGCATTGTTCAGCGTGCGTCCGCGCATGAAGGCCAGCGGTGCGATTTCCAGCGCCTGCCGCTCGAAGGCCTTGGTGACCTTGTCGAAACCCATCAGGTCGTACAGCGCGTCATACAGCGGCCGCAGGTAGGGATCGACTTTTTGGAGCATGTCACCGGGCAGGAAGCCCAGCTTCTCGCCCGCCTCCACTGCCGGGCGAGTCAGCACGATGCGCTGTACCGCGCTGCGCTCGAGCGCGTCGACCGCGCAGGCGACCGCCAGGTAGGTCTTGCCGGTCCCGGCCGGCCCGATGGCGAAGGTGATGTCGTGGTGCGCGATGTTCTCGAGGTACACACTCTGGGTGGGTGTGCGCGCCTTCAGGTCGGTGCGGCGGGTGTGCAGCACCTGCGCACCATCCTCGTCCTGCGACAGCGGGGCCTCGTCGGCCACCATCAATTGCACCTTGTCTGCGGAAATCGGGCGTCCCGCCATTTCGTAGAGCGCTTGCAGCACTTCGAGCGCGTGCTGGGCTTTCGCCTTGGCCCCCTCGATCTTGAATTGCTCGTGCCGGTGGGCGATCTTCACCTGCAACGCCATCTCGATGGTGCGCAAGTGCTCGTCGGTGGGGCCGCACAGGTGCGCCAGGCGCGTGTTGCTGGGCGGGGAAAACGTATGTTTGAGAATCAAGCTGATAATTCCGGAGAACTGACAACGGCCCGAGGGGCCGGGGACCCCAATGATAGGCAAATTGACTGGAACGCTGGGCGACAAGAACCCGCCGCAGGTGCTGGTGGACTGCAACGGTGTCGGCTACGAGGTCGACGTTCCGATGAGTACCTTCTACAACCTGCCGGGCCTGGGCGAGAAGGTCACGCTGCTGACCCACCTGGTCGTCCGCGAGGACGCGCAATTGCTCTACGGCTTCGGCTCGGCTGGCGAGCGGGAGGCCTTCCGCCTGCTGATCAAGATTTCGGGCGTCGGCCCGCGCACGGCCTTGTCCGTGCTGAGCGGCATGAGCGTCGCGGATATTGCCCAGGCCGTGACGGCGCAGGATGCCGGCCGGCTGGTCAAGGTACCGGGTATCGGCAAGAAAACCGCCGAGCGCCTGCTGCTCGAACTGAAGGGAAAATTCGGTGCCGACCTGGGCGCTGGAGCGACTGGTGCGGGCGGCGATGCCCAGGCCGATATCCTGCAAGCCTTGGTCGCGCTGGGCTACAGCGACAAGGAAGCGGCTGCTTCGCTGAAGGTGCTGCCCAAGGACGTGGGCGTGAGCGAAGGCATCAAGTTGGCATTGAAGGCGCTGAATAAATGACGATCCAGACCGACGACTTCGAAGTGCCGCCGTCCAAGCGGGTGGTGTCGGCCGCGCCTGTCTCGCCGAACGAGGAAGCGATCGAGCGCGCGCTGCGGCCGAAGCTGCTGCAGGAATATGTCGGCCAAGCCAAGACCCGCGAGCAGCTGGAGATCTTCATCAGCGCGGCAAAAAAACGCGGTGAGGCCATGGACCACGTGCTGTTGTTCGGCCCGCCGGGCCTGGGCAAGACCACGCTGTCGCACATCATTGCGCACGAGCTGGGCGTGAACTTGCGGCAGACCTCAGGCCCGGTGCTGGAAAAGCCGAAGGACCTGGCCGCGTTGCTCACAAACCTCGAGAAGAACGACGTGCTGTTCATCGACGAGATCCATCGGCTGTCGCCGGTGGTCGAGGAAATCCTGTACCCGGCGCTGGAGGACTACCAGATCGACATCATGATCGGCGAGGGGCCGGCGGCGCGTTCGATCAAGCTCGACCTGCAGCCCTTCACCCTGGTGGGCGCGACCACGCGCGCGGGCATGCTCACCAATCCGCTGCGCGACCGGTTCGGCATCGTCGCGCGGCTGGAGTTCTACACCGCCGAGGAACTGGCGCGCATCGTCAAGCGCAGCGCCGGCTTGTTGAAGGCGCCGATGGACGATGAAGGCGGCGTCGAGATCGCCAAGCGCTCGCGCGGCACGCCGCGAATCGCCAACCGGCTGCTGCGCCGCGTCCGAGACTACGCGGAGGTCAAGGGAAACGGGCAGATCACCCAGGAGATCGCGAACAAGGCGCTGAAGATGCTCGACGTCGACCCGCAGGGCTTCGACGTGATGGACCGCAAATTGCTGGAGTGCGTGATCCACCGCTTCGACGGCGGGCCGGTCGGCCTGGACAACATAGCGGCCAGTATCGGCGAAGAGCGCGACACCATCGAGGACGTGATCGAGCCCTACCTGATCCAGCAGGGCTACCTGCAACGCACGCCGCGCGGCCGGATCGCCACGCTGGCGGCGTTCCGTCACCTGGGTGTGACGCCGCCGAAGAGTGCGGGCGAGCTGTTCGCCGACTGAGTTGCCGCAACGGCGCCGCCGGGCTTGGCATTGCAGGCGATCAGTATCTGGGCCACGTAGTAAGTGGCCAACACCGAGAACTGCGCCATCGGAAACGGGAAGGCGAACCTGTTGGTGGCCAGCAGCGAATCGCTCAGCATGAAGAAGCCAGCGCCGACGGCGACCGCGATCGACGTGCGGTCACGCAGCACGACGGCACGGCCGATCGCCTGCGCCGCCATCAACGCAATCACCGCGACGTAAGCAGCCACGGCGACCTTCAGCACCGGGTCCAAGCCATTGAACAGGAACGCGTACATGGCCGCGCCGAGCGCGACGGTGATGAACAAGGCCCTGCGGCTTGGGAACCACGCCATGCCCTGCCGGAACAATGCGATGTAGAACAGGTGCGCGATGAGGAATGACACCAGGCCCGGGATGAAGAAGCCGGGGAACATGAGGAAGCAGTCGCCCGCCAGCGAAAAAGCCAACCCGGCTACCAGCAGCAGCCCGAACCGTGCCGGTGCACTCCGCAACTGCAGGCGCTGCGCTACATAAACGATAGCAAGCAGCATCGCCAATGGCTTGAAGACACGGTGCAGTTCCACCAGCCCTTCGGCCCCGGTAGCCGTCGCCAGCGCGGCTGCCTCGACCAGCAGCACTTCCAGCATGAAGAGACGTCCCTGCATCACCGCCCCGACCGCCCACAGGCCTGCGGACAACGCTGCCAGCCACACTGTCGATCGCGACAGCGGCATCTGGTCGGCATGCCAGAGGAACAGCGCCACGCAATGCAGCAGCACGACGAACTGGATCGCGCCGAACCAGGCCACGTTGCGAGTGACCGGCGGGTGGAAGCGTCCTGCTTTCGCGGCATCGAACGCCGGCTTGGGAAAGCGTGCCGCGACATCGGCGGGGCGCCAGCCTGGCGGCTTGAACCAGACGCGCAATTTGTCCAGCCAGTTGCGGGCGTGCCATGAGTCCTTGGCCAGCCCCCAGTACACCTCGGCGTTGGACCACAGCGGGTCCCAGCTGTTCAAGGGACTGCGCGTGCCGTAGACGCACTTCTCGTCTTCTTCCTTGAAGCTGCCGAAGATCCGGTCCCAGATGATCAGCACGCCGCCGTAGTTGCGGTCCAGGTAGTGCTCGTTGATGGCATGGTGCACCCGGTGGTTGGAAGGCGAGCAGAACCATCGGTCGAACCAGCCCAGCTTCGGCACATGTTCGGTGTGCACCCAGAACTGGTACAGCAGGTCGATCAACGCCACCACACCGAAAACCAGCGGCTGCACGCCGGCGATCGCCATCGGCAGGTAGAACAACCAGCCGAGGAACGCGCCGGAACTGGTTTGCCGCAGCGCCGTGGAAAGGTTGTAGTCCTGGCTCTGGTGGTGCACGACATGCGCGGCCCAGAACACGGCGCTTTCGTGGCCCGCGCGATGCAGCCAGTAGTAGCAGAAATCGTAGAACAACAGCGCGAGCAGCCAGCCATACCAGGTGGTCCAGAACTCCTTGGCCAGGTCGATCGGAACCAGCGACACGGTGGTGTAGACCGCCCCGTAGATTCCCACGCGCAGCAGCCGGGTGAACACCTTGCTGGTTTCGCTGAGCATGCCCAGGCTGATGCTGTTGATCGCGTCGTTGAGCCGGTAGGTGTTGCGCTTGCGCGCCCAGCCCCAGGCGAACTCGATGCCGATCAGCAGGAAGAAAACAGGCGTCGCGAAGACGATGATCTGGAATGGTGACAATGCCATCCCCGGATTGTCACGCCAAGGGATCAGAAACTGGTGTTTTCGTCGGCGGCTTCGTGGTCCAGGTGCTGGGTGTCGGACCAGCCTACCAGGGTGAAGCCCTCGGGAGTCCACAGCAGCCGGTTGATGGCGCCGTTGGGCAGTTCCCAGGTGCGGGGTGAATTGACTTCCTGCCCGGTCGCCACGCGATACAGGCAGTCCAGCACGCCGCCGTGAGCAACCACCACGATTTGCTCGCCCGGATGGCGCGCCGCAAGCTCCTGCATGGTCCGCGTCACGCGTTCGCGCAGTTCGAGCAGCGATTCGCCGCCGTCGGGGGGCTGCCACTCGGGAATGCGTTTGCGCCAGTTTTGCGCATGGTCCGGCCAGGTCTCATGGATCTCGTTGAAGGTCTTGCCCTCGAAAATCCCGAAGCTGCGCTCGCGCAAGCCCTCATCGGCGACCACCGGGATGCCGGTGGTCTCGGCGATGGATTGCGCCGTTTGATGCGCGCGGCCCAGGTCGCTCGAATAAACGGCGGTGATCGGTTCACTGGCCAATGCTTCGCCAACCCGGCGCGCCTGCCAGCGGCCGGTATCGTTCAAACCGATGTCCAACTGGCCCTGGATGCGAGCGTCGACGTTCCAGGCCGTTTCGCCATGGCGTACGGCAATGATGCGGGTGGCTTCCATTCGCCTTGATTCTAGGGGGCAACCCGTGAAAATTGCCACCCACAAGGCGTACCCAAGTGTTAGGAGCTGACCTGGATATTGACTGTGCGCGGGCCCGCGGGCGGGTTCGGAAAGCCTTGCAGAGCTGCTTCGAACATGGCCGGGAAGACCTGTGCGCTGCTCGACCATGGGCCGTCGTTGGCCGCCTGGCTCTCGAAAACCACCTTGTTTGAAGCCAGTTCACGCACGATGACACCCACTTCACGGTGATACCAGGGCGATTCCATGGTGGACAACCGTCCGCCGATTCCAAAGCCGAAGCCGTGGCGCCTCATCCCGAGGCCGACGCCAAAACCGTCCCACGGGCTGGCCCAGGGCGACAAGACCGGCTGCAGGCGCGCGGTCACCTGCACGCTGTAGCGCGGATTCGCGTCGTCACGCTGCAAGCCCGCCTTGTGCAGGGCAGCATCGGCCAGAGCTTCGAGTTCAACCTGGGCCGGCGCTTGCTGCGACGGCAGCCGCTCGAACCGGTAGGTTGGTTGGGACGGCAAGGCCGGCAGGCTGGAAAATGACTGCACGCTGTTGTCCAGCAGATAGCTGGTGGCGCAGCCCGACAACAGCAGCAAAACGATTGCCAAGCCCGAAGCGAGCAGCCCAAGCACAGAACGTTTCATACACACCTCCCAGGAGGCGAAGCCGCCTCAGACCTTGATGACTTGCAGGCCCGGCAGGGAAACAGCAGCCGAAAAGTCCGGAGGATCGAACGCTTTGTCGCCGTTCTCGTTTGCCACGCCATGGGCTGTAAGACCCTTGAAATCGTAGTGTGTTCCGTCGGCCAGGTGTGAAGGGACAACGTTTTGTAACGCGGTGAACATGGTGTCCACCCGCCCCGGGTGTTGGCGGTCCCACTCGCGCAGCATGGCGGCCACCTGCTTGCGCTGCAGGTTCTCCTGGCTCCCGCACAGCGTGCAGGGAATGATCGGGAACTGGCGATGGCCGGCCCAGCGGACCAGGTCCTTCTCGGCGACGTAGGCCAGGGGCCGGATCACGATATGCCGGCCGTCGTCGCTCACCAGCTTGGGCGGCATGCCTTTGAGCTTGCCGCCGAAGAACATGTTGAGGAAAAAGGTCTGCAGCATGTCGTCGCGGTGATGGCCCAGCGCGATCTTGGTGGCGCCCAATTCATCGGCGACCCGGTACAGGATGCCTCGGCGCAGCCGCGAACACAGGCTGCACATCGTCTTGCCCTCGGGAATCTTGTCCTTGACGATCGAGTAGGTGTCCTGGCTCTCGATGTGGAACGGCACGCCGATGCGAGACAAGTAGTCAGGCAGCACGTGCTCCGGAAAACCGGGTTGCTTCTGGTCCAGGTTGACGGCGATGAGTTCGAACTCCACCGGTGCGCGCTGCTTCATCTTGAGCAGGATGTCGAGCATCGCGTAGCTGTCCTTGCCGCCGGACAGGCACACCATGACCTTGTCGCCCTGCTCGATCATGTTGTAGTCGGCGATGGCTTGGCCCATCAGCCGGCACAGGCGCTTCTCGAGCTTGTGCGTTTCACGCTCGATCTTCTGTTCCCGGGCGAGGGGGGTCACTTCGCTGTTGGTCCAGACTGAACTCATAGGCCGTCATTGTCGCACCGGGCGATTGCCCCGTGCGCGGCCACAGCGGCTACCAGAGCCCGGTCTCGACCCGGATCGCCACTTCGCAGTCGTCGAAGATTTCGAGCTTGACGATGCGCACCCGCACGCCCAGCACGCCGGGCAACTGCATCAACCGATGCGCCAGTTTGCCGATCATGCTTTCCAGCAGGTTCACGTGCTCGGCCGTGCACTCGTCGATGATGATCTTGCGCACTTTGCGGTAGTCCAGCACGTGGCCGATGTCGTCATCGCGCGGCAGCAGCGGCTGCGTGCCCAGGTTCAGCTCGGCGTCGACCATGATCGGCTGCGGCGAAGTCTTCTCGTGATCGAGGATGCCCAGGTTGGCGTCGAAGCGCAGCCCGGTGAGGGTGAGGATTTGTGTGCCGGCTTTTGACATCTACATCAGCGAAAAATCGCGGTCGAACTTCATCAGGTGCTGGCCTCCATCGACCAGCAAGGTGGTGCCGGTGATCGAATGGTTGTCCAGCGCGAATTTCACGGCTGCCACCACGTCCTGCGGCGTGGACGAGCGGCCCAGCGGCGAGAGCCGGTGCAATTGGTCGAATTTTTCCTGCGACAGCAGGTGGCTGGTGAGAGTGAGGCCGGGCGCGACCCCCACCACGCGCACCTGCGGCGCAAGCGCAATGGCCAGCATGGTATTGGCCGCTTCCAGCGCGGCCTTGGACAAGGTGTAGCTGAAGAAGTCGGGGTTCTGGTTCCACAGCTTCTGGTCCAGCAGGTTGATGACGACAGCGTCCCGCGCCGCAGCGGCGGGGTCGCGCGAACACACGTGCTGGTGCAGCGCCTGCGCCAGCAGGACCGGCGCACCGGTGTTGGTCCGCAGGTGCGCCGCCAATGCGTCGTAGCCGAAGCTATTGACACCGTCGTGCTCGAACATCGATGCGTTGTTGATCACCGCGTCCACAGACCCAAAGCGTTCGATCACGCGCGGCAGCAGGGCGCGAGCCTGCGCCTCGTCGCCCAGGTCGGCCTGGAAGCTCTCGATCAGCGCGCCGCTGGCGGCGGCTTTCCTGCAATCGGCCACGGTCTGTGCGGCCTCGGCGGCCGATCCGCGGAAATGGACTGCCACCTGCCAGCCGGCCGCGGCCAGCGCCAGCGCGACTTCGCGGCCCAGCCGCTTGGCGGAGCCGGTGACCAGCACGGTGCGTGGAGGGGGCGAACTCATTCGGGGACAATTGCCGGGTGACGACAGAAGCAACAAGTTTAACGAAGGCCTTGCAGGCGCTGCTGGAAAAATCGATTCGCCGGGCCGGCGGCTGGCTGCCGTTCGACCGGTTCATGGCGCAGGCGCTGTATGCGCCGGGGTTGGGCTACTACGCCAACGACTCGCGCAAGTTCGGCCGGATGCCCGGCTCCGGGAGCGATTTCGTCACCGCGCCGGAGATGACACCCCTGTTCGGCCAGGCCCTTTCGGTCCAGGTGGAGGATGCCTTGCGCGCCACCGGCACCCATGATGTGTGGGAGTTCGGCGCCGGCTCCGGAGCGCTTGCGCTGCAATTGCTGCAGGCTTTGGGCGGCCAGGTGCGGCGTTACACGATCGTCGACGTCTCGGGCAGTTTGCGGGAGCGGCAGCGGGCGACCCTGGCGGACTTCGCGGCAACGGTCGAGTGGGCAAGCGAACTTCCCGATTCCATCAGAGGCGTTGTGGTGGGCAACGAAGTGCTGGACGCGATGCCGGTCAAATTGGTGGCCCGCAGCGGCGGCACTTGGCACGAGCGCGGCGTCACGGCGGTGGGCAGCGCCTTCGCTTGGCTGGACCGCGGGACCGATCTGCGCCCACCGGTCGAGCCGGAAGGCGCGCACGACTACCTCACCGAAATCCATCCGCAAGCCGAGGCGTTCGTGCGGACGCTGGCCGACCGCCTGGTGCAGGGCGCTGCGTTCTTCCTGGACTACGGTTTCAGCGAAGCCGAGTACTACCACCCGCAGCGCCACATGGGCACGCTGATGTGCCACCGCGGCCACCTGGCGGATACGGATCCGCTGAGCGACGTCGGCCTCAAGGACATCACCGCGCACATCAATTTCACCGGCTTGGCGCTGGCAGCGCAGGAGGCCGGGCTGCCTACCCTCGGTTACACCACGCAAGCACGATTTCTGATGAACTGTGGGCTGGTGCCCCTGCTGGCACAGGCGCCGCTGGCACAGCGGATCGCGGGGCAGCGCCTGATCGCCGAGCATGAGATGGGCGAACTCTTCAAGGTCATCGGTTTTCACCGGGGCGAGTTCTGGGACGCGGTGGGATTTCGCGAAGGCGACCGCACCCACAGGCTCTGAACGCGCCCTACACTTAGTCGCCCGCACACTTCATCGCCTCATGATTCGCTGGATCATCGTCATCTTCCTGGCCCTGATGCTCATCAACTGGTTCTCGCCATTGCTGCAGCGCATCGGTTTCGGCCGGCTGCCCGGCGACCTGCGCTTCAAGGCTTTCGGGCGCGAATGGTTCATACCGCTGACCACCACCATCGTCCTGAGCCTGGTCGTCGGCGTCATCTCCAAGTTCATCTGAAGCGGAGCATTCCGGCATGAAAGCCTGCATCGACATCGGCGGCACCAAGGTGGCGGTCAGCCTGAACAGCGGCGCCGGCCTGGAACTGCTGGCGCGGCGCAGTGAGCCCACCGCCAAGACCGGCCACCACGACGCTTTGGCGCGGCAGGTGCTGCGCATGGTGGACGAGGCCTGCGCCGAGGCCGGCGTCGCGCCCGCCACCGTCGAGCGCGCCGGCGTCTCGTCGTGCGGGCCGTTCGTTCTTCGCGCTGGGCTGGTGGAAGTCGCGGCGCCCAACATCTGCGGCGGCATCGCCGGACCGGCCCGCGGCCTGCCCAACAACTGGGAAACGGCGCTGCTCGAGGCGCCGCTGGGCGAGCGGTTCTCGCAGGTGCGGGTGGAGAACGATTGCATCGCCGCGCTGGAAGCCGAGCGCCGCTGGGGCGCGTTGCAAGGGTTCGATCATTGCGCCTATGTGACCTGGAGCACCGGGATCGGTGTGGGCCTGTGCGTCGATGGCCGGATCTTGCGCGGCAAGAACGGCAACGCCGGGCACGCCGGCCACATGTTCGTTTCCGACAACAGCGACGCGCTGTGCGGCTGCGGCAACATCGGCGACGTCGAGGCGCTGGTGGCCGGCAACGCGATCGCAAGGCGCTTCGGCTCCGATGCCGCAACCTTGTTGCAGCGAGCGCAAGCCGGCGATGGTGCGGCCGAAGGCGTGGTGGACGAACTTTGCCGCGTGATGGGCCGCGCGCTGTACAACCTGGTTGCCACGCTGGACCTGCAACGGATCAGCCTGGGCGGCAGTGTCTTCTGGAATCACCGCAGCTACCTGCTGCCGAAACTCCAGGCGCAGGTGGCCGGAAAGCTGCCCGCGCTGACCGCGGGTTGTGAACTGGTGCCGGCAGGGTTGGCCGATCGAGTGGGCGACTACGCGGCCCTCGCCCTGCTGGTGTAGCCGGCTTGCGCTAGCCGCCCAGCGCGGCCGCCACGGCGTGAACCCGTGCCTTATGGATCATGTCGCCGATCTTGGGGCCGTCGAGTTGCTGCTCCTGGGCCCGGGCTGCGATTTCATGCGTTGCGACTGACTGCGCGGCAGCCAATGCCGCCAGCATCCGATCGCGCTGCGGATACGGTTTTTCCTCCAGCCCCAGCCGGCCGCGCGCGTCGCATTCGCAGGCCAGCAAGACCATGTCGAACCGCTGGGGCTTGCGGAACGCGTCGCAGCGCTCCAGCAGACGTACCACTGCGGCTGCCCCGAATTCATTGCTGCGGTGGATGTTGCCGTGTTCGCGCGCGACCACGTCCGCCAGCTCGCGGCACTCGGTGGGCACCCGCAGGCGTTCGCAAACCTTCTTGAGCAGCTTCGCGCTGCGCTCTTCATGGCCGATGTGCTTGGGCAGGATCTCCACGGGCGTGGTGCCCTTGCCGAGGTCGTGCGTCAGGCAGGCGAAGCGTACCGGCAGCGGCGCCTTCAAACGGGCGCTCATGTCCAGCACCATCATCAGGTGTACGCCGGTGTCGACCTCGGGGTGGTAGTCCGCGCGCTGCGGCACGCCCCACAGTCGCTGGACCTCGGGCAGCAGCCGCGCCAGGGCGCCGCACTCGCGCAGCACTTCGAACATCCGCGAAGGCTTGTCTTCCATCAGGCCGCGCGCCAGTTCCTGCCAGACGCGCTCGGCCACCAGCGCGTCCACCTCGCCGGCTTCGACCATTTCGCGCATCAAGGCGAGCGTCTCGGGCGCCAGGCTGAATTCCGCGAAGCGCGCTGCGAAGCGGGCGATGCGCAGGATGCGCACCGGGTCTTCGCGAAACGCTGGTGTCACGTGCCGCAGCACGCGGCTCTTGAGATCGGCTTGCCCGCCGAAGGGGTCGATCACCTGGCCGCCGGGCTCCTGCGCCATCGCGTTGATGGTGAGGTCGCGCCGCGCAAGGTCCTCTTCCAGCGTGACGTTCGGCTCCGCGTGGAAGGCGAAGCCGTGATAGCCGCGCGCCGTCTTGCGTTCGGTGCGCGCCAGGGCGTACTCCTCGCGCGTCTGCGGATGCAGGAACACCGGGAAATCCTTGCCCACCGGCAGGTAGCCGCCGGAGATCATCTCTTGCGGCGAGGCGCCGACCACCACCCAGTCACGGTCGTTGACGGGCAGCCCCAACAGGGCATCGCGCACCGCACCGCCGACCATGTAAGTCTCCATGGCGCTGAGTTTACGGTGCTTGTCTCCGCGTGGGGAGTTGCAGAATGACTCAGGAATTCAACCGCGCCCAGACCTCCCGCGCCTGCTGGGCGACTTCCGGCGGCGTGGGCGGCAAGGGCAGGCGGCACTCGCCGGCCTCTTGCCCGAGCGTGCGCAGCATGGCCTTGATCGACATGGGGACCACCGACGTCTCGCTGTTGATGAAGTTGAATGAATCGACCAGGCGGGCGTTGATCGCGCGGGCCTCGCCCACGTCGCCGCGCTGGAAGGCCGCGATCATCCGCCGGAACTGCGGCCCGGCCCAATGCGTGCTGGTGCCGACCACGCCCACGCCGCCAATTGCCAGCAGAGGCAAGGTGTAGGCATCGTCGCCCGAGTACAGGTCGAAATGCTCGCCGGCTTGCGCGACCAGTGCCGCTGCCGCGGGCGGGTCGCCGGTAGCGTCCTTGAACGCGACGATATTGGGCACTTCGCGAAACAGCCTCAGCAACACCTCGTGGCCGATGCGCCGGCCGGTGCGCAACGGCACGTCGTAAACCATCACGGGCAGATCGGTTGCTGCTGCGACGGCGCGGAAGTGCGCCTCGATGCCGGCTTGCGGCGGCCGGCTGTAGTACGGGGCCACAACGATGACGCCGGCGGCGCCGAGTTCGCCGGCCATCCCGGTGAGTTCGATGCTGTGCCGCGTGTCGTTGTTGCCCGTGCCGGCGATGACCGGTATGGTCACGGCCTCGGCCACCGCCCGGATCAGGTCGCAGCGCTCGGCGTCGGAAAGCGTCGAAGCTTCACCGGTCGTCGCCGCCAGCACCAGGCCATCATTGCCGCGATCGGCCAGCCAGCGGGCCAGACGGCACGCTGCGTCCAGGTCGAGCCGGCCGCGCGCGTCGAACGGCGTGACCATCGCCGTCAATACG
The DNA here is from genome assembly GCA_028292245.1 of Ramlibacter sp. GTDB lineage: Bacteria > Pseudomonadota > Gammaproteobacteria > Burkholderiales > Burkholderiaceae_C > Ramlibacter. The sequence continues at coordinate 21,807 of JAQGMS010000087.1, forward strand.
GCGCCCCAATGCCGTGGCGCGCGAACCGCGGGTTCGCCGCTCATCGTGAAGTGCGGTACGGTTCGTCGAAATCGACGAAGCTTTTCTCCACCAGCGCATCTTCGATCCAGGCCTTGACGCCGGGCAAGGCGCACAGCCGCCGGATGTAGTCGGTGATGTGGCCGGGTACCGGCAGCGCGTAGTTCTTGATGCGCATGGAAACCGGCGCGAAGTAGGCGTCGGCGATGGAGAACTCGCCGAACAGCATGGGCCCCTTGTGCTGCTCCAGCAGCTCGGTCCACATGCCGATGATGCGCTGCACGTCGGTGCGAACGCCGGGCTGGTCGCGCCAGACGATCGCGCCGGCCTGGGGCAGGGATGCTTCGACGTTCATCGGGCAATGGCTGCGCAGCGCCGAGAAGCCGGAATGCATCTCGGCGCAAATGCTGCGCGCGCGCGCCCGAGCTTTCGGCTGCTGCGGCCAGAGCTGCTTCTCGGGGAATTTCTCGGCCAGGTATTCGGCGATCGCGAGCGTGTCCCAGACCGCGAACCCGTCGTCCGTAAGCACCGGCACCCGTCCCACGGGGGTGACAGGCCGCAGGGTGTCCTTGAAGGTGGAGTCGCCATCGAACGAGTCGAAGCGCACCATGACTTCCTCGAACGGGATGCCGGCCTGCTTGAGCAGCACCCACGGCCGCATGGACCAGGAAGAGTAGTTCTTGTTGCCGATATAGAGCTTGAGCATGGACGGGCCTCCGTTGCGAAGACCCGGATGCTACCGGCGCCACCGGTAGCGATTGATGCAAAAAAGCCCGGCCATTGATGCCGGATCGGAGCGAGGGCCTAGGGCAGGTCGCGGTTCGGCTCGGGCTGGCTGGTGTCGCGCGGCCCCACACTCCCCAGCCGCGCCTTGAGCGACTGCGGTTGGCCGCTCAGGATGGCGGCATAGGTGGTGGTGTTGGACAGCACTTTCTTCACATAGTCCCGGGTTTCGGTGAACGGCACGTTCTCGGCCCAGGCCGCCGCCTCCATCGACGGCCCATTGCGCCAGCTGCGCGGCCGGCTGGGCCCGGCGTTGTAGGCTGCCGCGGCCAGCGGCATGGAACCGGTGAAGTCGTCCAGTACCAGTTTGAGATAGCCGGTGCCGATTGCGATGTTGGTCTCCCGGTCACCCAATTGGTCGGTCGTGAAATTGGCCAGGCCGATCTTGCGCGCGGTCCAGCGAGCCGTCGCGGGCATCACCTGCATGAGACCCGAAGAAACGACGCTGGAGCTGGCATCCATCACGAAGCGGCTTTCCTGGCGGATCAGGCCATAGACATAGGCCGGCTCCAGGCCGATCTCGCGGCTGCGCCGGACCACCGATTCGCGAAAAGGCATCGGGTAACGCTGCTCGAAATCGAATTCGGCCTTGGTGCGTTCGCTGGTGTTGATGCAGCGGTCCCACACTTCGCGATCGCAGGCGAACTGCGCGGCCGCCAACAGTTCGCGGTCGGCCATGCCGCCCGATCTGGCCAGGTTGGTGCCGTAATTCCATTCGCGCACGCCCTCGGGCCGGATGCCCAGCGCGATGGCGTACAGCGCGCGGTTCAGGCTCGGGTTGGCGCGGGCCGCTTCTTTCTCTTCCGCCGTCAAGGGCGCCGGACGTTGGGGCACGGTGATCTTCTGGCCCAACTCTTCCAGGGCCAGCTGTTCGTAGAAGCCGCGCGAAGAAGCAATGGATTGCAGCAGCTTGTGGGCGTCAGCCCGATGCGTATCCCCGCCCTGAGCCAGCAGGGCGCGCGCTTTCCAGTAAACCCATGTCGGGTCCATCCGGGCTTCTTCGCTCATCGCGTTGACTGCCTGCAACACGGCGGGCCATTGCGGCCCGCGTACGCCGCGCAACGCGGCGCGCGCCTTCCACGCGAGCATGTCGTCGGTCAAGTCGCCGTCGCGGCTGACTTTGGCGAAGTACTCCAGCGCATCGTTGCCCAGGCGCTGTGCGGCCTGCTTGCCGATCACGCCCCAGACCCAGTTGCGCTCTTCGGGCGTGAGCTGCGGGCCCCACTTGTTTTCGAGCTGGCCGGCCGCGTTGTCCGCGTCGGTGGCGGCGAACTTGATCAGCGCCAGCACGATCATTTCCTTGCGCGCTTTGGAGGCCACCACCACCCGGCTCGTCAGGTAGCGTGCCGGGCCGTTGTTCAGTTCGGAGAACTGGGGGCTCGAGTCGGGCGCCACGATTTCGATCGCGGCCGCCGCGGCGCGTGGCCGGCCTGCCTCCACTGCGAGACGCGCCTTGCGCCAAGCATCGTTCGCGGTCATCCGCTTTGCGCCCTGCGTGTCGCCGATCAGCCGGGACGCCGCCTGGGTGCAGCCATCGTCCACGTCGCGCTGCGCGAACCAGTTGCGGCGCACTTCGTCGGCGAGTCCGGCCGGGGCAGACGGTCCTTGCGCCACATGCATGACCAGCAACGCATAGCAGCGCACTTCGCGGTCGTCGTTCATGCGGAACTTGGGATATTCGGCCTCGAAATTGGTCCAGTCGCGCCGCTGGCCCAGCAGCAACAGCCAGTCGTTGCGCAGGCGGTCTTCCTGGTAGGTGCCCGGATAGCGCGCGAAAAAGTCCTGCACTTCCTGCGGTGAAGCCGTGTCGAGCCGGCTCTTCAGTTCCCAATAGGCCGCCCACGGCTCCAGCGCGTGGCCGCGCGCCTGGGGCAGCAGCAGCGCGAGCTTTTGCCGGTTGCCCTGGCGATATGCCTGGTTCATCTCCAGGATCAGATCGTCCCCCCGGGGCTGCGCTTGCAACTGACAGGCGACCGGCAACGCGATCAGTGTCAGAATTCTTAACAATCTCATTGGGCGATTATGGACAAGTCACAAGAAAAAAGGGCTTTGCGCAAGGAGCTCGTCGAGCAGCGGCTGAACATGCCGGACCGCGTGCAGCGCTGCGACTTGCTGCAGCGCGTGATGCGCATCTGGCTGGTCAACCGCCCCGACATCGTGATCGGCGCGTACTGGCCGATCAAGGGCGAGTTCGACCCCCTGCCGGCGCTGCACCGCTGGAAAGAGGACGGCGAACTGCTGGACGAGCCGCAACCGCGCCGCATCGGCCTGCCGGTCGTCGACAAGCTCCATAAGACGCTGAAGTTCCACGCATGGTTCCCTGGCTGTTACATGGAAGAAGACGCCTACGGCATTCCGAAACCCAAGGACACCGAGGTGATCGTGCCGACGCTCCTGTTCGTGCCGTGCGTGGGCTATGGGCCCGGCGGGTTCAGGCTGGGCTACGGGGGCGGCTTCTACGACCGCACGCTGTCCGCGCTGCAACCGAAGCCCTACACCGTGGGTCTGGGCTTCACCAACGGCTTCATCGGCGACATGGAGCCCGAGCCGCACGACGTGCCGCTGGACGCGATCCTCAACGACAACGGGGTGGTGTGGCCGATCAACTAAGACCCCCACGGGCTTCGCCCTGCCCCCTGAGGGGGCGCCGCCGGCTAGGGGCGGCCCGTCGCCGGTGACGCTCTACCGCCTGATCGGGCAGTTCCTGCGGCGCCACAGCGCGGCTTATGCCGCGTCGGGGCTGATGCTGGCGGGGATCGCCATGCTGATCGTCTGGATTCCAAGGCAGATCGGCCAACTGGTCGACGGCCTGGTCGGGCACCGCTTGGGCGGTCAAGCCCTGTTGCGCGAACTCGCCTTGCTGGTCGCTGCAGGCGTCGTCGTGTATTTCCTGCGGGTCGGCTGGCGGCTGAAGCTGTTCGCCGCGGCTTACCGGCTGAGCGTGGAACTGCGCGAGCGGCTGTACACCCGCCTGGCGCTGCAGGGCCCGCACTTCTACCAGGGCCAGCGCACCGGGGACCTGATGGCGTTGGCCACCAACGACGTCGACGCGGTGGAAATGGCCGTAGGCGAGGCGATGCTGGCCGGGTTCGACGGATCGCTGACGCTGGTGCTGGTGGTGGCGATGATGTCGCTGGGCGTGGACTGGCGGCTGGCCGCGTTCGCGCTGCTGCCGTTCCCGTTGATGGCCCTGAGCTTCTGGTGGATTTCGCGCCATGTCCACGAGGCGTGGCGCCTGTCGCTCGATACTTTCGGCGCCTTGAACGACCATGTGCAGGAGACGCTCTCGGGCGTGCGCACGGTGCGCGCATTGGGGCTGCTGGCGCGCAGCGAGGCGCAGTTTTCCAACCTGGCCGCGGCCGCCTCCAATGCCAGCTTCGATGCGCAGCGCTGGGAAGCCTCGTATGAGCCGGCGGTCGGCTTCACCCTGAGCGCCGCGACGGTGTTGACGCTGGGCGTCGGCGGCTGGCTGGTCTGGCACCAGGAACTGACCATCGGCCAGCTCACGAGCTTCAGCCTCTACCTCGGTCAATTGATCTGGCCGATGTTCGCGGCCGGCTGGGTGCTGTCGCTGCTGGAGCGTGGCAAGGCGGCCTGGAGCCGGCTGCAGCCGGTGCTCGATGCACCGCTGAGCGTGGACGACCACGGCACTGTCGTTTATGTCACGCCAGGACCCGTCGTGACGCAGGCGGTGCGCTTCAGCTACCCGGGCCAGGCGCGGCCTGCGCTGGACGGCGTGTCGTTGCAGTTGGCGCCCGGCCGCACGCTGGGACTGGTCGGGCCGACCGGTGCGGGCAAGTCCACCCTGTTGCGGCTGCTGCTTCGGCATCACGCGCCGGCAACGGGCGCGCTGCAGTGGAATGGTGTGGACTTGCAGCAGTACACGCTGGCGGCGCTGCGCGCCGCGATCGCCTGGGTGCCGCAGGAAGCCTTTCTCTTTTCCGCCACGGTTGCCGAAAACATCGCGCTGGCGCGGCCCGGTGCCGGCCGCGAGCAGGTCGAGCAAGCGGCCCGCCTGGCCGCGGTGCACGAGGACATTCTGCGGTTGCCGCAGGGCTACGACACGCCGGTCGGCGAACGCGGAGTCACGCTGTCGGGAGGGCAGCGCCAGCGCGTGGCGATCGCCCGAGCCTTGCTGGCGGACGCGCCGCTGCTGTTGCTGGACGATGCGCTGTCGGCCGTGGACACCGATACCGAAGCCCGCATCCTCGCGCACCTGCGGCAGGCGCGAGTGGGCCGCACGGTGATCATCGTCAGCCACCGCATCAGCACCGTGGCCGACGCCGACCACACGCTGGTGCTGCACAACGGCCATGTCATCGAAGAAGGCGACCACGCATCCCTGGTCGCCAAGAACGGCTGGTACGCACGCCAGTGGCAATACCAGCAACTGCAGGCGAGTCTCGATGCCAGCTGATTCGATTGCGGCAGCCGGCCTTCCGTCCGAGCCGGCCGGAGGACGCCGCATCCTGGGCGACGCAGCCACCCTCCTGTTGCGCGCGGCAGATCCGGAACGCCGGCACATGCTGCTCGGCATGGCCTGGCTGTTGGTGGCAGCCGGCCTGGAGGCGCTGGGGCCGCTGATCGGCAAGACCTTCATCGACAACTACCTGCTGCCCCAGCGCGCGGAGCTGCCCGCGATGGCCGGCCTGCTGGTCGGCGCGCTGCTGGCCGGGATGGCGGCCAGCTGGCTGCGCTACCTGCAGTTGGTGCGGCTGGCCGGTTCGGCGATGCGCTCGGTCCAGCGGATCCGCGAAAACGTCTATGGCCATGTGCTGCGCCTGCCGATGAGCTTCTTCGACCGCGCCATCACCGGGCAGCTGGTCAGCCGCGTCACCAACGACACCGAGGCGGTGAAGACGCTCTATGTCCAGGTGCTATTCGTGATGCTCGACAGCGTGATCGTGCTGGCAGGCGCCATGGCCGCGATGCTGTGGCTGGACTGGCGGCTGATGCTGATCGTCGCCACGCTGGTGCCTGCGGTTGCGCTGATCGTCCTGCTGTACCAGCGGCTGTCGGCGCCCGCCGTGACGCGAACGCGCGAGCTGCGCAGCGAACTCAACGCGCAATTGGCCGAGTCGATCGCCGGCATGGCGGTACTCCAGGCCGGCAATGCCACGAGCCGGTTCAACGAACGCTTCGCCGCCATCAACGAAGCGCACTACCAGTCGCGCCAGCGTGAGCTGCGCGCCAATGCCTGGCTGTTGCGGCCGGTGCTGGACCTGCTGAACGTGATGCTGCTGGCCACCGTGATCTTCGTGTTCGGCCTGCGCAGCGAGGCCGTGGCGCTGAGCGCGCTGGAAGTGGGCGTGCTCTATGCCTTCATCAGCTACATCGCGCGGGTGGTCGAGCCGCTGATCCAGATCACGATGCAGTTCTCGCAATTGCAGCAGGCGATGGTCGGGGCGGCGCGCGTGCATGCGCTGCTGAAGGAGGCCGAGACGCCGGTGGCCGCGGAACACGGCCGTGTGACCGAAGGCGCGATCTCGATCGAGCACCTGAACTTCGCCTACCGGCCGGGCCAACTGGTCTTGCATGACGTCGACCTGCGGATTGCGCCGGGCAGCTTCCACGGCATCGTCGGCCATACCGGCAGCGGCAAGAGCACGCTGCTGTCGCTGTTGCTGCGCTTCTACCCGGCGCCGGCCGGTTCGATCCGCATCGACGGCACGCCGGTGGAGGCGATCGGCGAGGACCATTTCCGCGACAGCATCGGGCTGGTGCCGCAGGAGCCGTTCCTGCTGGCCGCCAGCGCGCGCGAAAACATCGCGATGGGCCGCAAGCTGACGGATGCGCAGGTCGAACAGGCGGCGCGCGCCGCGAATGCGCACGACTTCATCGCCGGCCTCGAGCGCGGCTACGACACCCCGCTGGGCGAAGGCGGCGCGCGCCTTTCGGTGGGGCAGAAACAGTTGCTCGCGATCGCCCGCGCCCTGGCCGGCGGCCCGCGCATCCTGTTCCTGGACGAGGCCACGTCGCACATCGACTCGGAAACCGAACAGGTGGTGCAGCGCGCGCTGTCGGCACTGCGCGGCCGGGTGACGATCGTGGCCATCGCGCATCGACTCTCCACCATCCGCGCCGCCGACCGCATCGTCGTGCTCAACCACGGGCGCATCGCGGAACTGGGCACGCACACCGAGTTGGTGGCGATCGACGGCGGCCTGTACCAGCGGCTGTTCCTCCTGCAAAAGCTGGAAGAGGAAGGCGCGGGTTGAGGCAACTTCAATCCAGGTCGTCGATCGTGTCCGGGTCGGGCACTTCGCCGATGGTCTTGCGGGTCGCCTTGGCCTGTGCCATCAGCCATTCGCAGAACGCCTTGATTTCGGGGCGCTGCGCGCTGCGCGGGCCGACGATCAGCCAGTAGGCCATCGGGGAGTCCATGCGATGGTGCGGCAACGGCTCGACCAAGTCGCCGTTGGCCAGCGCCTCCGCCACCATCGGCAACCGCGCCAGAACCACGCCCTGGCCGGTCAGCGCGGCCTGCACCATCTGGTAGGCGTAGTTGAAATACAGCCAGCGCTTGGGTTGCAATTTGGGCAGGCCGTGCTCATCGAACCAGCGGCGCCAGGTCAGCCACTCGAGGTGCGTCTGGTGCGCGTCGCCGGCTTCGATCAGGGCGAACTCGGTCAGGTCGGTCGCCTTCTTCAGCGGCGCGCCGCTCTTGAGCAGCCAGGGGCTGGCAACCGGCGTGAGCTGCTCGCCGAACAGGCGGATGGCATGCGGCGGCATGGTGGCCGTGGGGCCGTAACGCAGCGCCAGGTCGACGTCCGAGACTTCCAGGTCGAGCGTGGCATCGGAGGCGTCGATGCGGATGTCGATGTCGGGGTTGTCGCGCTGGAATTGCTCGAGCCGCGGAATCAGCCACATGGAAGCGAAGGACGCGAACGTGGTCAGGGCAACCGCCTGCCGGCCCGCGCTCTGGCGAATCTGCCGCACCGCACTGTCGATGCGCGGCAACGATTGCGCCACCGCGGTCAGCAATTGCGCGCCGGCACTGGTCAGTTCCACCGCGCGGGTGTGGCGCAGGAACAGGCTCACGCCCACTTCTTCTTCCAGCGATTGGATCTGGCGGCTGACGGCCGACTGGGTAAGCGCCATTTCTTCCGAAGCGGCGCGGAAATTCAAGTGCCGGGCAACGGCTTCGAAAGCGCGCAGATGCCCGGCCGAAATCGGGCGGGTGCGCAGGTGGGTTTGGGAGTGCTGCATGGTGCCAGTCTTTGTCAGGAGCGATGCCTGGATTGATGCGAATTGGGAATCAATAGGGTAGCCGGATTTCATTGGACTGCCAAGCGCCTGTCGACGATCATTCAGTACCGAATCGCCTCAATGGAGAAATCTCATGGCCTCGCAAACGCTCTCGCAAACGCTCTCGCAAACGCAACAATCCTCGTCCGCCCCGGCACTGCCCGGGACGTGGAAACTGGCAGCGGGCCGCGCCATCACGCTCGAGCCGCGCGAGGCCGGTACGCTGCGGGTCGCGCATGGCCAGTTGTGGGCCACGTACGACGGCCCCCACAGTGGTCCGCTCAACGACCTGGGCGACCACATCATCGGAGTCGGCGGCCAGCTTCGGCTGCGCGCCGGCCAGCGGCTGGTGCTCGAAGCCTCGAACGGGCGGGCGCCCTCGTATTTCAGCTGGGACCCGCTGCCGGTGCCCGCCGCGGTGCCGCGCCTGGCTCGCGTGGTTCAGCCCCTGGCGGACTTGCGGCTTGCCTTGGGCTTGGCCGCAGGCGCCTTGGCGCGGTTGGGTGCCAGCGTCGTGGGTTTGGCCTGGGACTTCGCACTGGGCCGCGACCGCCTCGCCGACTGCGCCTTCAACGCGCAATCCAGGGCCTGCCGCGCCCACGGCGCCATGAGCTGAGGCGACTCCAGCGCATCCTCGGGTGCGCTGAAGTAATTCATGCCGCGCTCGACGCCCTGCATGAGATAGGTGAAGCGCACGCAACCAGCTTCTTCATAACCGGCGCGTGTCGTTTCATCGCCTTTCAGCCAGAGCTTTTGCCCGGTTCCCATGTCAGCCACGATCGCGATCGTCAGGCCCACCGTGTCGATGCCCCAGCCGCCGAACATACGGCGTGCGCGGCACGGCCCCACGCTCGAGAGGAGCTCGCAGCAATAATCGACAAAGCGGGGGTCGGCGGCCATGGAACCGCAGGGTAACGCCAATTCACGGTCACGGTAGCCGTGCCCCCGGGGTGCACCGTGGCATTCCCCCGCCCCGCATAATTCCCGGATGGCCCGACCCAAGTCATCCCAGCACGAGCTCAAGCGCGACGAAATCCTGGATGTCGCCGCGCAGTGCTTCGCGGACCGAAGCTATCCGGCGGCCAGCATGAACGACATCGCCGCGGCCGGCGGCACGTCGAAGGCGCGGCTCTACCACTACTACGAGAGCAAGGAAGCGATCCTGTTCGACCTGCTGGATCGCTACACCCAGCGCCTGCTGGCGGTGATCGCGCAAGCCGAAGCCACCGCGCAGCGCCGCAACCTGGACGATCGCGCGGCATTGCATGAACTGGTGCGCGGCTTCCTGGAGGAGTATGAGAACTCCGCCACTCGCCATGTCGCGCTGCTGCACGACACCAAGTTCCTGGGCGCAACGCAGCGCGAGCTGATCCTGAACCGCCAGCGCGACGTGGTTTCCGCCGTCACCCGTTTCCTGCGCCGCGCCTACCCTGCGCGGGTCAGCGTGGCCAACCAGACGCCGGTGACGATGATGCTGTTCGGCATGATCAACTGGACTTTCACCTGGCTGCGGCCCAAGGGGCCCATGAGCTACGCCGCCTTCGCCGAGGAAGTGATTGCCATGCTCGATCGTGGCCTGGCCGGATGAGCGCGCCGCAGTTGGTCATCATGGGCGTGGCCGGTTGCGGCAAGTCCGCGGTGGGCCAGAGGATTGCGCGTGCGCTCGCGCTGCCGCTGATCGAAGGCGACCAGTTCCATCCGGCCGGCAACATCGAAAAGATGCGCCAGGGCCTGCCGCTCGGCGACGAAGACCGCGCCGGCTGGCTGGCGCGCCTGGCGCAGGAACTGGCGGGCCACCCGGGCGGCGCGGTGCTCACTTGCTCCGCGCTCAAGCGTTCCTATCGCGATCGCCTGCGGGCCGCGGCGCCGGGATTGCGGTTCGTGCACCTGAAACTCTCACAGGAAGATGCGTTGCGGCGCGTCGAGGCGCGCGGCGGCCACTTCTATCCGCCCAGTCTCGTGGCCAGCCAGTTCGAGGCCCTGGAGGATCCGGCCGGCGAACCCGGTGTGGTGGTGGTGGATGCATGCCTGCCGATCGACAACGTCGCCGCCCAAGCCACCGCGTGGCTGAGTGGAACGGGATTGTCCTGATTTAACAATCCGTAATTGATTACGATTAGGTAAAATCCGGTTTTTGCGTTTGCGCCTTCGGGCCCGGGAGAAACGATGTCCAAAGCCTTCGCCAGCCAAGCCGACCTGGCCGACAAGAAAATCACGTTCGAGCAGCTCAGCGCGCATTGCTGGGCGTACACCGCCGAGGGCGACCCGAACTCGGGCGTCATCATCGGCGAGAAGTTCATCATGGTCAGCGACGCGACCGCCACCCCGGCGATGGCGCAAGACCTGATCGCGCGCATCCGCGCGGTCAGCGACAAGCCGATCAAGTACGTGCTGCTCACGCACTATCACGCCGTGCGTGTGCTGGGCGCCAGCGCCTACGCGGCCGAAGGCGCGACGGAGGTCATCGCCAGCCAGGGCACGCTGGAGCTGATCGTGGAGCGCGGCAAGGAAGACATGCAATCGGAGATGGAACGCTTTCCGCGGCTGTTTCGAAATGCCGAGAGCGTGCCCGGACTGACCTGGCCGACGTTGGTGATCGGCGGGGGAAACCCCGTCAAGGGCGAAGTGCCGGGCAAGCTCACGCTGGACCTGGGCGGGGTGAGGGTGCAGGTATGGCATCCGGGGCCGGGCCACACGCGCGGCGACACCGTGGCCTGGGTCGAGGACGAGAAAGTGCTGTTCTCCGGCGACCTGGTCGAGTACGAAGCGGGCGTCTACACCGGCGACGCCCATCTGGAGGAATGGCCCGCCACGCTGGAAGCGTTGCGGGCGTTGCGCGCCGAAGCGATCGTGCCCGGCCGCGGCGAAGCGATGAAAGGCCTGGCGCAGGTCAACAAGGCGCTGGACTACACCAAGCACTGGGTCGAAACGCTGTACGCCTGCGGCAAGGAGGCCGCCGCCGCCGACATGGACCTGAAGGCGGCGATGGAGCACACCCGCAAGCGGATGGACCCGGTGTTCGGCCACGTGTTCATCTACGAGCACTGCCTGCCGTTCGACGTGAGCCGGGCCTTCGACGAAGCGCGGGGCATCAAGAACCCGCGCATCTGGACAGCCGAGCGCGACAAGGAAATGTGGGCAGCCTTGCAGGTGTAGGCCGCCGCTGACAACCCGGCCGCGTGGTGGACGACACTGCTGCTGTGCCTGGATTGCCTAAGCTGGAGGACGTCCTCACAGGAGATTTCCCGATGGTTCCCAACAAATCCACGCCGCGCATCCTGCAGCAGCAACCGGTGCGCAGCAGCGACCCGCAACAGCAGCAATCCGGATCGAGCGACTTCCAGCCCAAGCCGGCCGCACCCAAGGGCGAGCAGCAGATGGGCGAAGGCAGCTACGAAGGCACGCGCGACTACAACAACCGCACCGCGGAATACCTGAAGAAGGCCGATGTCGAGGCCGACGCAGAGGCGGCGAAGCCGCGTTCCGAAGAGGAAGCGCGCGAGCTGGACGCGGCCGAGGAAGAGGGCAAGTCCCACTCCAAGGGCGAACACTGACGCTTTCGCCTCAGCGCTGCGCGGCGAGCTCGCGCAGGTCGCGCTGGTAGGCACGCAGCCGCCGCACCGCCGCGGCGCGCTGGGCGGAGCTGGTGCTGTTGTGCAGCACCGCGAAGCTCCGGCAACCTTCCTCGATGAGCGCATTCTGGTAGGCGCGGTCGGCCGCATCGGCCGGTTCCCGCAGGCGATCCATCAAGCCATGCATCCAACCGCGCGCCTCGCCGAAGGGCAGTGAGGGCGCTGTGATCTTGCGCAGCGTCTGCAGCATGTCGCGCTGCCGTCGCTCGCGCCCGGCCAGCGTGCGCACCGGGTCGAAAGCGGACTGCTGGAGCTGCCCGCGCAGCGCCAGGCGCTGCGGCTCATCGAGCTTGCCGTAGATCATCTCGCTGCGCTCCAGGAATTGGTCGAAGCGCTTTTCGGTCCGTTCAGCTGCGGGCGGCCGGATCCATTCCTTGCGAAAGGCGGCGTTGCTTTTCTGGAATTTGCGCTCGACCTGCAGCAGTTGCTCGGAGGTGAGGCTGGTGGCGAGCGTGACCAAAGCGGGCTCCGCGCGGTCCGCGATGGCGTCGAGCCGCTCCCTCAAGTGGCCAAAGAAGGCACAGAACTGCGGCGCCCCGATGTCCCCCGGCGCGGCCTGGTCCATGCTCTGCAGCAGCTTGCCCAACTGCGGCAGTTCATCGGTGCGGTGCCATTGGTGCAGCCGCGCCAGGTCTTCGCGCACCCGGGCAGTCTGGTCGTCGTCGAAGTCGACGTAGCCGTCCAGCCACCAGTACGCGACCTCGCCCAGGTTGTTGTAGCCCAGCTTGATGGCGCTGCAGCCCGCCAGCGCGGCGGCCAGCGCCAGCAGGCCGATAATCCGGCCAAGTCTCGAAGCGATGCTCATTGAAGAAGGAAAGTCCATGACAACAGTCGATGTGGTCATCATGGCCGCCGGCAAAGGCGTGCGCATGAAGAGCCGTTTGCCCAAAGTGCTGCATCGTTTGGCCGGCCGCCCATTGTTGCAGCATGTGCTGGCCAGCGTGTCGGCCCTGCAGGCGCGGCGTGTGGTGGTGATCACCGGCAGCGGCGCGGAACAGGTGGAAGCGGCGGTGGCGGCGTGGCTGCCGGACGGCCCGGCACCAGCGTTCGTCCGGCAGGAGCCCCAATTGGGCACGGGCCACGCCGTGCAGCAGGCCGTGCCGGTATTGCCCGACGACGGCACCGCCTTGATCCTCAACGGCGACGTGCCGCTGGTCGAAGCGGCGACCTTGCAGAAATTGGTGGACACCAGCGGTGGCCGCCGGCTGGCCCTGCTCACCGTGGACATGCAGGACCCCACCGGCTATGGCCGCATCCTGCGCAGCGGCGACGCCGTCTGGGCGATCGTCGAACACAAGGACGCCAGCGAGGAGCAGCGCGACATCCGCGAGATCTACACCGGCTTCATGGCCGTGCCCAACGTGCTGCTCAAGCGCTGGCTGGCGCGCCTGAAGAACGACAACGCGCAGGGCGAGTACTACCTCACCGACATCGTGAAGATGGCGGTGGACGATGGCGCCGACGTGGTGGCCGTGAAGACACAGGACAAGGTACAGGTGGACGGCGTGAACAGCCCGTCGCAACTGGCGGACCTCGAACGGGCATTCCAGTTGCGCCAGGCCCAGGCCTTGATGGAGCAGGGCGTCCGCATCGCCGATCCGGCGCGGTTCGACCTGCGCGGCGAACTGGCCTGCGCCCAGGACGTGGAAATCGATGTCAACTGCATCTTCGAGGGACAGGTTTCGCTGGGCGACGGCGTGAAGATCGGCGCCAATTGCGTCATCGCCAATGCCGCCATCGCTGCCGGCGCCGTGATCCACCCCTTCACGCACATCGACGGCGAGAAATTGGGCGTGCGGGTCGGCGAGGGCGCGCTGGTCGGGCCCTTCGCGCGCCTGCGGCCGGGAGCCGACCTGGGACCGGAAGTGCACATCGGCAATTTTGTCGAGGTCAAGAATGCGACGCTGGCGCGCGGCGCCAAAGCCAACCACCTCGCCTACCTGGGCGACGCCACGGTGGGCGAGCGCGTCAACTATGGCGCCGGCTCCATCACGGCCAACTACGACGGCGCCAACAAGCACCGCACGGTGATCGAGGAAGACGTCCACATCGGCAGCAACAGCGTGCTGGTCGCGCCGGTGACGATCGGCAAGGGTGGCACGGTGGGCGCCAGTTCCACCATCACCAAGAACACACCGGCCGGCGCGCTGTCGATCGCCCGCGGCAAGCAGGTAAGCATCGCCGGCTGGCAACGGCCGAAGAAGGCCGGCGGGTAGCAGCACCGCTCACTGCGTACGGGGTGGGGTCAGCGGAACCCGCGGTTGGAACTTGGCACGGCGCACTGAAAAGAAGGCCTTGACGTTGCGCACGTTGGCGTCGCTCGTGAACAGGCGCTGGGCAAGCGCCAGGTAGTCCGGCATGTCGCGCGCGTACACCACCAGGATGAAATCAGGACCGGGCGAGACGCGGTAGCACTGCTGGACGGCATCGTCGCCGGCGACGCGCGACTCGAATGCCTCCTGCTGTTCCTGCCCCTGGTGGTCCAGCGTGATCTCGACGATGGCCTGCAGCCCATGCCCCAACAGCGGTGCGAGGCGATCCGCACTGAGGACTGCCACTTGCCGCTCGACCAGGCCCGCATCGCGCAACCGCTTGACCCGGCGCAGGCAGGTCGGTGGCGAGACATGGACCCGGGCAGCCAAGTCCTGGTTGCTGAGCGAGGCGTCCGTCTGCAGCTGATCGAGCAGGGCGAGATCTGTGGCGTCGAGCGAGGTTATTGCTTCCGAAATTAATGGCATTCAGGAATTATATTTCTTACCTGAAAATATGTGGAAGTTAATTACATACCTATCTGAATTTAGAACGCATATTTCGAGCGTAGGAGCCTACAGTGCCGCAAAGCAAAGGAGTTCCCATGTGTGGCATCGTCGGCGCCGTCTCTCACCGCAACATCGTTCCCATCCTCGTCCAAGGTTTGCAGCGGCTGGAATACCGCGGCTATGACTCCTGCGGGGTCGCGGTCTACGCCGATGGCTTGAAGCGCGCCCGCAGCACCGACCGTGTCGCTGAATTGCTGACCCAGGTCGAACAGGAGCACATCACCGGTACGACCGGCATTGCCCACACACGCTGGGCGACGCACGGCGCACCGGCGGTGCACAACGCCCACCCGCACTTCAGCCATGGCCCGGGCAAGAATGCCGCCAGCAAGCCGGGACGCGTGGCCCTGGTGCACAACGGCATCATCGAGAACCACGACGAACTGCGTGCGGCGCTCAAGGCCAAGGGTTACGAGTTTTCCAGCCAGACCGACACCGAGGTGATCTCCCACCTGATCGACAGCGTCTACGACGGCGACCTGTTCGATGCGGTCAAGGCCGCGGTCGGACAACTGCATGGCGCTTACGCGATCGCGGTGTTCTGCAAGGACGAGCCGCATCGCGTCGTGGGCGCGCGCGCCGGCTCGCCGCTGATCCTGGGCGTGGGCATCGAGGGGGGCGAAAACTTCCTGGCCAGCGACGCGATGGCGCTGGCCGGCGTGACCGACCAGATCGTGTACCTGGATGAAGGCGACGTGGTCGACGTGCAGCTCGGCAAGTACTGGATCGTCGACAAGGCGCACAAGCCGGTCACGCGTCCGGTCAAGACCGTGCAGGCGCACAGCGGCGCGGCGGAGCTCGGGCCCTACCGCCACTACATGCAAAAGGAAATCTTCGAACAGCCACGCGCCGTTGCCGACACGCTGGAGGGTGTGCAGGCTATCGTGCCCGAGCTGTTCGGCGATGGCGCTTACCGCGTGTTCAAGGAAATCGACTCGGTGCTGATACTGGCTTGCGGCACCAGCTACTACAGCGGATGCACCGCCAAGTACTGGCTGGAAGGCATCGCGAAGATCCCAACGCAAGTCGAGATCGCCAGCGAGTACCGTTATCGCGACACCGTGCCCGACCCGTCCACGCTGGTGGTCACGATCAGCCAATCGGGCGAGACCGCCGATACGCTGGCGGCGCTGCGTCACGCCCAGGGCCGGGGCATGACGCAGACACTCACGGTGTGCAACGTCGCGACCTCGGCGATGGTGCGCGAATGCAAA
>JAQGMS010000391.1 GCA_028292245.1 Ramlibacter sp.
GAGTGTGCTTCCCAATATACGACGTTCTGATTTCCAGGTTTCTGAGTCCAACGAGATAATACAATTCTGGAAAAACCTGGATTTGCCGGCCACGATCTTGACCGGCCTGGACCACAACAGCCATCGCAGTCAGATCATCGTGGGCCCGCCAGGCTTCGCCGATGGGCCGAGAAGGTTGGCTGCGCTATGTACAAGGCCTCTCAGCGACGGCATCTTGACGGTACGCGCCGCCAGGAAAGGCGGCTAGCCAGGGGCATCAGACCTCTTCAGCACGATCATGATCCTGAATCCAAACAGCCGCCCGAATCTTTTCTCGAACATGCGCTCCCACTTCAAGACGGCTTTTCCGATTCGATGGGACATCAGTGACCACCTCCTGAAACCGCCGGAAAGCGGATAGGCAAGAAATGAAAACCATCGCACGCGCACAAATTCCAACTGCGGATAGCGCTGCATGAATCTCGCCCTGTCCCGCGTCGCCAGCAGCGTAGGAATAGCCTGATTGGAATCATACGGCTCTTTCAACGGATCGGGGGAGCCCACGACGAACATGTCCGCCTTCATGTCAACCGGCTCGATGTGAAGGAAACGATAGAATGCCGAACTTCCCCATGTAATGCCTGGCTCAATCATGATGCAGCGGCCGCCCGGGCGCAGCACTCTGAGCGCCTCTTCAAAAAAGAGCGCAGGGAATTCGACATGGTGCAGGACGTCCAACATCACGATGTTGCTGACTGCTGCAGTTCGAAACGGCAGCCGCTGGGCATCCGCAACCACATCGACCATCGGCGAACACTGAATGTCCGACGAAATGGCTTCGGGTAAAAATTTTTTGAACTGTCCTATGCCACCCCCGATTTCGACGGTAACACCGGGAACACAGGCCTCGGTTATCCGATGATAATAGTCGTCATATACCAGCTTGAGCAGTTTCTTGTTTGCCCAGATCTCTCGATATTTTGCGTGGGGATCCAGAGTATGGCCGCGCAGGATCTCTGGATTCGTACCGGACATGTCGGAGGCTTTACTAACGGTGAAATTCTCGAGGTGAGGTCTTTGGGTGTCAGCCAGTCCTTGGATCGGCGGATGACATCATTGAAGCGGCCGTGTATCTAGTCGAACAACGCCGCCCCAAACCGATTTGAGCGGACCTTATGGAAAACTTATGAAAACCGCTCATAAAATCGCATTGGCACGCGCAGTCTATCAGGTCGTACATCTCCACCGCAAGATCGTCGGCCTGACGGATAGAACGGTTGTAAGCCGTGGTGGCGCGACCTTTCAACTCGATCTGGCTCAAGGCATCGATTTTGCAATTTATCTCGGAGACATATTCGAGAGGAACACCAAAAAGGCTTTGCGTAACCTGATTGCGGCGGGTGACGTTGTGCTTGATATCGGAGCCAATATTGGAGCGCACACATTGCAACTCGCCAAGCTGGTTGGCCCCGCCGGTCGAGTGCTGGCATTTGAACCAACGGATTTTGCATTCCGAAAGTTGCAACGGAATATCGAGCTGAATCCAGGCCTCGCCAGCCGCATCACTGCATATAATTGCTTTCTGGCCGCCCAGAACGGCGATCCCCTGCCCGACAGCATCTATTCCAGCTGGCCACTTATTGCGGAACCCGAACTCCACGCCAAGCATCTCGGCCGTGCTATGCCGACCAAAAGCGCGTCGACACGAAGCGTTGACAGCGTTCTCGCGGAGGCTGGCGATCCTCCCGTTCGGCTGGTCAAACTAGACGTTGACGGCTTTGAATGCGAAATCCTTCGTGGCGCCGCAAAGCTGCTCAGCGTTCAAAAGCCGCTGTTCGTCATGGAACTCGCGCCATACGTGCTGGAAGAACGCGGAGCCTCCTTGGGCGAACTGCTGTCGTTGCTGACCTCCAACGGCTACCGGCTCTACGACGAGCGCACACAACAGCCGCTGCCTTCCGACGCCGCGCCGCTGCAGGTGTTGATAGCCGACGGCGAAAGCATCAACGTCATCGCACGACCATGAATTGCCTTGGTCGCTTCGGCAGCTAGAGCGTGATGAGATTAAGTTCGGTAGCCTGAATTTTTGAGATAGTTCGCGCATTCTTTGGGCGTGAATGCTTGAAGGGCTTGGCCGATTGCGGCGCACACGTCATCGACGGTTCGAGCAGCAGTCCTTCTGACGAGATGCTTGAGTTTGGCAAAGACCTGTTCGATGGGGTTCAGGTCGGGCGAGTATTTTGGCAGGAAGAAGAGCTTGGCACCAACGGAGCGAATGAGCTGACGTACGGCTTTGCTTCTGTGGCTGCCGAGATTGTCCAAAATAACGATATCGCCGGGACGAAGCGTCGGCAGAAGAACCTCTGCCACATAGGTCCGAAAGCTCTCGCCGTCGATCGGCCCCTCGATAAACCACGGCGCATCAATACGGTCGTGGCGCAATGCCGCCAGGAAAGTCATGGTCTTCCAGCGGCCGTGGGGGATCTTGGCGATCAGCCTGTGGCCGCGCGCCGCCCATCCCCGCAAGGGAGCCATATCGGTCCTGGTCCAAGTCTCATCGATGAAGACCAGTCGCTCAGGGTCGACGCGGTCTTGGTACTTTGTCCACTGGGCGCGCCGCCGCGCCACGTCGGGCCGATCGCGTTCGCCAGCCACCACGCTTTTTTTTGAAGCTCAGCTTCTC
>JAQGMS010000378.1 GCA_028292245.1 Ramlibacter sp.
GAACCTGACGCGGGGTTGCGGGGATTCCGACGAGGCGCTGCGCCGCCAGCTTCTTCAGATAGGCCAGCCCATTCTCCTCGCCCATCTCCGCCAGCACGACGCCGACGAAGCCAGGCGCCGAAACGGGCGAACTGTTGGAATTCCACGCCATCTTGCCGCGCCATAGCGGATCGAGGAGATCGATGTAGGAGCGCGGCACGCTTTGCGCCGGCACCAGACTGGTGTTGTATCCCGGGGTCAGCACAAAGAGATTCGAGGCGACCCAGAAGCCTTTCGTATCGTAGAACTCCTTGGGAAATTTCCTGGCTGGCTCGGGAATGAAGGACTCCAGCAGGCCTTCGGCCACCAGTTTGGCCGCGCCGAAGCTGTCGAATACGTCGCCCATGACCCTACCGGCGCGCGCCTCGTTCTGAAGACGAATCATAATCTCCGCGGAATTCGCGCGGACGTAGTCAACGTGGATGCCGTATTTCTTCTCGAATGCGGCAGCCGCAGGCGCTGCGAACTGGTTGACGATCAGCGTCGTGTACCAGGTGACTGCGCCTTCCTTTTTGGCCGCCTCAATAAGAGTTGCGTCGGCCGCAAGAACGCCGCCGGAAAGCGCCACCGCGCAACCCATCAATGCGGCTACGAATTTCCGCAGTCTTCCCATGATAGGTTTCTCTCCCGTGAAATCGGCGTTCGCTTTTTGCACGGCGAGCCGCGCGGTCGACGCCTGTTGCAGTTTCGTCAGGCGGGCCTTAACCGGCCCACTGGTCAAACGTCTTAACAAAGCGATCGTCAAAGAACTTCGCCGCAGGCCACGGCGCGGACACTTGCCCGGCCGCTTGCTCGATCGACCAGAAAACATCGAGGTTGGGCAAGCCGCCGCGTTCGTCATAACCGTCGATCACATCGTCATAGGCGCGCGCCGAATAAGCGGCCGGAAATTTCAGGCGATCTGCAAGAACCTTCGATGCAAGTTCGCGATTGGCCCGCGCGAGCCGAATGGCCGCGACGTGCGCCCGCAGAAGCGCCCGGATGGTGGCCGGGTTCTTGTCGACGAAGGCGCGTGGCGCCATGAACGCATGCTTCGGCCATTGGGGTGAAATCTCGTGGCTCTGCACGCCAAGCTGCGTGAGGCCGGCCTCCGCTGCCTGCCATTTGAACGGCGCTGAAAGAATCCCAAGACCAAGTCGTCCGTTCTTGAGCGACTGCAGTGAAGCGGCCGTCGGCCCGATTTGCTGAATCTTAACGTCCTTGATCGGATCAAGGCCGTGCTTCTTTAGCGCATAACGCGTGAGCTGATCGGTCAGCGACCCGAAGCTCGACACACCGGCGATCTGACCTTTCAGGTCGTTCCAGGTCTTGATCGATGGCAAGGCGAACCATTCAAAGTCGGCCTGATTGAAGCCCGCATAAAATGCGACGATGGGTTGTTCGGCATTGATGAGGCTGATCAACCCATCGAAGGACTGTACCGAAAGATCGATCGAGCCGCCTGCGAGCGCCTGGGCCGCTTCCGCATCGTTGCGGAAGATGGTGAACTCGACATCCAGACCCTGGGCTTTCCATGTCTGTTCCGCTGCAATGTACACGGGCAGGAAGCTCGCGGCGTCAACAGAAAGCGCCAGCTTCAGTTGCGGCTTTTCAAGTGTTTCGGCGCGCGCGATCCCGTATCCGCCGACCGCCATGGCGCCGACAATTGCGGCCCGGCGCGTGATCAAAGCGCGTTTCATTACAATCCTCCCCGGTGCTTCGTTGCGAAGCTAGTCGTGTCGACGAAATCGAAGCGATCCATGAAAGTGCCGCAAAAAGGCGCGGCATGTCAAACAAGGCCGGTCAGTTGGAATAGACATCTCAATGCATGTTGGGCCGAGCATATCTCAATTTTCTGCCCACTCGCATGAAGAACACCCTGCCTGGATTGCAGGTGGGTCGAATATACGGCGACTGCTTCCAGTCCGCGACTTGTCGCAGCGAACCGTGCTTTTGCGGCCGTTGCGGTACGATATGCGGGATCGCACTTCCCAGAACATCACCGCAAGGCACGACAGACGAATGCGGTGGGCCGGCAAATTCATCGTCGACGCTTCTCGCGAATGGTCGAAGCTTCGACTTGAATGCGACTGCGTTCTCAGGTTGTCGTTCTGTCGCGCCGGTGTTCTAATCTGGCGCCCGAAAAAAATTGAGCAGCGGGGCATGCCGGGCTCGTTTCATGTAGTCAAATAATTTTTATCACGGAGCAAGATATGTCTAGTCCAGGCAAGACCGCCGCAATGAGTGCAGTGGCGATAGTGTTGATCGGTTACAATATCTTATCATCTAACGAAGGCCCAAGTCCGGCGCTTGCGACGCTCCAATATGTGCTCCTGCTGGCTGCCGCGATAGGGCTAGTTGGATCAATCGTGAAAATGAACCGAGGCAAGTAAACATTGACGTCCGTGACGACGTGACACCGACCTGAGAGGCGTTGATTGAGCGGTTGAGAAGGCTTGGGGAACGAGACCATGCGCAGGGCGAAAAGGGGCGTTACATGTCGTCATCGTTATCGAAGGCATCTAGGGATGACGCCTGCGCTGCGGCGACCGACTTCGTGAACGCGACGCCGGCTCCTGCGAACAGGGCCGTGCTGAGGTTCGCAAGAAGAATCAAGAAGGGCGAAAGGTCGTGAATC
>JAQGMS010000512.1 GCA_028292245.1 Ramlibacter sp.
AGCAGTTTTTGCGCGATCACCTTGCCATCGCGCACCAGCGGCGGCGACACGCAGTTGTCGCAATTGCCGCATTTGGCCGTCGCGGGGGTTTCGCCGAAATAGCCAAGCAGGCGGAAGCGCCGGCAGTCGGTGGTCTCGGCGAGGCCGACCAGCGCGTCGAGCTTGCCGACCGACACCCGCTTGAACGCCTCGGCGCCGGTGGACTCGTCGATCATGCGCCGCTGCTGCACGATGTCGGAGAGGCCGTAAGCCATCCAGGCGCTGGAGGGCTTGCCGTCGCGGCCGGCGCGCCCGGTCTCCTGGTAATAGGCCTCGATGCTTTTGGGCAAATCGAGATGCGCCACGAAGCGCACGTCGGGCTTGTCGATGCCCATCCCGAACGCGACGGTGGCGACGATCACGATGCCGTCCTCGTTGATGAAGCGGTCCTGGTTGCGGGCGCGGGTGCCGGCATCAAGGCCGGCGTGGTAGGGCAGGGCGTTGACGCCGGCCTTGCGCAGCGCATCCGCGGTGTCCTCGACCTTGGCGCGCGACAGGCAATAGACGATCCCGGCGTCGCCGGCGTGGCGCTCGGCGATGAAGGCTTTTTACTGGATCTGCGCGTTCTGCTTGTCGACGATTTCATATTTGATGTTCGGGCGATCGAAGCTCGCGACAAAGCTCGGCGCGTCGCCAAGCCCGAGCCGGTCGACGATCTCGCGGCGGGTAAGGTCATCGGCGGTGGCGGTGAGCGCAATCCGCGGCACGCCGGGAAAACGCTCCGCGATGACCGAGAGGCCGATATATTCGGGGCGAAAGTCGTGTCCCCATTGCGACACGCAATGCGCCTCGTCGATCGCAAACAAGGCGATATCGGCGCGGCCGAGCAGCGCCAGGCAGCGCGGCGTCAACAGCCGTTCCGGCGCGACATAGAGCAGGTCGAGATCGCCGGCCAGCAGTCGCGCCTCGACCGCATTGGCTTCGTCGAACGACAGCGTGGAATTGAGCACCGCTGCCTTGACGCCGGCCTCGAGCAGGCCCGCGACCTGGTCGCGCATCAGCGCGATCAACGGCGAGACCACGATGCCGCAGCCTTTTCGCAGGAGAGACGGCAGTTGATAGCACAGCGACTTGCCGCCGCCGGTCGGCATCAGCACGAGGCAATTGCCCCCGTCCGTGACATGGCGAACGATCTGTTCCTGCGCGCCGCGAAAGCCGGGCAGGCCGAAGACGTGATTGAGCACGGAGAGCGCGTCGGGGGTGTTGTTGGACCCGCTGTTACGGGCAGTAGCGGGAACGGGCATGCGATCCAGGTCGTTCGATGGGGCCGGTCCGCGATCATGACAGGTCTGATCCTGATTCGGCAGATCGTCTTGATTCGGATAGACACACCTATCCACTTTTCGAGGCTGATGTCGTTAGGCCAGCGCCTCCAGAATGCCGCGCAAATAGCCTGCGGAAAAGGCTGTGACGCCGACGCCGTCGGGCTGATAGTCGAACGGCTCGACGGCGACGGTGCCGGCATAATGGTGGCGCTTCAGGGCGGCCAGCACAGGCGCGAATTTCATCTCGCCCTGGCCGGGGCCGCGCCGGTTCGGATCGTTGACCTGGATATGGGCGATCAGGCCGGCCGGAAACCAGCGATCGATCAGCGCCGGAACCGGCTCGGCTTCGGTAAGGCCGGCGGCGCTGCAGTCGATCATGGTCCGCAGGTGGGGGTCATCGATGGCGCGCACCAGTCCGGCGGCTTCAGCGACGGTATTCACCAACCCCGTCTCCTTGCGCGATAACGGCTCGATGCAATAGATCACGCCGGCCTTTTTCGCGGCTGCGGCCACTTGTGTGAGGCCGTCCTGCAGCCGGGCCCAGGCGACTGCATGGGTGTCTCCGGGAGAAAGCTGCCGCTGTTTTGGGGAGCCATGCACCAGCACCGCGCCACCGAGTTCGGCGCAAAGCCCGGTGAGCCGCACCATCACCTCGACCGTGCGGGCGCGCACCGCCGCATCCGGGTCGGTCAAGGACAGGCCCTCCGGCTTGACCAGCAGCCAGTGCAGCCCGGTGACGACGAGGCCTGAGGCTTCGACGGTGGCGCGAATTTTCGCGGCCTCGGCGCTCGAAATTTTCTCCGGTGTGTCGCTAAGCGTGAACGGCGCGATCTCCAGGCCGTCATAGCCGAGACGCGCGGCGTAGTCGCATTGCCGCTCCAGCGGCATACCGGCCAAAACCTCGTTGCACAAGGCAATGCGCATTTTTGGGCACTCCACTCAGGGACGGCGGGTCCGTCCTTGCAGGGCCGGTAAGCTTGTGTGACGGTTCACCGCCCGCGAAAAGCGGGTTTGCGTTTCTCGACGAACGCGGTGCGTCCCTCGACATAGTCGGCGGAAGCAAAGCACGCATCGACCGCTGCCTGCGCCGCGGCAAGATTGCGTTTGGCGGGATCCTTGGTGGCTTCGTTGACGCTGAGCTTGACCGAATTGATCGTCAGCGGCGCATTGCCGCCGATCGTGCCGGCATAGTCGCGCACATAGCTCTCGATCTCGGAGGCCGGCACGACGCGGTTGACCAACCCCATCTGCAGAGCTTCCGTCGCATTGAATTGCCGTGCGGTGTAAAAAATCTCTGTCGCACATGACGGGCCGACGATGTCGACCAGACGCTTGATTCCGTCATAGGCATAGCCGAGCCCGAGCTTGGCGGCCGGAACCGCAAAACTGGAATTTTCCGCTGCGAGGCGAAGGTCGCAGCATAGCGCGACGCCGAGGCCGCCGCCGACGCAATAGCCTTGGATCATCGCGATGGTTGGCTTCGGAAAGTCGATGATGGCGGCGTTGGCGAGCCCCGCGATCCGCTCATATTCGACGACATGCTCCCGCGACGAGCGCTTCTCGGCGAATTCCGAAATGTCGGCGCCGGAAATGAACGCCTTTCCGCCGGCGCCCCTCAGCACCACCACCCGGATTTGCTCGTCATTTGCGAATTCGCTGATTATCTCCGGGACGGCTTTCCACATATCGAGCGTCACCGCGTTGTGCCGGGCGGGATTGTTGAATTGCATCCAGCCGATCGGTCCATCCTTCT
>JAQGMS010000465.1 GCA_028292245.1 Ramlibacter sp.
TGTGGATCTGGCCTGTGATATTTGACGCCCGCGCCGACGCGAGAAACGTCACGAGGGCGGCGGTGTCTTCCGGCTTGCCGATGCGCTTGAGCGGATAGGCCTTGCGAATTTTCTCCTCGCGGGCGGCGACGGCCTCTGCGCCGATCTTTTCGGCCATGCGTTGAAGCAAGGTCCGCCGCAGCGGCGTGTCGGTGGCAGCCGGGGAGACGGCATTGACGGTGATGCCGTGGCGTCCGACCTCGCGCGCCAGGGACTTCGTGAACGAGATGATGCCGCCCTTCGCGCTCGAATAGGCGACTTCTCTTTCCTGGCCGACCCTCGCTGCATCGGACGCGATGTTGATGACGCGGCCGGAACCTCGCGCGATCATGCCAGGCAACGTTGCTCGCGTGCAATGCATCGTGCCAAAGAGGCCCACCTGGATTTCCCTTTCGCACTCTTCCGGCTTCGACTCGACGAATGACTTGTTATTAATGATAACCGCCGCGCAATTGATCAGGACATCGACGGTTCCGAAGGGCTGCTCGGCGGTTTTCACTCCGGCCTGGACCTGATGCAGTTCGCTGACGTCGAACGGCGCGGCCGCACAGCGGACTCCCGCCGTCCGCAGCAGACCCAGAGTTGCTTCGCATGCCGCGGAATTGAGATCGTTTACGATAACCACCGCACCTTCCTCGCCGAATGCCAGCGCAATCGACTGTCCGATGCCCGATCCGGCGCCGGAGATCAAAACGACCTTGTCTTGCAGTTGCATATCCATCGCAAAAGTCCGTCCGCTCCATTTGCCGGAGCCTGTTCGTTAATCATTCAGTCCCGCTTGCGTGCTCGCCCGGCGTCTGGGGCTTGCCCAAATACGCCTGGATGACTTCGGGATGCTCGACGACGTCATCCGCCCGCCCCTGAAACAACTCCCGGCCGAAGTTCAGGACGAAAACGTGGTCGCATAGCCTTGTGATCACGTGGACGAGATGCTCAACCATCACGATCGTGGTGGTTCCGGAGTCCCTGATCCTCTCCAGAACTTCGCTGATTTCTTCGACCTCGGAGCGCGTGAGGCCGCCCATGACCTCGTCGAGCAGCATCAGTTTGGGCTCCGTCGCCAAAACGCGCGCCAGCTCAAGCTTCTTTTTCGCTCCCAGTGTCAGCGATCCCGCCATAACGTCTGCCTGATCCGCCAGGCCGACCAGTTTCAGGGGTTCCTCGCAGAACCCCCGGGCCTCGGCAATCGACCGTTTGCGGCCGTTTGCGGAGAACAACGCGCCCGTCATTACGTTTTCCAGCACAGTCATCTCGGCAAAGGGTTGGGTAATCTGGAACGTCCGACCCATTCCTGACTTCGCCAGTTGATAGGGCGTCCTGCCGGTGACCTCGGTTCCGTCGAACGTGACTGTCCCCGTCGTTGGCGGGAGATAGCCCGTGATGACATTCAACAAGGTTGTCTTGCCGGCGCCGTTTGCGCCGATGATCCCAAAGCAGTCGCCGCGGCGGACCTGAAGATTGACCGCGTCAAGCGCCCGCAGCCCGCCGAATACCTTGCCGACGTTGTGGACTTCCAAGATCTGTCGCGACTGGCTTGTCATGTCCGATCCTGGCTCCGGCTCGAATTTCGCTTGGCACGCGTCGTGCCCAGGAAAGCCTCCTGCACCAGCTTGGACCCCCGCAGTTCCGGCGCACTGCCCGATGCTGCGATCTGTCCGTTGGCGAGCACATATCCACGATTGGATGCAACCAGAGCAACTTCAGCGTTCTGTTCGACGATGAGGATGCTGATCCCGAGCCTGGCGGTCTGCGCGACGGCTTCGTAGACGTCCATCACCAGCTTGGGCGCCAAGCCGAGCGAGGGCTCGTCCAGCATGAGAAGGCGCGGCTTTCCCATCAACGCCCGTCCGATGGCGAGCATCTGCTGTTCGCCGCCGGACATCAGGCCCGCTTTCTGGGATTCCCGCTCCCGCAGTCGCGGGAAAACGCTGAACACTTCTTCGAGCGTTTTCGACCTGTCGGCCCTCGCCCGCTTCGAATAGGACCCCAGCACCAAATTCTCGCGAACGGTCATGTCCGGAAATACCTGGCGGCCCTCCGGAGAAAGGCAGATGCCTTCGTTGACCCGCTCATGGGCAGGGACCCGCAGGATATCCCGCCCGTCAAAAATGACCTTACCCGCGGCGGGCTGGACCAGGCCGCAAACAACCCGCGTCGTCGTTGTCTTGCCCGCGCCATTGGAGCCGAGCAGACAGACGACCTCGCCTTCGTTGATCTGGAGAGAGAGCCCGTCCAGCACAACGGATCCGCCGTAGCCGGCGCGCACATCCTTCAGCGTGAGCAAGGCCGTCATGGCACGACCTCCGGACGCGGCTGCTTCGCGCCGAATATCGAGGGACGACGTAGCTGTCGCACTCCCCTTAACGCGCCGTAGACGCCGTTCGGCAGGACCAGGACGATCACGATCAGTAGTCCGCCGTAAAGCAGAAGGCTGGCTCCGACGATGTTGCCTAATGTCAGCCGGGTCACCTCGCCGAGGGCCACGGTCAGAACCGCCCCGATGGCGGGACCCGGCAGCGTATAGATTCCACCGAGAATCGGCGCGATTTGCGAATTGATCGTGGTGACGAGCTCGAAGGCAACACCGGGATCGAGATAGCCGCCCCGCCAAACATTGATGCCGCCTGCAAAGGAAGCCATCGCGCCGCAAAGCGCCATGATGGCGATGCGGTAGCGCAGCGGTTCGACACCCAACATCTGGGATGCCGCTTCGTTGTCCCTCATCGCGCGCAAGGCAAACTGATACCGCGACCGCGAAAGTAGCCAGGAAATCAATACCGCGATGATTGCACCAAGTGACGCAACGATCGTTACCATCGGTGCTCCCGGGTGTTTGGTCGCGTCGAGATAAAGCCCGTTCGACCCGCCGGTAACATCGGGCAGCATGACCGCAACGACGCGCAAGCCCTCGGACATCGCGAGAGTGCAGATCGCGAAATAGATGCCGCGGAGCCGCCCCGTAATTGCGGCCAGGCCGGCCCCGATCAGCGCCCCGATGATGGTGGCCGGAATCAGCGATGTTGCGAATGAGAATCCCAGTTTGTTGACGCAGAGCGCGGCCGCATAGCTGCCGAGGCCCCAGAAACCGGAGTGGCCGAGCGAAACCAAGCCGGCTCCTGCCATCAGGTTCCAGCTCACGGAAATCATCAATAATGTCGAGATGCGGAACGTCACGTCGCTGACGGCCGGCGAACCGAACATCGATGCAACCACCATCGCGATGGCGGCCCCCACCGACACCACCCACCAAATCCAGCCGGGCATGATCTGCTTTCCAGACATTAGTCTCATTCCCGCGCGTCCCCGGCGATGCCGCGGGGCCGGACGATGAGGATCAGGACGATGAGCGCGAAGGCGACGCCCTCCGCCCACCCCGACCCTTCCGGCACGTAGTAAGCAACAGCAGTCTCGCAGAAGGCCAGGATCACCGCGCC
This sequence comes from Ramlibacter sp., assembly GCA_028292245.1. Lineage (GTDB taxonomy): Bacteria > Pseudomonadota > Gammaproteobacteria > Burkholderiales > Burkholderiaceae_C > Ramlibacter. Next base: position 3,474 of record JAQGMS010000465.1, read on the forward strand.
GACCACGGTTCCGAACACGCTACCCAGACCGCCAAGGATGACGATCGCGAGAGCCTTCAAAAGGATCGAGAACCCCATGAAGGGAGTGATGTT
>JAQGMS010000117.1 GCA_028292245.1 Ramlibacter sp.
ATGCCTATGGCAAAACCGCGACGTTCATGCCCAAGCCCGTCGTTGGCGACAACGGCTCGGGCATGCACGTTCACCAGTCGGTGTGGAAAGACGGCAAGAACCTGTTCGCCGGCGACGGCTATGCCGGCCTGTCGGACTTTGCGCTGTACTACATCGGCGGCATCATCAAACACGCCCGCGCGCTGAACGCCATCACCAACCCCGGCACCAACAGCTACAAGCGGCTGGTGCCCGGCTTCGAAGCCCCGGTGAAGCTCGCGTACTCGGCCCGCAACCGCTCGGCCTCGGTCCGCATCCCGTACGTGGCCAACCCGAAGGGCCGCCGCATCGAGGTGCGCTTCCCCGATCCGACCTGCAACCCGTACCTGGGTTTCGCCGCAATGCTGATGGCCGGCCTGGACGGCATCGAGAACAAGATCCATCCGGGTGAAGCCGCGACGAAGGACCTGTACCACCTGCCGCCGGAAGAAGACGCGAAGATCCCGACCGTCTGCCACAGCCTGGATCAGGCGCTGGACTACCTGGACAAGGGCCGCGGCTTCCTGACCAAGGGTGGGGTGTTCACCGACACCATGATCGACGCATATATCGAGCTGAAGATGCAGGAAGTGACCCGTTTCCGCATGACGACGCATCCGATCGAGTTCGACATGTACTACTCGCTGTAATCGGCAAGCCCCTGTTTATCCAAACAGCGTGTTGCGTGAAAAAGGGCCCTTCGGGGTCCTTTTCTTATTGGAATCAACGGCTTATTTTGATTTTCTGAAGGATTGCGCGATACTGGCAGGCCGTCCTGAGCACTTCGGTGCGAGGAGCACTGCATGAAGTCCGTTCTACTGATTCCGCTGACCGTTGCCGCGATGGCAACCACCGGTTACGCGCAAAACTCGCCGACAGTCTTTCGCTGTGTCGGCAACGTGTACACCAACAATGCCACTGAAGCGCGCGCCAAAGGCTGCAAGCCCATGGAAGGCGGCAACATCACCGTGGTCGAGGGAACGCGCGTCAACGGCAATGCGCCGGTGCGCGTCGCCACCGCGCCCCAGTCCGCTCCCAACCAGCGTGTGGATGCCGACGACCAGCGCGCCCGCGATTCCGACGCCCGCGCCATCCTCGAATCCGAGTTGAAGAAGGCGGAGACTCGGCAGGCCGAACTGGTCAAGGAATACAACAACGGCGACCCCGAGAAGCTGGGTCCCGAACACCGCAACAATCAGAAGTACCTGGACCGCGTGGCCGAACTGAAGGCCAGCATCGCGCGCACCGAGAGCGACATCGCCGGCATCAAGCGTGAGCTCGGCCGCGTTGCGTCAAAATGAGGGCTTGACCAAGCCGGCGCCATCCCTCGAACGTTTCCAGTCGCTGGACCTGCTCGCCACCCTGGTGGCGGTCGTCGGCGGCGACGGCTCGGTTCTGTTCGCCAACTCGGCCCTCGAAGACGCCCTCGGCATTTCTCGCCGCACGATCGAGGGCTCCAACTTTCCCCAGTGCTTCACTGAGCCGCACATCCTGCAAAACGCGCTCGAGGGCGCGAGCAGCAATGAATTCGCGGCCTTGCGCTACGACGCCTGGCTGGTGCGGCAGAACAACAGCGAACCCTTGCAGGTCCACGTGGTGGTGGCGCAGACCGACAAGCCCGCCGAGATCGTCGTGGAACTGCTGCCGCTGGAAGCGCAGGCCAAGCAGGACCGCGAGGAACGCCTGATCGACCAGGCCCAGGCCAACAAGGAACTGATCCGCAACCTGGCTCACGAGATCAAGAACCCGCTGGGCGGGATCCGCGGCGCGGCGCAGCTGCTGGAAATGGAGATCGAATCGAAGGACCTGAAGGAGTACACGCGGGTCATCATCCACGAGGCCGACCGCTTGCAGACACTGGTAGACCGGCTGCTTGCGCCGCACCGCCGGCCGCACGTGGTGGGCGACGTCAACATCCACGAGGTCTGCGAACGGGTGCGCTCGCTGATCCTGGCCGAGTTTCCGCGCGGCCTGAAGGTCGTGCGGGAATATGACACGTCGATTCCCGAATTTCGCGGCGACCGCGAGCAGCTGATCCAGGCCGTGCTGAACATCGCCCACAACGCCTGCCAGGCCTTGTCGGAGCGGATCTCGGGAGGCGACGCGCAGCTGATTTTTCGCACGCGCATCGCCCGCCAGGTGACTTTCGGTAAGCAGCGCTATCGACTGGCATTGGAATTGCATGTCATCGACAACGGGCCCGGCGTGCCGGACTCGATCAGGGATCGCATCTTCTTCCCGCTGGTGTCGGGAAGGGAAGGCGGTTCGGGCCTGGGGCTGACGCTGGCGCAAACCTTTGTCCAGCAGCATCATGGACTGATCGAGTGCGACAGCGTGCCGGGAAGGACGGATTTCAAGTTGTTGATTCCGTTGCCATGAAATAGCAAGAGCGTGACCTGAGGTGACAAAAATACATGAAGCCGATCTGGATCGTTGACGATGACCAATCCATCCGCTTCGTGCTGGAAAAGGCGTTGTTGCGGGAGGACCTTCCCACCCGCAGCTTCACCAATCCCCGTGAAGTGCTGCAGGCACTGGAGTCCGGCGACGACGAGAACGGCCCGCAGATCCTGGTCAGCGACATCCGCATGCCGGGCGGCTCGGGCCTGGACCTGCTGACCAAGGTCAAGGAAAAACTTCCCGGCCTGCCGGTCATCATCATGACGGCGTTCTCGGACCTGGACAGCGCGGTGTCGGCCTTCCAGGGCGGCGCGTTCGAGTACCTGCCCAAGCCCTTCGACCTGCCCAAGGCCATCGAGCTGATCCGCCGCGCGGTGGAGGAAAGCCAGCGCGAGGAAGTGGCCGAGGAGCGCATGGCAGCCGCGCCCGAAATGCTCGGCCAGGCGCCGGCGATGCAGGATGTGTTCCGCGCGATCGGCCGGCTGTCGCAAAGCAATGTCACGGTGATGATCACCGGTGAGTCCGGCTCCGGCAAGGAACTGGTCGCGCGCGCCCTGCACAAGCACTCGCCGCGCGCGGGCGGCCCTTTCGTCGCGATCAACACGGCGGCGATCCCGAAGGACCTGCTGGAGTCGGAGCTGTTCGGCCACGAGCGCGGCGCCTTTACCGGCGCGCAAACGATGCGCCGCGGCCGCTTCGAGCAGGCCGAAGGCGGCACGCTGTTCCTCGACGAGATCGGCGACATGCCTTTCGACCTGCAGACGCGCCTGTTGCGCGTGCTGTCGGACGGCCACTTCTATCGCGTCGGCGGGCACAACGCCGTCAAGGCAAATGTGCGCGTGATCGCCGCAACACACCAGGACCTGGAGCAGCGCGTGAAGGAAGGCGCGTTCCGCGAAGACCTGTTCCACCGCCTCAACGTGATCCGCCTGCGCCTGCCGGCGCTGCGCGAGCGGCTCGATGACATCCCGATGCTGGCGCGCCATTTCCTGCAGCAAAGCGCCAAGCAACTGGGCGTCGAACCCAAGCGCATTTCCGATGCGGCCCTCACTCGCCTGGCCACCTTTGGTTTTCCCGGCAACGTGCGGCAGCTGGAGAACATCTGCCACTGGTTGACCGTGATGGCGCCCGCGCAGTTGATCGAGCCGAAGGACCTGCCGCCGGAAGTCGCTCCGTCTCCCACCGAAGCGGCGGCTGCACGAGCCGCGACGCCCTCCACCGAAGTGGCCAAGCCGGCCACGCCGGATGCCGCCGCGTCCACAGGGTCACCTGCGGCAATCGCAACGTCGGGAACTGCGTCCGTCGGGCCGCGCAGCTGGGAATCGGGGCTGGAAGCCGAGGCCCTCGAACTGCTGGCCAGCGGACGCCACGACGTGTGGGATGCCCTGACCAAGCGCTTCGAATCCAAGTTGATCCTCACCGCGCTGGCCAACACGCGTGGCCGCCGCATCGAGGCCGCCCAGAAGCTCGGTATCGGGCGCAATACCATCACCCGCAAGATCCAGGAACTCGGGCTAGAGTAGTTCGACGGTGACAGGGGCGTGATCGCTCGGCTGCTTCCACTTGCGTGGAACGCGGTCGATGCTGCAGCCCTTGACCTCGGCCTTGAGCGCCTCGGTCACCAGGATGTGGTCGATGCGCAGGCCCCGGTTCTTCTGGTAGCCCAGCATGCGGTAATCCCACCAGCTGTAGCTTTTCTCGGGCTGCTCGAACAATCGGAAGCTGTCGCAAAGGCCCAGCTCGACGAGCTTGCGGAAATGATCGCGCTCTTCGGTGGTGTGGTGGATGGTCTCGCGCAGGCCTTCAGGATCGAACGAATCCCGGTCTTCCGGCGCGATGTTGAAGTCGCCCAGAAGCACCAGCCGCGGATGGCGTGCCACTTCCTCGCGCAGGTAGTCGCGCAGGCCGCGCAGCCAGCTCATCTTGTATTCGAACTTCTCTGTGCCGGGCGCCTGCCCGTTGACGAAATAGCCGTTCACGACGCGCAGCTCACCCGACGGCGTGTCCAGCGTCGCGGCGATCACGCGTGACTGTTCGTCGGCGAAGCCCACGATGTTCTTCACGATGTCGCGCACCGGCAGACGGCTCATGATCGCTACGCCGTTGTAGGTCTTCTGGCCGAACACGGCGCAATGTCCGTAGCCGGCCGAACGCAGCGCGTCGAGCGGAAACTTGTCGTCGGTGAGCTTGAGTTCCTGCAGGCACAGCACGTCCACCGGATTGGCAGCGGTCCAGTCCAGCACGTGCTGCAGCCGCGCCGTCAGCGAATTGACGTTCCAGGTGGAGATCTTCATCAGATGTGCAGCATCGCCAGCACGCCGATCGTCACGCCGACGCCCGCTACGCCGAACATCCCATATTCCAGCCACTTCTTCCTGGTAAGCAGGGCGATCGCCGCCAGCGCGATCGACACCTGCAGCGCCGTCGTCGCCTGGGCCCAGCGGTGGTGCTGGTGCATCTGCACCTCGCTTTGCTTGTCCGCTTCCTTGGCTTCGGCTTCGATCCTGTCCGCGGCTGTCTTGATCTCGTTCTTTTCCTTTTCGTAGCGGTCGATCTTGGCCTGGTAGAACGCCTGCTTGTCCGCCGGTGCCAGGTCGCGCGACACTTCGGCCAGGGACTGCTTGGTGCTCTTGGCCTGGAAGTAGTTCCACTGGTTGGACGCTTCTGTCTTCCTGATCGCGGCGTCGTTCTTCAGCAGGCCGGCGTTGGCCTGCGTGGCGCCTCCCATGTACGAGAAGATTGCGCCGACGGTCGCGATCACGGCGGTGAACATCGCGATCTGGTTGATCATTCCGCTGGTGGCGTCGCCATGGCTGGCGTGCTCCAGCTCATGGTCGTGCGGACCGTGCACGTGAAATCCTGCTTCTGACATATCAATCTCCTGTTTGTTTCCGGTAGGTGACGAAACTGAAATCCAGTCCGCCGGCCGACCGGTGGCGCTTGCGCGCGACCTCTTTCCATTCCGGCCCGAGTTCGGGTGCGAGAGTGTCGCCCCCGAAATCGGCCTCGATTTCCGTGACTTCGGCCGTGTCCGCCAGCGGCAGCGCCAGTCTGTAGATTTCCGCTCCACCGGTGACCCAGGCCTGCGGCGCCTCGGAGCACAAGGCCACCGCTTCAGGCAAGGAGGCGGCCCGGACAGCGCCTTCCGCCGCCCAATCGGCCCGGCGCGTGACGACGATGTTCCTGCGTCCCGGCAGCGGCCGGAATTTCGGCGGCAGCGAGTCCCAGGTCTTGCGGCCCATGATGACGGGGGAGCCCATGGTCAGCTGCTTGAAATGTGCCATGTCTTCCGGCACATGCCAGGGCATGACGCCGTCCTTGCCGATGACGCCGTTGCGCGCACGCGCGTAGATCATTCCCAGTTTCATCGCGCTCAAACCGCCACCGGCGCTTTGATGGGACCGTGCGGGTCGTAGCCCAGTATCTCGAAGTCCTCGTACTCGTACTCGAAGATCGATACGGGCCTGCGTTTGATGTTCAGCGCGGGGTAGGGCAGGGGCGCGCGGCTCAATTGCAGCTCCACCTGTTCTTGGTGGTTGCTGTAGATGTGGCAGTCGCCCCCAGTCCAGATGAAGTCGCCGGCAGCCAGGTCGCATTGCTGCGCGATCATGTGCGTCAGCTGCGCTTAGCTGTCGATGTTTAACGGCACGCCGTGGAAGATGTCTGCGCTGCGCTGATATAGCTGGCACGACAACTTGCCGTCCGCCACATAGAACTGGAAGAAGGCGTGGCAAGGCGGCAGCGCCATCTTCGGAATATCGGAAACGTTCCAGGCGCTCACGATGATGCGCCGCGAATCCGGGTTGGTCTTGATGGTCTTGATGGCTTCGGCGATCTGGTCGATGTGCCCGCCGTCCGGCGTCGGCCAGCTGCGCCACTGCACGCCGTAGACCGGGCCGAGGTCGCCGTCCGGTTTGGCCCATTCGTCCCAGATCGAGACGCCGCGCTCTTTCAGCCAGTTGTTGTCGCTGGAACCCTTGAGGAACCACAGCAGCTCATGGATGATCGACTTGAGGTGGACTTTCTTGGTCGTCACCAGCGGAAAACCTTCGGCCAAGTCGAATCGCATCTGGTAGCCGAACACGCTGCGCGTGCCGGTTCCGGTGCGATCGGTCTTGGGCGTGCCATGCGTGTACACATGGCGCATGAAGTCCTCGTACTGAGAGCGGGTGGGGCGCGAAGCGGCTGTCATGACCGGATTATGCGCAAGCTGCCAGGCGCACCCGTCAGGCGCGAAGGATTCGCCCCGGATTCATCAGGTTGCGCGGGTCCAGGGCCTTCTTGATCTCCCGCATCAGGTCCAGCGCCACCGGGGACTTGTGCTTCTCCAATTCATGCACCTTCAGGCTGCCCACGCCGTGCTCGGCGGAGATCGAGCCACCGAACTTTGCCACCGAGTCGTAGACCAGCGTGTTCACGCGCTCCTCGTGGTCGCGCAGGAACGCCGCGGCATCCACGCCCTTGGCCGCCTGCACGTTGTAATGCAGGTTGCCGTCGCCCAGGTGGCCGAAATTGACCAGCCGCACACCGGGAATTGCCTGCGCCAGCAGCGCGTCCGTTTCATCGCAGAACGCCGGGATGGCCGAGACCGGGATCGAGATGTCGTGCTTGATGTTCAGGCCTTCCTCGACCTGCGCCAGCGGAAGGCTTTCGCGGATGTGCCAGAGCTGCCGCGCCTGGGCGATGTTCCCGGCGACAACAGCGTCGGTGACGCAGCCTTCTTCCAGGGCCGTTTCCAGGAGCCGCTCGAACTGCGCGCGGGCATGCGGCTCGGACTCATGGTCCGAGTTCTCCAGCAACACGCAATACGGCGCCTGTTCAAACAACGGCACGCGGATTTGCGCGAAGTGTTTCGCCACCAGGCTCAGCGCGAACTGGCCCATCACTTCGAAACCCGTGAGGCCCGCGCCCAGGTGCTTGTGCGCCAGGCCCAGCAGATGAACCGCGTCGTCCATCGACGGCACCGCGGCCCAGGCGGTGAGGGTGGCCGCCGGCAGCGGGTACAGCTTCATGGTCGCGGCCGTGATGATGCCGAGCGTGCCCTCGCTGCCGATGAAGAGGTTGCGCAAGTCGTAGCCTGTGTTGTCTTTGCGCAGCCCGGTCAGGCCGTTCCAGATTTCGCCCTTGGCGGTCACCACTTCCAGGCCCAGGCACAGCTCTCGGGCGTTGCCGTAGCGCACGACCTGCGTGCCGCCAGCATTGGTGGCCAGGTTGCCGCCGATCGTGCAGCTGCCTTCGGCCGCAAGGCTCAACGGAAACAGGAAGCCGGCGCGCTCGGCGGCTTCCTGCACGTTCTGCAGCACGCAGCCCGCCTCGACGGTCATCGTCAGGTTGGCGTCGTCGATGCCGCGCACACCGCTCATGCGCTGCAGGCTGAGCACCACTTGCCGGCCCGATTCGTCGGGGGTCGAGCCCACCACCAGCCCGGTGTTGCCGCCCTGGGGCACGATGGAAGCGCCGGCGGCGGCGCACGCCTTCACTACCTGTGCGACATCGGCCGTGCTGCCGGGACGCACCACGGCCAGCGCCTTGCCGCGCGAGCGCTTGCGCCAGTCCTGCTCCCAGGCGCTCAGGTCGCCATCGACCAGGACATGGCCGGCGCCGACGGTCTTGCGCAATTGGTCCAGCAGCGGATTCATGATCGGCCTTTCGCGAAACGCAACTTCACATGCAGCGCGCAGGCCGCGAACAATGCCAGGCACAGCGCTATCTCCAGCAGGGCCAGTTGCGCGCCCAGGCCGGCGTCGCTGTAGGCGCGCACGACGCCCTCGGTGAAATAGATCCATACCACCAGGCTGACCCATCGATATGTGTACATGCGGTTGCGCAGCAGGCCTGCCAGCGGAATGCAAAGCGGCAGCACCTTGACGACAAGCCAGGAGCCGCCCGGCCGCAGCGGCGCCAGCCACAACTCCCAGGCGAGGCCCAGCACGATGAGTCCCAGCAAGCTGCCCACGGCCAGCCATCGGGTCAAGGCGACAGCGTCGTGACGCGCGGGGGAGGGCGGATCTGGAGCATGCATGGGCGATGGCATCATAGCGGCGATGGATGCCCGCCAGCTGCTCGCCCGACTCCCCGCCAAGACAGTGGAAACGCTCACGCGGTTCCCGTGGAAGTCGACGGCATTGACGCTGGGCGAGCGCTTTCGCGAGGACCGGCTGGGCTTGACGGCCAGTAGCCTGACTTTCACCACCACGATGGCGCTGGTGCCGTTTTTTACGGTGGCCCTGGCGGTGTTCACCGCGTTCCCGATGTTCGGCAAGCTGCAGGACGCGCTGCAGGCCTGGCTGGTGCAAAGCCTGATTCCCGATGCCATCGCGCGCCAGGTGCTGGGCTACCTGAACCAGTTCGCCGGCAAGGCCAGCCGGCTGGGCACGGTGGGCCTGGCCGCCTTGTTCGTCACCGCGCTGGCCCTGGTGCTGACCATCGACCGCACGCTCAACGGCATCTGGCGGGTCAAGCGCCCGCGCCCGCTGGGCCAGCGCGTGCTGGTGTACTGGGCGGTGATGACGCTCGGGCCGCTGCTGCTGGGCGCGTCGCTGAGCATCAGCTCCTATCTCCTGTCGGCTTCACGTGGCCTGGTGACGGCCATGCCCGGCACGGTGCAACTGCTGCTGGGCGTCACGGAATTCTTTTTGTTGGCGGCCGGCCTCGCGGCGCTGTACCGCTACGTGCCGAACACACCGGTGCGGCGCGGCCATGCGTGGGCTGGTGGCCTGTTCGCGGCCACCGGCATCGAGCTGGCCAGGAAACTGCTGGCGCTGTACATCGGGAACGTGCCGACCTATTCGATGGTCTACGGCGCCTTTGCCACGCTGCCGATCCTGCTGGTGTGGATCTATGTGGTGTGGGTCATCGCGCTGCTCGGCGCGGTGATCGCCGCCTACCTGCCCAGCCTGATCGCCGGCACGCGCCGGCGCGGCAGCGCGCATGGCTGGCAGTTCCAGCTGGCGCTGGAAGCATTGCAGCAACTCGATCGCGCCCGCTCGTCGGCTGGCCGCGGCCTGACCGCGTCGCAACTGGCGCAGGCACTCGAAGTGGATTCGCTGCAGCTCGAGCCGGTGCTGGAGACGCTGGTGGCGCTGGACTGGATCGGGCGTGTCAACGAATCCCGGGACGAGGAAGAGACGCGCTACATCCTGCTGGCCGATGCGCAGACGACGCCGCTGGAGCCCTTGATGCAGGAACTGCTGCTGCCGCGGGCCGAGTCCACCGACAAGCTGTGGGACAGCGGCCGGCTTTCGGCTGTCCGACTGAAGGACGTGATCTGACTCGCTGGTTCAGATCTTGACCTTGCCGCTCCAGATGTCCTTGTACATGACCCAGTCGCCCATGAAGCTGTAGAGCGGGCGCTTGAAGCTGGCGGGCTTGTTCTTCTCGAAACCGAAGTGCCCGACCCAGGCGAAGCCGTAGCCGCACAGCAGTCCGGCGAGCAGCCACCAGGCGTTGCCCATTGCGAACGCCAAGGCCAGGCACACCAGCGCGAGGCTGGAGCCGGCGAAGTGCAGCCGGCGGCAGGTGAGGTTGCTGTGCTCGGTGAGGTAGAACGGATAGAACTGCGCAAAGCTCTTGAAAGCGCGCGGATCGGCGGACGGGGCCTCGACTGCTGTGTCCATGTTGTCTCCTGTTGTCGCCGCAGTTTAGGCCACGGCGAACGCCGCGTGCAAGAAGCCGCGAAAGCGAGCCCGCCCGCCGCGCACCGGCGAAGCGGTGAGCCGGTAGGCGGGAAAGCGCCGCAGGAAGCGGCCGATGGCGATGCGGCCTTCCAGCCGCGCGAGGCTCAGGCCCGCGCACTGATGGATGCCGAAACCGAACGCCAGGTGGCGGTTGTCCTGGCGCCGCAGGTCCAACACGTCCGGCTGCGCGAACTGCGCGGGGTCGCGGTTGGCCGCGCCGATGCACAGCGTTACCAAGGCGCCCTCTGCCAGCGGCACACCGCCGACTTCGCAAGCGCGCAGCGCGCGCCGGTTGCCCAACTGGTTTGACGACTCGAACCTCAGGAACTCGTCGACGGCGATGGCGAGTTCGTTTTCCAGGGCCAGCGGATCGGTTGGTTGCTGAACCGCTGACAACAATGCCGACTTCTGGCCGGGCCATTCGTGCAAGGCCACCAACGCGTTGCCGATCAGGTTGGTGGTGGTCTCATGGCCGGCGTTCAGGATGAACACGCAGTTCTGCAGCAACTCGGTTTCGCTGAGCCGTTCACCGGCGGCCTCGCCTTGAATCAGGCGCGTCAACACGTCGTGTTCCGGATCGCCAGGATGCTTGCGCCGCTGCGCCACCAGTGTCTTGAGGTAGTCCGTGAACTCGCTCACGCTGCGATTTCCCAGCGCTTCCTGTTCCGGTGTGAGCTTGGGCTCCAGCGCGCCGAGGATCGCAAGCGACCAGCCGCGCAACGGGCCGCGGTCGGAGTGCGGGACACCTAGCAGGTTGCCGATGATTTCCACCGGGATCGCCGACGCGAAATCCTCGACGAGGTCGCCGCCGCCTTGCGCCGCGATCCGGTCCAGCAGGCTGTCGACCAGCGCGACCAGGCCGGGCTCCAGGTCGGCGATCGAGCGCCGCGTCAACGCGCCCATGATCAGTTTGCGCACGCGCGCGTGCAAGGGCGGGTCGTTGAAGACCAGGCTCGTGGTGTGATGTTCCAGCAAGGCCGAGCCTGCGCCGTACTTGGGCGTGAACTCCACCTTCTTGTCCGAGCTGAAGCCGTGGGCGTCGCGATATACGCCGACCAGATCGGCGTAGCGTGTGAGGAAGTACGAGCCATCCGGCATGTGCTTGACGGGCTCGGTCTCCCGCAGCAACGTGTAGACCGGGTAGGGGTTGGCGTAGAAGTCCGGCGGCAGCGCGCGCAGGTCGAAGCCGGCGGCGATCTCGCGTGCCCGGTCCTGCGTCATTGCAGGCGTGATCACCGGCCCTGCACTCATGTCTTCAGGAAGTCGCGAATCGCGAACAGGGTGGCGTCGGGGGCCTCGTACATCTGGTGATGGCCGACAGGGACCTGGACGACCCGCACCGACTTTCCGGAGGCCTTCGCCTTGTCGATCAACGGCTGCGCCGCTTTCGGCTGCGTCATCTGGTCGACCGCGCCAAGAACGAAGAGGACCGGGCAGGCCACCTGGGCGATCGCCTTCTCGCCGTTCGCGTAGCTGTCGCAGGCCTTGAAGCCACGATGGAAGACGTTCACCTTCGGGTTGCTCGCCAGAACACGCCGGTTGATCGCCACCGACGCGCCCCAGACCCAGGTGCCGGGCCCGAGCGCGGACGGCAAGGGCGCGAGCGTGGACCGCGAGAACACGTTGATCATGTGGATCGCCTTCTGCGGCTCGCTGAGCGAACCGTCCAGCAGGACCTGCGATACCTTCATCGGATAGGCGGTGCCGACCAGCACCAGGTGGCTCACCCGGTCCTTCAGGCGAGCCGCCGCCTCCAGGGAGATCAGCGAGCCCCAGCTGTGCCCTACCAGTGCGGCGCGCTTGACGCCGGCCGCATCGAGCAGGCCCGCGATGAAATCCGCGCCTTCCTCCACGGACGACGGCGCCTCGCCTTGGCTGCGCGCATGGCCGGGCAAGTCGACCGCGAGAACGTTCCAGCCGTGATGAGCGAGATACCGGCTCTGCAGGATCCACACGCTGTGGTCCCCGAGCACGCCGTGCGTCATCACCACCGTGGGCTTGGCCGGGTCGAACGGCCTGCCGCCGGTATAGCAATAGGCCTGGGCGCCATTGACTTGCAGTTCCATGGCGTCCTCCTAGGCCTTTTCCGCCGCCTTGAGGGCGCGTTTCAAATCGTCGATCAGGTCGTCCGGGTCCTCCAAGCCGATCGACAGGCGGATCGTGCCCTGGGAGATGCCGCCGGCGGCCATCGCCTCGTCGCTCATGCGGAAGTGCGTCGTGCTGGCCGGATGGATCACCAATGAACGGCAGTCGCCGACATTCGCCAGGTGGCTGAACACCTTGAGGGCCTCGATGAACTTCTTGCCCTGCTCGCGGTTGCCCTTCATGTCGAAGCTGAAGACCGATCCCGCGCCCTTGGGCAGCAGCTTCTGCGCGAGCGCGTAACTGGGGTGCGACTCCAGCATCGGATGGCCGACGCGCCCCACGAATGGATGAGCTGCCAGGAACTCGACCACCTTGCGCGTATTGCTCATGTGCCGCTCCATGCGCAGCGACAGCGTTTCGACGCCCTGCAGGATCAGCCATGCCGTGTGCGGGCTCATGCAGGCGCCGAAGTCGCGCAGACCCTCGCGGCGCGCGCGCAAGAGGAATGCGCCGACGGTGGATTCATCGGTGAACACCATGTTGTGGAAGCCCGCATACGGCTCGGAGAGTTCGGCGAACTTGCCGGACTTGTCCCAGTCGAAGCTGCCGCCATCCACCACCAAGCCGCCGATCACGGTGCCGTGGCCGGACAGGAACTTGGTGGCCGAGTGGTAGATGAGGTCGGCACCCAGCTCGAACGGCTTCATGAGGTAGGGCGTGGTGAAGGTCGAATCGACCAATAGCGGCACGCCGGCCTCATGGGCGATGGCGGAGACCTGCGGGATATCGAGCACGTCCAGGCCGGGGTTGCCGACTGTTTCGCCGAACAGCAATCTGGTTTCGGGACGTATCGCGGCCCGCCAGCCGTCGATGTCGCCGGGTTTCACGAAGGTGGTTTCTATGCCGAAGCGCCGCATCGTGTAGTGCAGCAGGTTCTGCGAGCCGCCGTACAGCGCGGTGCTGGCGACGATGTGCGAACCGGCGCCCATGATCGTGGCAATGCTCAGGTGCAGCGCTGCCTGTCCGCTGGAAGTGGTGATGGCACCGACGCCGCCCTCGAGGGCGGCCACCCGCTGTTCCAGCACCGCGTTGGTGGGGTTGCTGATGCGCGAATAGACGTGGCCGGAGCGCTCCAGGTTGAACAAGGCCGCCGCGTGATCGCTCGACTCGAACACGAAGGACGTCGTGAGGTGGATCGGCACGGCGCGGGCGCCCGTGGCCGGGTCGGGCGCGGCGCCGGCGTGCAGCGCAAGAGTGTCAAAGCCGGGGTCGGAGTAACCGGGCATTGCAGTGTCTCCTCAGACGATTGTCTCTATGGAACTGGGCCTGATTGTGGGCTATATTGTTCCAACCGGCCGGCCACCGGCACCATCGAGGAGACAGCCAATGAAAGTCAGCGACATCCTGCGCGTCAAGGGCAACACCCTCTATACGGTCACGCCCGACGAGCCCCTGTCTCACGCGATCAACATCATGGCGGAGAAGGACATCGGCTCGCTGGTGGTCATGGACCATGGGGACCTGGTGGGCATGCTGACGTTCCGCGAAGTGATCCTCTGTATCGTCAAGAACGGCGGCGTGGTCGGCGACACCTTGCTGCGCACGGCGATGGACGACCATCCGCTGACCTGCACTTCGGAAACCGAGCTCGATGAAGTGCGCCGCATGATGCTGGAGCGCCACGCGCGCTACATGCCGGTGATGGACCGCCGCATGCTGATGGGCGTGATCAGCTTCTACGACGTCGCCAAGGCCGTGGTCGACAGCCAGAACTTCGAGAACCGCATGCTCAAGGCGTACATCCGCGATTGGCCCGGCGGCGAGGAACAACCCGCGACTTGAGCCCCCGGCAGCCCGGCCTAGCCGTTCGCTGAGTGGATGTGCTCGCGCACTCTCGGATAGATCTGCGCGTTCCACCGCTTGCCGCTGAAAACCCCATAGTGGCCCACGCCGGTCTGGATGTAGTGGTTCTTCATGTAGGGCCGGATGCCGCTGCACAGGTCCTGCGCCGCCACCGTCTGGCCGACGGCGCAGATGTCGTCGCGCTCGCCTTCCACCGTCAATAGCCAGGTTCGGCGGATCGCGGCGGGGTTCACCAGCCGGCCGCGCCAGGTGAGCGTGCCCGCCGCCAGGTCGTAGGTCTGGAAGACCTTCTCCACCGTCTCCAGGTAGAACTCCGCCGGCAGGTCGTTCACCGCCAGGTACTCGTCATAGAACCAGCGGATCACGTTGGCCTTTTCTTCGTCGCCCTCGACCAGGTGCTGGTAGAGGTTCTGGAACTGCTGCTTGTGGCGCTCCAGGTTCATGCTCATGAACGCCGCGAGTTGGATGAAACCGGGATAGACACGTCGCATGTGGCCGGCGTGCGGCAGCGGCACGTGGCTGATCAGGTTCTGTGCGAACCATTCGATCGGCTTGCTGGTCGCCAGCTGGTTCACGCCCGTGGGGTTGACGCGGCAATCCACCGGCCCGGCCATCAAGGTCAGGCTGCGCGGCTGCGCCGGGTGATCGTCCTCGCCCATGATCGCAACCGCCGCCAGCGCCGCGACGCAAGGCTGGCAGACGGCGACCAAGTGCACGCCGGGGCCGATCGCCTCGGTGTAGCGGATCATGTAGTCGATATAGTCCTCCAGCCCAAACGCGCCATGGCGCAACGACACGTCGCGCGCGTTGTGCCAGTCGGTGATGTAGACGTCGTGGTCCTGCAGCAGCGTTTTCGCCGTTTCGCGCAAAAGCGTCGCGAAATGGCCGGACAGCGGTGCGATCAGCAACACCTTGGGTTGCCGGGCCCGGCCGGCCTTGCGAAAGCGCAACAAGGTGCCGAAGGGCAGGGCCAGCACCTTTTCCTCTGTGACGGACACATCCACCCCGGCAACGCGGACGGCCGCAATGCCATAGTCGGGCCGGCTGTGCGTCAGGCGCAGGCGCGAGAAGACTTCGAGCGCCGCCGAAACCTTGCGGTGCACCGAGCCCTCCGTGTTCCGCAGCCAGAGCATGGCGCTGTGGTGCTGCGCGATCAGCCGCAGCGGCGAAGTGAGGTTCGACTGGGTCTGGTAGGCCTGGTAAAGCATGTCCCCGTCTTTGGCGGGCACAGGCCCGCATGCACCGTACAGGCAAGTTGCGCGCCAAGGTTCGCACCGATGTGGCACAAGCCTTGCTGCATGCCGTCTCTTGTGGGGCGGGAGACAGCCCTCAAGGAGCACGCATGGCCAAGGCCGTTCTCACGATCAGCAGCAAGAATTACGGTGCGTGGGCCTTGCGCGGCTGGCTCATGGCCAAACTCGCGGGGCTCGACTTCACCGAAAAGGTCATCCCGCCCGACGACCCTGCGATGAAGGCCGAAATGCTGTTGCTGTCGTCGTCCATGCTGGTGCCTTCGCTGCAGCACAACGGCGTGAAAGTCTGGGACACGCTGGCGATCGGCGAGTACCTGAACGAAACCAAACCCAAGGCCGGCCTGTTGCCGTCGGACGCCAAGGCCCGCGCGCATTGCCGCGCGATCTGCGGCGAGATGCATTCGGGCTTTTCGGCGCTGCGCGGTGCGTTGCCGATGAACATCAAGGCGCACTTTCCCAACTTCAAGGTCTGGTCGCGCGCGCAGCAGGATATCGACCGCGTGCTGGCGATCTGGAAGGAATGCCTTGGCACCTACGGCGGGCCGTTCCTCTTCGGCAAGCAGCCCTGCATCGCCGATGCGATGTACGCGCCGGTGGTCACCCGCTTTTCGACCTACGACGTACCACTGGACAAGGGCAGCGTCGCGTACTGCAAGCGCGTGATGGAGCTGCCCGCGATGAAGGAATGGGTGGTGGCGGCGAAGAAGGAGCCCGACGAGATCGACGAACTCGACGCGGAGTTTTGACGAGCCCCTAGTTCCAGGGCGTCGGGTCCGGAATGTCGCAGACCGCGTCGACGTCGATGGTCTTGAAATCGGCGGGTGAAACGATTTCGAGGTATTCCATGTCGGGCGAATAGTCGAACAGGAAGTGGCGCAGGCCCGGGCGCTGGTGAACGCAGTCTCCCTCCGACACCAGGGTGACCTTGTCCTCGTACATGAACTTCGCCCAGCCCTTGAGCATGATGACGATCTGGAAGTCCGCCTCATGGCGGTGCCAGCCGGTGCCCTTTTCAGGTGCTTGGTGCGCCTTGACCAGGTGCGCGATCACCTTGCCGTTGGTGGCCTCGGCCACCCCGAGGTCGCGATAGCGGAAGAAATCGCGCAGGCCGCCGGCGACATATTCGGTGTCGGCAGGCTTCACGTGCGAGAACCTGGTTTGCGTGCGATCCAGCATGAGCGTTCCCCTCGGGCGCCGGGTGGGCGCCCCGATGGAGCGCAAAGCATGAACCGTTCCCGGCTCTGGGATAATCAGCAGCATGAGCGGGAACACCTTCGGAACACTCTTTGCCGTCACCAACTTCGGCGAGTCGCATGGGCCGGCGATCGGCTGCGTGATTGACGGCTGCCCGCCCGGGATGGAACTGTCGGCGGCCGACATCCAGCCCGACCTGGACCGCCGCCGTCCGGGCACCAGCCGCCACGTCACCCAGCGGCAGGAAGAAGACAAGGTCGAGATCCTGTCCGGCACCTACGAAGGCAGGACCACCGGCACGCCGATCGCCTTGTTGATCCGCAACACCGACCAGCGCAGCAAGGACTATTCGGAGATCGCGCAGACGTTCCGGCCGGGCCACGCCGACTACACCTACCTGCAGAAGTACGGCCTGCGCGATCCGCGCGGCGGCGGCCGGGCCTCGGCGCGCCTGACGGCGCCGATGGTGGCCGCCGGCGCCGTGGCCAAGAAGTGGCTGGCCGAAAAGTACGGCACCTCCTTTCGCGGCTGCATGCAGCAGATCGGCGAGATCGCCATCCCGTTCGAAAGCTGGGACCATGTGCCGCACAACCCGTTCTTCGCGCCGGTCGCCGACGTGAGCGCCCTGGAGGCCTACATGGACAGCTTGCGCAAGGCCGGCGATTCCTGCGGCGCGCGCATCCGCGTGACTGCGAGCAAGGTGCCGGTGGGACTGGGCGAGCCGCTGTTCGACAAGCTCGATTCCGACATCGCCTACGCCATGATGGGCATCAACGCCGTCAAGGGCGTGGAGATCGGCGCAGGTTTCGCGAGCGTGACGCAACGCGGCACCACGCACGGCGACTCGCCGACGCCGCGAGGCTTTCGCACCAACAACGCGGGCGGCGTGCTGGGTGGCATCAGCACCGGGCAGGACCTGGAAGTATCGATCGCGATCAAGCCGACCAGCTCGATCATCAGCCCGCGCGAAACCATCAACCTGAAGGGCGAGGCGACCGAGGTCGTCACCAAGGGCCGGCACGACCCCTGCGTCGGCATCCGTGCCACGCCGATCGCCGAAGCCATGCTGGCACTGGTGGTGATGGAACACGCGCTGCGCCAGCGCGCACAGAACGGCGACGTGGTGTCCCCCGTCGCGCCCATCCCCGGCTCCATCCTTTAAAAAAATGCAATACACGCGTCTGGGCAACACCGGCCTGAAAGTCTCGCGCATCTGCCTTGGCATGATGACCTACGGCACGTCGCAGTGGCGACCCTGGGTGATGGAAGAGGAAGCGTCCAGGCCCGTCGTCAAGCACGCGGTCGAACTGGGCATCAATTTCTTCGACACCGCCGACATGTACTCGGCCGGCCAGAGCGAGGTGCTCACCGGCAAGTTCCTGCGCGAGTTCTGCAAGCGCGAGGAAATCGTCATCGCGACCAAGGTCTATTACCCGGTCGAGCTGGCGTTCAAGGGCGGCGCCAGCAGCGCGGCCAAACCGGATCGCCGGCCCAACATGGACGGGCTGTCGCGCAAGCGCATCTTTCACGCCGTCGATGCAAGCCTGAAGCGCTTGGGCGTCGACTACATCGACCTGTACCAGATTCACCGCCTCGACCAGCACACGTCGATGGAGGAAACCATGGAAGCGCTGCACGACGTCGTCAAGGCCGGCAAGGTGCGGTACCTCGGGGCCAGCAGCATGTTCGCCTGGCAGTTCGCCAAGATGCAGCAGATCGCCCGCGAGCACGGATGGACGCCGTTCGCCAGCATGCAGAACCACTACAACCTGGCCTACCGCGAGGAGGAGCGCGAGATGATTCCGCTGTGCCGCGACCAGGGCGTCGCGCTGATCCCATGGAGCCCGCTGGCACGCGGTTTCCTGGCCGGCAACCGCAAGGCCGACGACAAGGAAGCAGGCCAGACCAGCCGCGCCAAGACCGACGACATCGCGCAGAACTACTACTACCGCAAGAGCGACTTCAAGGTGGTCGACGCGCTGGCCAAGCTGGCCGCCAAGAAAGGCGTGAGCAATGCGACGTTGGCTTATGCGTGGCTCCTGCACAAGAGCGTCACCGCGCCGATCGTCGGTGCCAGCAAGACCTACCAGCTCGACCAGGCTGCGGCTGCGGTCGAGGTCAAGCTCAGCCAGGACGAGATCGCCAAGCTCGAGGCGCCCTATGAGCCGCATCCGATCCTCGGCCATGTATAGGCGGCTGTAGTCCGCTTCTTACGCGCGGCGTTAGCGTCTTTCGACAGGGCCGTCGCCGGACCAGCGCGATAGTGGCTGTTTCGCCAGCAGGAGCCGCCCATGCCCAAGCCAGCCGCCAAGAACCCGCCCCGCCAGGACAGCGCGAACGCCACCGGCGAGAAGCAGCGCAGGCTGCAGCGCGAGCAGGACCAGAAGGACAAAGCCAAGGCCAAGGAAGAGGCCAAGTCCAAATCCGGCGGCGAGGAAAAGCAGAAAAAGGCGGTGCAGGCCGGCCCCCGCGAACACCCCGAGCCGCCGCTGCCTGAGCAGCACCTGCAAAAGCCCGGCGTGGAAGCGCAGATGGCGCTCAAGCCCCAGTTCCATGCGCCCGACTACCGCGGCAGCGGCAAGCTCAAGGGCATGGTCGCGCTGATTACGGGCGGCGATTCGGGCATCGGCCGCGCCGTCGCGGTGCTGTACGCGCGGGAAGGGGCCGACGTCGCGATCGTCTACCTGAACTCCCATGAAGACGCGCAGGAAACCAAGCGCCATGTCGAGACAGAAGGGCGCGAGTGCCTGCTGATCGCCGGCGACGTGAAGGACTCGAAATTCTGCAAGCAGGCGGTCGAGAGGACGGTGCAGGAGTTCGACCGGCTCGACATCCTGGTGAACAACGCGGCCTTCCAATTGCACGCCGATTCGCTGGAAGATGTGACCGACGAGCGGCTGGAAGAAACGATGAAGACCAACATCTTCGGCTATGTCTTCATGGCGCGCGCGGCGCTCCCGCACCTGAAAAAGGGCGCGAGCATCATCAACACCGGCTCGGTAACCGGCCTGCGTGGCAGCTCGCACTTGCTGGACTACTCGGCGACCAAGGGCGCGATCCATGCGTTCACGATGTCGCTGGCCAGCAACCTGATCGACAGGGGCATCCGCGTCAATGCCATTGCGCCGGGCCCGGTCTGGACGCCGCTGAACCCGGCCGATTCGCCGGCCGACAAGGTGGCCAAGTTCGGCGAGGACACCGACATGAAGCGGCCGGCCCAGCCGGAGGAGCTCTCGCCCGCCTATGTGTTCCTCGCCTCGCCCGTGTGCTCCAGCTACATCACGGGCATCGTGCTGCCGATCACAGGAAGCGTGGGCGGCTGACTCGCGCCGGTGCGGCCTTCCTCCCGTTCGGCTCGCGAACGGCAAAAGGTTTATAACCGGGGAACATGAGCCCCCACGCTTCGTACTTCGTATCTCCGCTGCCCCCCGAGGGGGCCATTGCGCCTTGGGGCGGCCCGGCGGCGCAATGAGCAGCATCTTCGACAGCTTTCTTTCCACCGCCGAGGCGCTGGAGGCATTCGCCGACAGCGCCTTTGTCGAAGCGATGCTCAGGTTCGAGGCTGTGCTGGCGCAGGCCCAAGCCGAGTGCGGCGTGATCCCGCGGGATGCCGCCCGGCTCATCGCGCAATGCTGCGTTGCCAGCCGCTTCGATGCACACAAGATCGCACAGGACAGTGCGCGCGCCGGCAGCGTGGCCATCCCGCTGGTCAAGGCGCTCAAGGACGAAGTCGCGCGGGTGAATGCGGATGCCGTTGCCTTCACGCACTTCGGCAGCACCAGCCAGGACGTGATCGACACCGCCAGCGCGCTGGCCAGTCGCCGGGTGCTGAGCCTCATCGAAGCGGACCTGGACACCATGATCGATGCACTGCTGAAGTTGGCAGAGCAGTACGCTGCGGCGCCAATGCTCGCGCGCACGCTGGCACAACCTGCTTCCGTCACCAGCTTCGGCTGGAAATGCGCGCAATGGGCCGCGCCGCTGGTGCACAGCCGCCAACGCCTGCGCGTCGCGGCAGCGGCGGCGCTGGCCGTCCAATTGGGCGGTGCGGTGGGCACCCAGGCGCAGATGAAGGGCAAGGGCCCCGAAGTCGTCCGGCTGATGGCAAAGGAATTGGGCCTCGCCGCCCCGGCGGCTCCCTGGCACACGCAGCGTGACGCCTGGGTGGCCCTGGGCTGTGAATTCGGGCTGCTCGCGGGAGGCCTCGGCAAGCTCGCCAAGGATCTGTCGCTGCTGGGGCAATGGGAAGTGGGTGAGGTCAGCGAGCCCGCAGAGCCCGGCCGTGGGGGCTCCTCGGCCATGCCGCACAAGCGCAATCCGGTCGCCGCGATGGTGGCGCTGGCCGCGGCGCAGGCCGCGCCCCAGCACGTGGCGGCGCTGCTGGCCGCCATGCCGCAGGAACATGAGCGTGCGCTCGGGCCTTGGCAGGCAGAGCTCGCCGCCTGGCCGCGGCTGCTGCAATGCACCCATGGCAGCGTACGTGCCCTGGCGCAGGCCCTGCCGGTGCTGCAGGTCGACACACAGCGGATGCAGGCAAACCTGGAGCGGCTGCGCGCGGAACTGCCGGCGCAAGCTGCGCAGGAGTGGTTCGATCCGGCGCTGGCCGATCATGCGGCGGGCCTGGCGCGCGCGCAGGCGAAGGCGCTGCGCCAACAACTCAAGGAATAGCAATGAGCGATCGCAAAGCTGACAAGGACAGTGGCATGGCCAACCGGCGCCGAGTGCTGGGCGATGCCTGGGTCGACAAGGCGCAGCGCAACACCAATGAATTCAACGCCGAGTTCCAGGACCTGATCACCCGCTACGCCTGGAATGAAATCTGGGGCCGCGAAGCGCTCGGCGACAAGACGCGCCGTTACATGGTGCTGTCGATGATGCTCGGCATCAAGGCCTTCGAGGAATTCGCCATGCATGTGCGGGCCGCGCTGGACGGCCCACCGGAGTCGCGCCTGACGCCCGACGACATCAAGGAAGTCATCATGATGGCGGCGATCTACTGCGGCGTGCCGACGGCCAACCATGCGTTCGGCATTGCCGCGGACATCCTGCGCGAAAAAGGCCTGCTCGCGCCGAAGCCGATATGAGAGAAAGAGACGGAATGCCGAAACTGAATTTCGTGAAGGAGGGCCGCGGGCCCGCCGTGGTGCTGAGCCACGCGCTGGGCTGCGACCTGAGCATGTGGGACGACACCGCCGCCCAGCTCACGCCGGGCTGCACCGTGCTGCGCTATGACCACCGCGGCCATGGCAAATCGGAAGTCGTGCCCGGGCCTTGCAGTATCGAAGACATGGCGGACGACGTCGCGGCACTGATCGCGGCGCAGGTCGAGGGGCCGGTGCACTTCGTCGGGCTGTCGATGGGCGGGATGGTGGCCCAGCAGATCGCGGTGCGCCATCCCGAGCTGATCGCCAGCATCGTGGTCGCCAATTCCTCCAGCCACTACGACGACACGGCACGCGGCATGTGGCGCGCGCGCATCGAGACCGTCCTCAACCAGGGCATGGCCGCGATCTCCGATGGCGCGATGCAACGCTGGTTCTCGGCCGAGTTTCGCCGCGATCCGGAAGGGTCGCAGCGGGTCGCGGCCTTGCGCGCCGTGTTGGAGGCCACCGATCCCAAGGCCTACGCGGCTGCGTGCGACGCCGTGTCCCGCATCGAGTTCTGCGGCACCAACCCGCGCATTGCCTGCCCCACCCTGGTGATCGGCGGGACCCGGGACGAAGCCACGCCGCTCGCGATGGCCGAGGAGATCTGCAAGAGCATTTCGGGTGCCGAACTGGCCACGCTCGACGCAGCTCATCTGAGCGCCGTCGAGAAGCCGGCCGAGTTCGCGATGCTGGTGGCGGGTTTCATCCGCAGCCTCTAGGGAATCGGCCTGCCTGCGCTGCACGGCGGGCGGAAAGCCACTAGCATGGGTGGCATGAATGCCCTCAAGATCGATTTCGTTTCCGACGTGTCCTGCCCATGGTGCGCGATCGGGCTGTCCTCGCTCGAGCGCGCGCTGGAACGCCTGAAAGGCGAAGTGCGGGCCGAGCTGCATTTCCAGCCGTTCGAGTTGAACCCGGCGATGCCCGCCGCGGGCCAGGACATCACCGAACACCTCACGCAGAAATACCGCAGCACCCCCGAGCAGCAGGCGCAGTCCCGCGAGGCGATCCGGGAGCGGGGCGCGGCGGTGGGCTTCGAATTCCGCAAGGAAGGGCGCGGCCGCATCTACAACACGTTCGATGCGCACCGGCTGCTGCACTGGGCCGGGCTCGACGACCCGGCGCGCCAGGCGGCGCTGAAAAAGGCCTTGCTGAAGGCATATTTCACCGAGGGGCGCAGCCCCGGCGACCATGAAGTGCTGGTGCAGGCGGCCCAGGAAGCCGGGCTGGACGCGGCGCGCGCGCGTGAAATCCTGGGCAGCGACGAGTATGCGCAACAGGTGCGCGAGCGCGAGCAGTTCTACCTGGACCACGGCATCCACGCCGTGCCCGCGGTGATCATCAACGGCCGCCACCTGATCCAGGGTGGCCAGCCGCCGGAAGTGTTCGAGCAGGCGTTGCGCCAGCTCGCGGCCGAGGCGCCTCAGGAGCCGGGCGGGCTGTAACGCTCGTTCACGGTCATCCAGAAGCCGTGGACCTGCCGCATCTTGCGGCGCAACTCGTCGTAGTCGGTTGCCTTGCGCACGTAGCTGTTGGCGCCGTTGGCGTAGCAGGCGGCGATGTCGCCTTTTTCGGTGGACGAGGAGTGCATCACCACGGGGACGGTCGCGGTGCGGGGATCGGCGCGCACGGCCTTCAGGACATCCAGCCCGTGCAGTCGCACCAGTTTCATGTCCAGGATGATCAGCCGCGGCTGCTGGCTCGTGTCGCGCGTGGCATGTGCGCCCCGGCCGAACAGGTAGTCCAGCGCCTCAACGCCGTCGGTGGCGGTGACGATTTCCGAGGGATCGCAACAGTCGCATAGCGCCATCACGGTCAATTCGAGGTGATCGGGGTTGTCATCCACCACGAGAATCGCGGGGTGATTCATCTTCGGGCCCAAACGAAAGAAATACCTCTCTGGCGTTTGGCCAGACTCTCCCTGCACTGCGGATGATCGGCCTCTCCGGGCGGCTTCGACCCTGAGGCTATTTTGGCATATCCCGGGACAGGGCCAGGCAGTAGTCCATGAGCGCGTCGGTTTCGATCGACTTGTCGAACACGCCATCGCTGCCGAGCGCCTCGCATTGGCGCCGCACCTCCGGGTTGGCCGTGCCGGTCAATACCACCATTTTCCGGCCCGGCTGGCGGTTGCGCAACGCGCTGAGCACACCGAAGCCGCTTCCCCCCGGCTCGAGGATCAGGTCGACGATCGCGACGTCCCAGTCGTTGGCGGGGTCCGTGAGCCAGGCGATCGCGGCCTTCTCGCTGCCCGCGACGCCGCTGGTCACGATGCCGGCCAGTTCGGCCAGTGCTTCACTCAGGCTCTCGCGAATCGAGACGTTGTCTTCCACCACGAACGCTTTGAGTGCCAACTCCGGTCTCCTTGCCGCTGACAGCGCGGCTCTGTTGATGACATGCACTTTACCCCTGTGCGGGCCCGCCGGGGGCCGATCGCGGCACTTTTCGCGTGGCTGTGGCCGCGGCGCCTCAAGGTCAGCGGTGGATGAGCACCGGCAGCGACGTTGCGAGCAGCGCGGCCCCCGATGCCGTGAGCAGGCCCAGGAGCACCTTGCGGAACGCGAGCTCGCTGATGCCCAGGTAGAGCCGGGCGCCCAGCAGTGAAGGGATCAACATGGCCGGCGCCACGATGGCGAACAGGGGCAGCATCTGGCGGGTGGCGATGCCGCTTGCAACATAGATCGCGAAGGTCACCGCCAGCATGGCCAGGTTGAAGTTCTGGATCACCGCGCGCTGGTCGTCCTTGGAAAAGCCGCGCACCGTGCACCACAGCGTCGGCACGACCCCCGTGAAGCCCCCGATGCCGCCCATGGCGCCGCCTGCCATCCCGGCCAAGGCATCGCCGATGCGGCCGCCCCGCGTGATGCGCGGCAGGCTGGGGGCAAAGAACATCAAGGGACACATGATCACGATCAGCAGCCCCAGCAGGGCCCTGAAGAGCGGCACATCGAGCCGCGGCAACAGGTAGATCCCCAGCGGCAGCCCGCAGAATCCGCCCAGCACGAAGGGCAGCAGGCGCTTCAGGTTGAAGCCGCGCCGCACCGAGATGGCCGCGATGACCTGCCCCGTCAGCCCGCCGAATACCGCCAGCGCAGCGGCCAGTTGCGGCTCGAGCGTCCAGGCCCACAGCGACATCGCCGTGAGGCCGAAGCCGAACCCCGACAGGCCCTGCACGAAACCGGCCGCGGCCGCCCCGCCGATGACGATGAGGATCAGCGGGTCGATGGCTGCCGTCCCGTCATTCGTACGCCGACATCGGCACGCAGGAGCAGAACAGGTTGCGGTCGCCGTAGACGTTGTCCACGCGGCCCACCGGCGGCCAGTATTTGGCGTGGCGCCGCCCATCGAGCACCGCCGCGCCGACGTCCCGCGGATACGCGTGCGTCCATTCGCCTCGCAGCAGGCTGGCGGCCGTGTGCGGCGCGTGCTTGAGCGGGTTGTCGTCCTGCGGCCATTCGCCGCGCTCGACGCGGCGAATCTCTTCGCGGATGGCGATCATGGCGCCGATGAAACGGTCCAGCTCGTCCAGTGTTTCGCTTTCGGTGGGCTCCACCATCAGCGTGCCCGCCACCGGGAAGCTGAGCGTGGGCGCATGGAAACCGTAGTCGATCAAGCGCTTGGCGACGTCTTCGGCGGTGACACCGCTGGCCTCCTTCAGCGGCCGCAGGTCAAGGATGCACTCGTGTGCCACGTGGCCGTTGGCGCTGGCGTAGAGCGTAGGGTAGTGCTCCCGCAGCCGCGCGCTGATGTAGTTGGCCGACAGGATCGCGATCTCCGTTGCCTGCTTCAAGCCGTCGGCGCCCATCATGCGGCAGTACATCCAGCTGATCGGCAGCACGGCGGCATTGCCCAGCGGCGCCGCGGACACCGCGCCGACCCCGTGATCGGGCAGGCCGCCAGACTTGTGGCCCGGCAGGAACGGCACCAGGTCTTCCACCACGCAGACCGGCCCGACGCCGGGCCCGCCGCCGCCGTGCGGGATGCAGAAGGTCTTGTGCAGGTTCAAGTGGCTGACGTCGCCGCCGAATTCCCCCGGCGCCGCCACGCCGACCAGCGCGTTCATGTTGGCGCCATCGACGTACACCCGCCCGCCGTGCTGGTGCACCAGCGCGCACAGCTCCTTGACTTGCGGCTCGAACACGCCGTGGGTGCTCGGGTACGTGATCATGATGCAGGCCAGCTGGTGGCTGTGTTGTTCGCACTTGGCCTTCAACTCCGCCAGGTCGACATTCCCGTGCGTGTCGCAGCCGGTCACCACCACCCGCAGGCCCGCCATGTGGGCGCTCGCGGGATTGGTGCCATGTGCGGAGGAGGGGATCAGGCAGATATTGCGCTGGCCGTCGCCCCGGCTCTCATGGAATGCCTTGATCGCCAGCAGGCCGGCGTACTCGCCTTGCGAGCCGGCATTGGGCTGCAGGCTGACGCCGGCGTAACCGGTCACCTGGCAAAGCCACGCGCACAGCTGCTCGTTCAATTCGGCGTAGCCCTGCAGCTGCTCGGGCGGCGCGAACGGGTGCACGTGCGCGAACTCGGGCCAGCTGA
>JAQGMS010000530.1 GCA_028292245.1 Ramlibacter sp.
CCGAGCTTCTCCAGATTGGCCAGGTGCGCGTGCACCGTGGACGACGACGCGAGGCCGACGGCCTTGCCGATGTCACGCACCGTCGGCGGGTACCCGTGCTTGGCCGAGTACCGCTTGATGAAGTCGAAGATCTCCTGCTGGCGCTTGGTCAGATCCACCTGGGTCACCTTTCGCCACTCGCGTCTCGGTCGAACATGTGTTCGTGAAGGTAGCGGGCCCCTCAGACGGAATCAAGCGGACCGTCGCCGGCGCGACCTGCTCGCTATGCTGGCTTTCGCTGTCCACGCGCCGGTGGCGGAATTGGTAGACGCGCAAGGTTGAGGGCCTTGTGGGGCAATTGCCCCGTGGAGGTTCGAGTCCTCTTCGGCGCATCAACGGAAGGCCCGCTCATGCGGGCCTTTCGGCGTTTTGTGGGAGCCGTGAGCAGAGCGCTTTGCCTCTCGTCTGCGCGTGTCCCACAGATTTGTCCCACAGACACCGGGTTCCAACTGCAGGCCGCGCTGTCGGCGCCGGGACTCATCGCTCGAAGCCGCCAGAACATGCGCCGTATGCCATGCAACGGACGATGGTTATCTCCGCCGTCGTGATGACCGGGAGCGCGTAGGCCACCGCACGCCCGCTGCTGCACCACCTCCCGCGGCTGCTACTGCTCCGAGGTGGCGATCATGGTCGTCGAGACGCCGCCCGTCGAAGGTCGGAACTGGTCGCCGCGCTGCGCCGCCATGAATGCCCAGGCAGACCGGCGCTGATGGTGACGACTGCATAGCCAGCGGAGAACCGGCAGATCTTCGGCGGTAAGAACGCGACGCCGGCCAGTATGCGACCGCCTCGTCGCGCTTCGGGATTCGCCTACGAGGTATCGGTGTGCGTTGTTGGTACCGGCCCGGAAAGGGAGTACCGTCATAGGTGAGCTGACCCTGCGGGCAGGACTTCAGCCTCAAACCCGAAAGCAACCGATGCGCGACTGCGCTGAGGCGCTGAGCTTGCGGCATGATCGAGACCCGCGGGGCCCAGCCGTGGTCCACGCGTTGGGTCTCGTTCCCTCTCCTGTCGCGCGGCACCTCCAGAGGGTCGGAGGTTTTCCGCAATGCAAACGCAGCGCACCGTCGACGAAGCATTGACGCCGGATTCGGCGTTCGCCACGTCGACAGCGGTGCCGCAGCGCTCGGCGCGTCGAGCGACCGCGCGTCGCGCCAGCAGCCGTCGCGCGACCGCGCGTCTGCGCAAGGACGACGTCGAGGGGCGCATCGTCGGCTACGTGCAGGACCACCCGCACAGCACGATCGGCGACATCGCCAAGGGATTGAACGTCCACCGCGGCACGATCGCCGCCGAGCGGGCGAACATCGTCAGGGCCAGCGACATCAATAAACGTGGCGGCCTATAGCCATGACCCACACCCTCAGCCACCGCGTGACGTCCGAGCCGCGCGTCGCCTCGGGCCAAGAGGTCGGGCCGACGATCACGGCGGCGCTGGACGACGGCCCTCTGCGAGGCGCACGTATCGAGGTTCAGGTGGTCGAGGGCCGCCCGCCGAGCACGGTCAACGCGGCGGCCGACGGCGGCACGTGCCGCTACGGCCTCGCGGAGTGGGCCCAGAGCGGTCCGTCCGCGGTGTACACGTTCCTCTATCGCGTGTAGAAGCTCAGCGGCGCAAGCCAGTGCCAGCGGTGGGGCTGTCCGCCAAGTCGCCGCTCGGCGGCCCTCCCCTCCCCTGCCGCTGCTGGATTTCCACAAAGGGAGGACTGAGAGCTCCTTCTGTCTCAGCCCGGATGCCTTTCTCTCTCTCAGCCCTAAGCGTTCGGAACGTCTTGAGGCACGTCAGCTAGCCCGTGCGGCACCGTCCAATCGTTTCCGGGTCGTAAGATCAGATCCGCCATGGCCGCGGCTTCGGTCTTCTATGTTCAGCTATCCTGACCTATCGCTGTCGCTGGTCGTCCACAGCAACGCTCGCCCAGGGATGTCCGACGGCGGCGTGAGGCCGGCGCTGTTGAGGCCCCACCTCACCCGATCGCCAGTCTTGGCGTTGCGGCGGCCGCCGGGAACCCAGAGGGAAGGGACGCGGTTAACTTGAAACCCGGCAACGGAGACGTATCGCTTGAGGTGCCCGTCTCCCCCTTTCGATCCATGCATGCGCGCGACGACGGTACCGCTCGTTTGAACCACACCGGCCAGGCCGGTCCCGACGGCGGCGCTTCCCGCGACATGGCCACCGAGCAACTTGCAGCTCTGACAGACGAGATCCTCGGCACGTTCGAGGCAGGCGACTGCACCGCGACGACCCACAGATCCTCGACCTAGCCGAGCAACTGCGCACGGTCTGGGAGACCTGGCAGCGCCAACTAGCCCCCTGAGCTCTGGGTTGCGACGTTGCGACGCGCTAGGGGTGACGTGCCTGCGGACCTGCTGAACGGCTGGTTGCCCGGGCAGCTCGGACTCGACGAGCAGTGGCTACTCAGCCGACGGCTTCCAGTCGCGCCGGGTCTTCTCGCGCACGATGGCTTTGTTCTCGGTGGCTGTGTTCGGCCGCTGGTGCTCGTCGACCCAGCTCTTGACGATGCGGTTGTAGTCGTCGCGCGTCCAGGCGAGCGGGAGGACCTGGCCCAGCGACGCCCAGCCGCGGGCCTTGCCACCGACCTGGACCCACACGTCGGGCCGGCAAGTGCAACCTTCCGGGTCAACGTTAACCGCAAAGCAGCCTGGCGCGTCCTCGTGCTCGAGCTTGATGTTCAGGTCCATCAGGAAGCCCTCCCCGCTCGTTCTTGGCAAACCACATTTCTTTTGGTTCTGAGCGTCGCTCAGGAGGAGGGCGGCTCGTCTGCCCGGAAGCGCTCTTCGGCGTGCTCGCAGATGTCTGCCACACGCGGTTCGGCGATGCGTAACACGTCGACCGCGGCGATCACCACGGAGCACCGGTGCTCGCCGGCCGCGCAGACGATCCGCCGGTGGCGAAGAAGCCTCACGTCGACGACCTCCGGCAGCCGCGCCGTCCCGAACGGCGGCACCGCGCCCACCTCGAAGGCCGCGAAGTCCTCGCGCAGTTCCTGCTCGGTGGCGAGCCGCAGATGATGGCTGGCGCCCAGCAGCTCGCGTGCGCGGCTCACGTCAAGACGCTCCGACGCCGGCACGACGGCCAGCCGATAACCGTCATGGTCGTGCAGGACGACCGTCTTGGCCGTCGCCTCGAGATCGGCGGCCGCGGCGCGCGCCTCGGCCGCCGCAGAGTACGTCGGATCGTGCTCGACGACCTCGAACGGCACGCCACGCCGCTCGAGAACATCGGTCACGGCCTCGATACCGTGAGCCTCCATCTGGTGTCGGCCAGCCATGTTGAACTCCTTGCAGCCTCACCGCCATGCTACGCCCAGCCGGACGCCGGTGGGCGCAATTCTCCCGAGCCGCAAGCGGGAGCCCGACGGGTGCTACGGCGCGCCGGGCGCCACGGTCAGCACGACCTCGTAGCTCTCGACGGAGTCGATCGTCGCGCTCGCCGGCTCCGTGGCCCGTGTTCGCATCCGGTGCGCGCGCTCGGCGCTGGCCGCCATCGCCTCCTCGCTGTCCCAGAGGGTGATGCTCATCGCCCTCGACGCCGTGGCATCGGCGAGGAACAGCGCCTGGGCGAACCCCTGCAGCTGCTCGAGCTCGGTGCCCACCGCTTCGAACCCGGCGCGGAGCAGCTCAGCGTCCCCGCTGTACCGGCTGACCCGTGCATGCATGACCTGCTCCTCGCGTCGCTCGGTGGACCGACCGAGTATCCGCCGCAGACCGTCGCCCGCGAAGGTCCGACGGCCCGCTGGGATAGACGAGACAGATGGGCTACGCTCGGCCGTACTACCCAGCGGAAGGAGGCGTCATGACCTTCCAGGTCGGAGATCGAGTGGTCGCCGAGTCCGAGTCGACGGACCGAGCCCCGCGGACGGGGACCGTGCGCGAGGTCGTCCATGCCGACCCGTCCCCGCGCTACCGGATCGAGTGGGACGACGGCCACACCACGATCTACACGCCGGCCGCGGGCGCGCTGCACGCCGCCGGAGCGGTGACCTGATCAGCGACCGGCGCGGTCGCTCGCACTCCTGCACGCGACCAGCGCCCTCGTCGCAGCACGCGCCGCGTCGTCGACGTCGCTCGACGTGCGGCCTATCGGCGGAAACGGGCCATCGAGGTTCTCGAACATGCAGCCCAAACCTACGATCGAGCCGACCCGCTCGCCCGTCCCCGGAGTCATCGCAGAGCCGGTCCGCGTCCACGATGACACAGTCGCACCGCACCAACGTACTGGCGGCGACCGGCACGACCACACCGGGAGCGTCGCCGGCCGCCGCAACCCGCACGCGTCGTGCTGGCCAGGCTGCTGGGAATCATCCGCGGCGACAAGTACATGGCCAACGCCTACCCGCCGGCCCGGCGCACCGGTGCGGCCCCGCGCGACGGCAACAACGACGTCCGCCAGCACGCCGAATCCTAGGATCGCCGCAAAACTCGACGGCAAGGCGAGCTACAACCCAGGCGCGACTGGACACACGGACCGCGGGGTCGACGAGGGTGGCAGCTTGGGTTCTGAGGTGATCGGCCTCCTCGGCTGCCGCCGGGAGGAGATGAAGAGATGCGGTTTGTGATCGAGCAGGACAACGACGGGCAGTTCCACTGGCACCTCGTCGGTGACGACGGCGCCGAGCTGGCCGTCTCGTCCGTGAGCTTCGGCTCCCCCGAGGACGCGCGTCGCGCCGCGGCAGACGTGCGGCTGCACGCCGGGTCGGCCTCCGGCGCCGAAAGCTGAGGGCTGCGCAAGGCAAGGCCGATCCGGCGCGCGCCACCAGCTCTAGGCGACGGCGAGCGCAATGCCGGTCCTCGGTGCCGCTGCCGGCGGCGTCCTGGAGCCCTGACTTTGTCTGGCTGGCGGGAGTACCATCGGGTGTTGAGCTGACCCTGCGGGCTGGACCAAAAGCCGCGGGCCCGAAGGCCGCCGAAGCACAATGGCGCCGAGGCGACGGAGTTCGGGGCCAATGATCGAGACCCGCGGGGCCGGCCGCTGATTCGCGCGTCGGTC
Organism: Ramlibacter sp.; assembly: GCA_028292245.1. GTDB lineage: Bacteria > Pseudomonadota > Gammaproteobacteria > Burkholderiales > Burkholderiaceae_C > Ramlibacter. The sequence continues at coordinate 5,048 of JAQGMS010000530.1, forward strand.
TCCCCCCTCTGTCTCGCGCGCGATGCTCCACCAGAGGGTCAGGAGGTTCTGGAGAATGGACATGCAGGGCGCGGGCCACGGCGCGCGAAGCCCGCAGTCGACAGGTGTCGAGCGGGAGCACCGGTTGGAGACGCTCGAGGCGCGAGTGGCGCATCTCGAGGCGGAGCTTGAAGGACTTCAGGACGCCGTCTACCGCGGGGCGGTCCTGGAGGACGACAGCCTCGGCGAGTTGCGCAGGCGGACGGAGCCCAAGCAGATGGCGCGTGACCTCAGCCGGGACGCTCGCAGGCGCGGGCTGTGATGGCCGCCTCGCCGCGGATCCGCGCCATCGCGACTGACCGACGCCGGCTGTCCCGTTCGCGTCTCCCCAAGGTCTAGACGCTCTCGCGCAGCGCCCGGGCGACGGCCTCGGCGGCCGTGTGCACGCCGAGCTTCGCTTCCAGGCGCGCGAGCCGCTCGCGGACGGCGCGAAGGCTGAGGAACAGCTCCCACGCGATGTCCGCCTCGTCCTCCATCGCGGCCGCCACGCGCAGCACCTCGGTCTCGCCAGGGGTCAGGCCGAGGCGGTCAAGCGCGTCCGCGCGGAACGTCGCGACGTCCTCCTCGAGCAGCAGCGCGTGCGGATCGCCGGGCAGTAGGTGGACGGTGAGGCGCCGGCCGTCGCGCACGCTGACGAGCGCCGGCCGCGGCGGCAGCGCCAGCCACCCGGCAACCGGCGCCGGCAGCCAGCCCGGATGCTCGGCCGGCCCGAACTGCTCGGCGAGCCAGCGCTCGGCGAGCAGGCTCGAGCGTTCGATTTCGCCGTAGCCGTCGAGCAACACGACGGCGGTGCCCGCCGGCGGATCGGCGGCGAGCGCGCGGATGAGGCGCC
>JAQGMS010000136.1 GCA_028292245.1 Ramlibacter sp.
CCACCCCAACCCTCCCCCAAAGGGGGAGGGGGAAAGACAAGGAACAAAATCATGCTTAAGCTCGAACCCCGTCCCGAAGCGTCCCGGCTGTGGAGCGTCGGCTCGCCGCTGCTCGCGCTGGTCTTCACCGTCCTCATCGGGGTGCTGCTGTTCGCGGCGCTCGGCAAGGACCCGGTCAGGGGCCTGCAGGTGTTCTTCTGGGAACCGATCAAGTCGCCCTACGCCCTGGGCGAGCTGATGGTCAAGGCCACACCGCTGCTCATCATCGCGCTGGGCCTGGCGGTGTGCTTCCGCTCCAACGTGTGGAACATCGGCGCCGAGGGCCAGTTCGTGATCGGCGCGGTGGTGGCGGGCGGCATCGCGCTATTGGCCGACAAGGACACCGGCCGCTGGATCGTGCTGGCGATCCTTGCGGCCGGCATCCTGGGCGGCATGGCCTGGGCCGCGATCACCGCGGTGCTGCGAGACCGCTTCAACGCCAACGAAATCCTGGTCAGCCTGATGCTGGTGTACGTGGCCGAGCAGTTGCTGAACTTCCTGGTGTTCGGGCCCTGGAAGGACCCGGCGGGCTACAACTTCCCGCAGACCAAGACCTTCGAGGCCGTCACGCAGATTCCGCGCCTGATGCAGGGCTCGCGCGTCAGCATCGGCATCCTGGTCGGCCTGGCCGGCGTCGCCGCGCTGTGGGTGTTCCTGTTCCGCACCCGCGCCGGTTTCGCCCAGCAGGTGGGCGGGCTGGCGCCTGCGGCGGCGCGCTACGCCGGCTTCTCCTCGCGCAAGGCCTTGTGGGTTGCGCTGCTCACGTCGGGCGGCGCCGCCGGCCTGGCCGGCGCGCTGGAAGTGGCGGGGCCGATCGGGCAATTGACGCCCTATGTCCCGGCGGGCTACGGCTTCGCGGCCATCATCGTGGCCTTCGTTGGGCGCCTGCATCCGGTGGGCATGGTGTTCTCGGCGCTGCTCATGAGCATGTTCTATATCGGCGGTGAGCTCGCGCAATCGCGCCTGGGCCTGCCCAAATCATTGACCGGCGTGTTCCAGGGGCTGCTGCTGTTCACGCTGCTGGCCTGCGACACGCTGATCGCCTACAAGATCCGGTTCGCCGTCCCTGTCCTCAAAGGAGCCCGCTGATGGAGTCTTATGCATTGCTGTTCGCGGCGACGCTGAACGCCGGCACCGTGTTGGCCATCGCGGCCCTGGGCCTCCTGATCAACGAGAAGGCAGGCATCGTCAACCTCGGCGCCGAGGGGATGATGCTGTGTGCCGCCGTGGCCGGCTTCGCCACCGTGGTCCACACCGGCAACGACTGGCTGGGTTTCGCGGCCGGCATGGGCGCCGGCGCGTTGCTGGCGGCCATCTTCGGCGTGCTGGTGATCTGGCTCAACACCAACCAGTACGCCACCGGGCTGGCGCTGAGCCTGTTCGGAGCGGGCTTCTCGGCCTTCGCCGGCATCAAGTACGTGCAGGAGAAGTTGCCCGAGCGGCCGCATTTCGCGTTCCCCTTGCTCGGGGATATTCCACTGGTCGGACCGGCGCTGTTTCGCCAGCACCCCATGGTCTACCTGGCGATCGCCCTGGTGGCCTGGCTGATCTGGTTCCTGTACCGCTCGCGCACCGGGCTGGTGTTGCGCTCGGTCGGCGAGTCACCCAGCTCGGCGCATGCGCTGGGCTATCCGGTGCGCCGCATCCGCCTGGTTGCCGTGGTCGCCGGGGGCGCGCTGTGCGGCCTCGCGGGCGCCTACATGGCGATCATCTACACGCCGCTGTGGGTGGAGGGGATGGTCGCGGGCAAGGGCTGGATCGCGCTGGCCCTCACCACCTTCGCCACCTGGCGTCCGGCGCGCGTGCTGCTGGGTGCCTACCTGTTCGGCGGCGTCACCATGCTGCAGTTCCACCTGCAGGGCACCGGCGTCGAAGTGCCCAGCCAGTTCCTCACCATGCTGCCGTACCTCGCCACCATCGTGGTGCTGGCCATGATCTCGCGCAACCCGGCCTGGATTCGGATCAACATGCCCGCCTCACTGGGCAAACCGTTTTATCCCGGCTCATAATCACCGTTTGCTACAACCACCCCCGGAGAAGGACCTGAAATGACCGACCTGAAGAAACGTTCGATGTTCAAGCTCGCGACGCTTTCCGCGCTCGCCGCGACGGCCCTGGTGGGCTGCGGCAAGACCGAGCCGCCGCCCCCGCCACCCGCACCGGCTGCCGCGCCGGTGGCTGCCCCGGCCCCGAAGCCCGAGCCGCTGAAGATCGCCTTCGCCTACGTCGGCCCGGTCGGCGACGGTGGCTGGACCTTCGCGCACGACAACGGCCGCAAGGCGCTGGAAAAGGAATTCGGCGACAAGATCGTGACCAGCTACGTCGAGAAAGTGCCCGAATCGGCCGACGCCGAGCGCGTGCTGCGCGACATGGTGGCCCAGGGCAACAAGCTGATCTTCGGCACCACGTTCGGCTACATGGAGCCAATGCTCAAGGTCGCCAACGACAACAAGCCGGTGAAGTTCGAGCACGCCACCGGCTACAAGACCGCGGAAAACCTGCGCACCTATGACAGCCGCACCTACGAGGGCGCGTACATGGCGGGTGTGATCGCCGGCAAGATGACCAAGACCAACACGCTCGGCGTGGTCGGCTCGGTGCCGATTCCCGAAGTGGTGCGCAACATCAACAGCTTCACGCTGGGCGCGCAGTCGGTCAACCCCAAGGTCAAGACCAAGGTGGTCTGGGTCGGCGACTGGTTCAATCCGCCGAAGGAGACCGAGGCCGCTACGGCCCTGATCAACGGCGGCGCCGACGTGCTGATGCAGAACACCGATTCGTCGGCCGTGCTGCAGACGGCCGAGAAGATGGGCAAGCGCGCGTTCGGCTGGGACAGCGACATGACCGCCTACGGCCCCAAGGCCCACCTGGGTTCGGCCGTCATCAACTGGGCGCCGTACTACATCAAGGCCACGCGTGACGCGCTGGAAGGCAAGTGGGCGAGCGGCCAGACCTGGTGGGGCGTCAAGGAAGGCGCGATCGACATGGTCTCGGTGGCCGCCGACGTGCCGGACGACGCCAAGAAGAAGCTCGACGAGGTGAAGGCCGGCCTGAAGGACGGCAGCTTCTCGATCTGGAAGGGCCCGATCATGAACAACGCCGGCAAGGAAGTCGTGGCCAAGGACCAGGTCGCCGACGACAAGTTCCTGGGCGGCATCAACTTCTTCGTCAAGGGCGTCGAAGGCAAAGTGCCGGGCGGCGACAAGAAGTAAGCTTGGGCTGATGCACGAAGGGCCGCCTGGTGCGGCCCTTTTCAATTATGGAAACCTTCCCATGCTCCGCCTTGCGATCGTCCTGACTGCCGCCCTGCTGCCGCCCTTGCTGGCCCACGCGCAGGCCGAGGCTGCACCGCGCAGCCTCGCGGCTGTCGCCGACGCGGCGCTCGCCGACGCGGCGAAGCGTTCGGGCTTGCCGGCGGCGCAACTGAAAGTCGCGTTCGCCGCGAGTGTCACCTGGTCCGACGGCAGCCTGGGCTGTCCCGCACCCGGTTTGCTCTATACGCAGGCCCTGGTGGCGGGCTACCGCGTTCGCGTGAAGGTCGGTGCGGAAGTCTGGGACTACCACGCCGGTGAACGCGGGGGCCTGGTGCTGTGTCCGGCGGGACGCGCTCGCGAACCGGGGCCGAACAGCAGGAACTGAGGACGAAAAAAAAGCCCGGGTTCGCCGGGCTTTTTTCATGTCGCAACCGCGCTGTCAGGGATCGAGGCGCACGATCGTCGGTGCCGGCAAGTTGGCCGTGCCGCCGTAGACCACGGAGCC
>JAQGMS010000454.1 GCA_028292245.1 Ramlibacter sp.
CTATCGTGGATGACGGCCGGCTGCTCCCTCCGCCGGGATCGCGCGGGCAACGCGCTATGCGCTATGCGCTATGCGCCGATGCCCACGGCTTCAGCCTGCAGGCGCTGGGGTGTGCCAACGACCGGACGGCATCGAATAGCTATGCCGCTACACGCGCCAGCGAATCTCGACCCCCAACCCGCTAGTAGGGATAACCCTCAAGCCTTGGCGAGTTGAGCTTGAACTCATGCGGCTTGCCGAACTCATCGCCAATCGGCATCCTGACTTTCGGCAGAGTCTGCTTGTCGAGTACCTGGTCTTCAGCGATCACCTTGTTGAGGTAGAGCAGGTAGGCCGTCACCGCGTAGACCTCATCGGGCTTCAGAGTCCCCTCCAGCCCGAGAGGCATGCCGCGATTGATGAAATCCCACACCACCGTCGCATACGGCGCGCGCAGCGGCAGGACGCGATCCGCCTGCCAGACGTTATCTGCGGGTTTTTTCGATACCAGCGCGGGTGCCAATCCGCCCACGCCCGCTGCGCCATGGCAGGCGATGCACGCCCTCTGCGTGTAGACCTGCAAGCCTTCCTTGGCGGAGCCGCGGCCAGGAGGAAGCTCCTCTCCCGTCGGACCGATCGAGATATCCATGCGGCGGAGCTCTTCTGCGGTCGGCGTGCGTCCCACCCCATAGGTGGGGGACTGCGCGATCGCGGGGCTCACCAGGAAACTGCCCAGGAGCAGCGAAATCGTGGCGAGCTTAGGCGAGACCATTGGTCACACTCCCGTCCTTGGCGATGTTCCACGGCATCACGCTGTTGTCGAGCCCGGGCACTCGGTAGTCGCGCTCGATGGGATGTTTCCACCACTGGGCGATCTCCTCTCGCAGCGCCTGCCTCTGCCCGATCTCGTCGACGCAGCGCGACATGATCACGGTCTCGGTGCCATCCCATTTCCATGGGTAGGCGAATCTGACGTGCGCCATGCGCTGGGGTGTGTTTTTGAACTGGGCGCGGTTCCACTTCTTCCCGCCATCGGTGGATACTTCCACGGTCTTGATGGCACCGCCGCCGGACCACGCGAGACCGCTGATCTCGTAGAGTCCGGGGCCAGGCAGCCGCTGAGTGCCGGACGGGTACGTGATGACCGACTTGGGTCCGATCGTTTCGCCGAGCGCAAGCTCTTTGTCCTCCGGACGCAGATGCCCGAATTCGTTGTAGTTCAGGTAATGCCGGTCGACGACCTTGATGCGCCGCAGATACTTGGTGTGGTAGATGCCCTCGAAGCCGGGGGGAATGATGCGCACGGGAAACCCTTGCTGTGGCCGCAATGCCTCGCCGTTCATGCCGTAGGCGATGAGGCAGTCGTCCATGCCCTTCGCGATGGGTATGCTCGATGCGCCCTTTACTTCCTCGGCGCCTTCAGCGACGAACCATTTCGCGCTGCCTTTCAGGCCGCATTCCTTGAGCAGCGTGGAAAGCAGCACGCCGGTCCATTCGGAGCAGCTTGTCATCCCGTGCGTATCCTGCACGTTCTTTTGCTTCGCAGTGTGCCGATTACCCGCACACTCGATGAAGTGCAACCGGGTGACTGACGGGAAGCGCCTCAGTTCGTCCATGGTGAGCGTCAGGGGCCGATCCACCAGGCCGTGTATCGTCAGCGTGTGCTGCTTGGGGTCGATGTCCGGCATGAAGGAGCCGCGGGTCGTCGCTATATAGTGCAACGACGACGGCGTGATCACGCCAACAGAATCCTGCAACGGCGTGGCCACGTGGAACATCTTGCCAAACACGTCGGGTGACGGCCTGCCGCCGATGGGGTGCTGTACGCGCACCGAGGTCACGTACTTGGAGCGCTGGCCGTATTCGACCAACTCCTTGCTGCCGTGAATCATCGGAGAGGCGTTCTCGCTCCCCGGGGTCGGCGGATGGTCGGCGTGCCCCTGCGCTAGCGCCTTACCCGATGTGCCCAACGTGATTCCACCGGCCAACGCGGCCTTGAGAAGGTCTCTACGGCTGTTTCGTTCCTGATCCATTAGGTTCTCCTCCGAATGCGATCGATGACACGACGGCGAAATCACGTCCCAACCGACGAGTATATGTGGCCTAGCCCAGTCTGGCCAGCGTCCCACGAGCAGGGGTTTGCGGATTTCGCCCGAGTAAAATTTCGGACGTCATATCGTGCCGGTGCGCCAGCGGGTGCTGTCGTTCCCGATACCGCTACGCCAGGGCCGCCTTCACCCGCTCGGGCGTCAACGGCAGCTCGCGGATGCGCCTGCCGGTCGCGGCTGCGAACGCATTGGCGATGGCGGCCGCCGTCGGTCCTTGCGCGGCCTCGCCGGCACCGAGAGAACGTTCGTTCGGCCGGTCGATCAGCACGGTCTCGACCTTGGGCACGTCCGGCATGGTCAGGATCGGGTAGTACATCCAGTCCTCCGACAGGATCCCGTTGCGGTCGAACCGCACGTGCTCGTGCAGGGTCCAGCTCATGGACTGGATGATGCCGCCTTCGATCTGGTTGGTCAGGCCGTCGGGATTGATGATCTGCCCGGCATCGGCCGCGGTCCAGATGCGCGGCACCTTGACGACGCCGGTTGTGCGATTCACTTCAATCTCGGCTATCACCGCAGTGTAGGTGGCCACGGTCTTGTAGCGCGCATAGCCGATGCCGCGGCCGCGCAGGCCGTCGCCCTTCTCACCCGGTTTCCAGGCGGCGGCCTTGGCCACGGCCTCGATTACGGCGCGCTCACGCTCGTCCTTGATGTGCGCGAGGCGGAACGCCACCGGGTCGATGCCGGCGGCGGCCGCGAGCTCGTCCATGAAGGACTCGATCGCAAACACATTGGCATAGGCGCCGAGCGTGCGCAGCGCCGAGGTGCGCACCGGGTTGTCCATGATCAGGTGGTGCGTGGTGCGCTGGCGCGGGAAATCGTAGAGCGTGATGGCATTGCGGTCGCCCCCACCGTTCGGCTGCGCGGCATGGCGCGCCGGGCCGGGCCGCTTCGCATCGGCGAGGTACCAGCTCCCCAGCAGATTGATACCGTCGGGATCACCCGGCCGCATGTTGTGGCTCTGGCTCCAGACGTCGAAGGCCCAGTCGACCACGCGGCCGCCGGCGACGGCGCCCTTGACCTTCATGGTCATGGCGGGGCCGTAAGGCTCCCACTTGAACTCGTCATCGCGCATCCATTGCAGCCGCACCGGCCGCCCGTCGACGGCGCGCGCCAGCACGGCGGCGTCGAACGCAACGTCGTCGGCGCCGTTGTGACCGTAGCAGCCGGCGCCTTCGGCGTGGATGCAGCGGATGTCGCGAGGCTGCAGACCCAGCGCCCTGGCGAGGGTGGCGCGCAGCGGAAAGACGCCCTGGCTGTGGGTCCAGACCGCAAGCTTGCCGTCCTTCCACTCGGCCAGCGCGCAGGAGGGCGCGATCGCGGCATGCGCCTGATAGGGCCGATGGTACGTCGCCTCGATCACCTTGGCGCCGGCCGGCACGGGGGCGTCCTTCTCGCCGATCACCCTGGCCTCGCTGCGCAGGGACATGAGCTGCTCGTATAGCTTCGCCGGATCGGGCAGCTCGGAGCCGCCCGACCACTTGGCGAATTCCATCAGCACGAGCCGCGCATTGATGGCCTGCTCCTCGCGCTGCGCCACCACGCCGAGAAAGCTGCCGTCGCGCACCACCGCGATGACGCCCGGCATGGCCTTGATCCGGGCCTCGTCGAAGCTGTCGAGCCTGGCGCCATAGCGTGGGGGCCGCACCACGCGGCCATGCACCATGCCGGGAAGCCGCACGTCCTGCACGAAGGCGGCGCCGCCCGTCATCTTGGCCGGGATGTCGATGCGCGGCACGGACTTGCCGACAATCTTGTGCTGTGCGGCCGGCTTCGGCGGCACCGTGGCGGTTGCCTCGCGCTTGAGGTCCACTGCCGCGGCGAGCTCACCGTAGCCGACTTTGCGGCCGTCAGGCGCATGGATGACGCCATCCGTGACCTTGAGCCTGTCGGCGGCGACGCCGAGCTTCGTGGCGGCGAGACCAATGAGCAGCGCGCGCACCTCGGCGCCCGCCATGCGTAGCGCGGTGCCGCTCTG
>JAQGMS010000154.1 GCA_028292245.1 Ramlibacter sp.
GAGTGGCCCAGGCGCCGCGCCGGCGAGCGCGCCCAGCGGCGCGTTGTCCGCGCGAAGGGACCCGACGTGAACATTTCCGAGCTGTGCATCCGCCGGCCGGTGATGACGGTGCTGCTCAGCGCCGCGCTGGTCGTCGCGGGTGTTCTGGCTTACATGAAGATCCCGATCGCGGCCCTGCCCAGCTACAACACGCCGGTCATCGCAGTCAGTGCGCAGTTGGCGGGCGCCAGCCCGGACACCATGGCCGCCTCGGTGGCGTTGCCGCTGGAAAAACAGTTCTCCACCATCGCCGGCCTGAAGCTGATCAGTTCCACCAACACGCTCGGCAACACCCAGATCACCCTTGAATTCGAGTCGAGCCGCGACATCGACGCCGCCGCCGTGGACGTGCAAGCCGCGCTGCTTCGCGCCCAGCGGCAGCTGCCGGCGGAACTGACGCAACTGCCCTCGTACCGCAAGGTGAACCCGGCCGACGCGCCGGTGCTCTTCATCGCGCTCGACTCTCCTTCGATGGGCTTGTCCGAGCTGAACGACTACGCCGAGAACCTGATCGCGCCGACGCTGTCCACGATCGACGGCGTCGCGCAGGTGAACGTCAACGGGCAGAAGCGCTTCGCGGTGCGCGTGCGCGCGAATTCGGAGCTGCTGAACGCGCGCGGCATCACGCTGGAGGAACTGGCGGCCGCGATCAAGTCCGCCAACTCCAACACGCCGATCGGCGTGCTCGACGGGCCGCGCCAGACCCTCACGATCCAGGCGAACGCGCAGATGCGAAACGCCAAGGAGTTTTCCGAGATCATCGTCGCCTCGCGCAACGGCGCGCCGGTGCGGCTCTCGGAAGTGGCGGCGGTGGAAGACAGCTACGAGTCGGTGAAGACGTCGGCCAGCTACAACGGCCAGCGCGCCATCCTGCTGTCCGTCCAGCGCCAGCCCAATGCGAACACTGTGCAGGTCGTGGACTCGGTCAAGAAGCTGCTGCCGCTGTTCCGTTCGCAGCTGCCCCAGTCGATCAACATCACGGTCCTCAACGACCGCTCTCTTTCCATCCGCGCGGCAGTGCACGACGTCAATCTCACGCTGGCGGCCACGGTGCTGCTGGTCGTGCTGGTGATCTACCTGTTCCTGCACCGGGTGATGGCCACGCTGATTCCCGCCGTCACGATGCCGATCTCGTTGATCGGCGCGATGGCGCTGCTCTATGCGCTCGGCTACAGCCTCGACAACGTCTCGCTGCTGGGCATCACGCTGGCCGTCGGCCTGGTGGTGGACGATGCGATCGTGGTGCTGGAGAACATCGTGCGGCATATCGAGGACGGCATGCCGCCGATGCAGGCCTCGCTTCAAGGCGCCCGCGAGATGGGCTTCACCATCGTCTCGATCTCGGTTTCGCTGGTGGCGGTCTTCATCCCGATTTTCTTCATGCCGGGAGTGATCGGGCTGCTGTTCCACGAGTTCGCCGTGGTGGTGTCCCTGGCCGTGCTGGTATCGGCGGCCGTTTCGCTGACGCTGGTGCCGATGATGGCCAGCCGCTTCCTGCGGCCGGAAGAAGGTGACGGCGCCATGCACGGGCACGAGGCCGATGGCAAGGTCCATGCGCCGGGCGGGTGGGTCGGGCGCTCGTTCGAAACGCTGTTCCGGTCCGTGCACGGGTTCTACATGCGCACGCTCGACTGGACGCTCGGGCACCGCACGACGATGCTGTTCGTGGCGCTCGGCACCTTCGTGCTGACAGGCTGGCTGGCCACGACCATGCCCAAGGGCTTCTTCCCGGAGGAAGACATCGGCCAGATCCAGGTGACCACGGAGGCATCGGAAGACATCTCCTTCCCCGCGATGCTGGAGCTGCAGGACCGGGTCGCCGTGGCGCTGAAGGCCGACCCGAACGTGCAGGACATGACGTCCTTCATCGGCGCGGGCGGGGGCGGCACGCTCAACAGCGGCCGCATGTTCATCGTGCTCAAGCCGCGCGGCGAACGCGCGAATATGCCTGCCGCCATGGAGTCGCTGCGGCGCGCGGCGCGAGGCGTGCCGGGCATCGCCGTCTACCTGCGCCCGATCCAGAACCTGCAGCTCGGCGGGCGCCAGAGCACGAGCCGCTACCAATACGCGCTGCAGAGCGTGAGCGCCGACGCGCTGTCGGACTGGTCCAACCGGGTGATGGAGCGGATGCGGGCGGACCCGTCGTTCCGCGACGTCACCAGCGACTCGCAGAACCGCGGCTTGCAGGCGTCGCTGCGCATCGACCGCGACAAGGCGAACCTGCTGGGCGTGCAGATCGGCGACGTGCGCAACGCGCTGTACGACGCGTTCGGCGAGCGGCAGGTCTCCACCATCTACAGCGCGGCCAACAGCTACCTCGTGATCCTGGAGGCCATGGACGCGGACCGCCGCTTCGAGGCGAGCCTGTCGAAGATCAACTTGCGCGGCAAGAACGGCGCGCTGGTGCCCTTGGCCGCGATAGCCACCGTGGAGCGGACGGTCGGCCCCACGGCCGTGAACCACCAGGGCCAGTTGCAGGCAATCACGATCTCCTTCAACCTCGCGCCGGACACGCCGCTGGGCGTGGCGACCGACAAGATCGACCAGTTCAAGCGCGACCTGAAGCTGCCGCCGACGGTCATCACGAGTTATGGCGGCGACGCCGCGGTGTTCCAGGATTCCCAGGGCAGCCAGGCGATCCTGCTGATCACCGCGCTGCTGGTGATCTATGTGCTGCTGGGCGTGCTGTACGAGAGCTACATCCATCCGCTCACGATCCTGGCCGGCCTGCCCTCGGCGACTGTCGGCGCGCTGCTCGCGCTGAAGATCTTCGGGTTCGACCTCACGCTGATCGCGACCATCGGCATCCTGATGCTGATCGGCATCGTCAAGAAGAACGCGATCATGATGATCGACTTCGCGCTGCATGCGCAGCGCACGCAGGGCATGGCGCCGGTGGACGCGATCCGCGAGGCCTGCCGCCTGCGCTTCCGCCCGATCCTGATGACCACGATGGCCGCGCTCATGGGCGCGCTGCCGATGGCCCTGGGCCTGGGGGCGGGCGCCGAGCTGCGGCAGCCGCTGGGCCTCGCGGTGGCGGGCGGATTGATCTTCTCGCAGGTCATCACGCTGTACATCACGCCCGCGATCTACCTCGCGCTGGACCGTTACAGCGGCCGCGGGCCGGTGCAGGACCTGGACGCGATCGGCAAGCGCCTGTTCCCGCGAGCGGAAGGCGGCAAGCTGATCGCGAAGTGAGGGCTGTGGCGCATGCCCATCGTCGAATTTGCGCCCGCCCTGACGCGCCACGTGGCATGCCCGCCGCAAACGGTGCAGGGCGCGACCTTGCGCAGCGCGCTGTCGGCCGCCTTCCTGGCGGCACCCGCCCTGAAAAACTACGTGCTTGACGAGCAGGGGTGCGTGCGCAAACATGTGGCCGTCTTCGTCAATGCGCGGATGATCGCCAGCCGCACGCAGCTGGACGTTCCGCTGCAGCCGCAAGACAAGGTGATGGTGATCCAGGCCCTGACCGGAGGATGAAACGATGGCATCGACAGCGCAAACGCTCTGGGTGGGAACCCGCAAGGGCCTGTTCGTGATGCAACGCTCCGGCGCCGGTTGGCGCATCGGCAAGCCCCGCTTTCCGGGCGAGCCGGTCAGCCAGTTCCTGGCCAACCCCTACGACTGTGCCTGGTACACGGCACTGCGGCTCGGCCACTTCGGCGTGAAGTTCTGGAAGAGCACGGACGGCGGCGCGCAGTGGAATGAAATTGCCGCTCCGGCCTTTCCGCCCAAGCCCACCGAAGGGTCCTGGAAGGACGACCCCACACCCTGGACGGTGGACCAGGTCTGGGCGCTGGAAGCATCTCCCGATGGGCGGCTGTGGGCCGGCTGCCTGCCCGCGGGCCTGTTCACCTCGCGCGATGGCGGTGCAAGCTGGCAGTTGGTGGAGAGCCTGTGGAACCGGCCCGAGCGCAAGGAGTGGTTCGGCGGCGGCTACGACTTTGCCGGCATCCATTCGATCCTCGTCGATCCGCGCGACGCGAACCACGTGACGGTGGCGATCTCCTGCGGCGGTGTCTGGCAGACCCGGGACGGCGGCACGAACTGGACCAGCACGTCGGCGGGGATGTTCGCCGAGTTCATGCCGCCCGAGCGCCGCGAGGACCCGAACATCCAGGACCCGCACCGTATCGACCAGTGCCTGGCCAACCCCGATGTGTTGTGGTGCCAGCACCATGGCGGCATCTGGCGCTCGGCCGACGGCGGGCTGAAGTGGGACGCGATACCCGCACCCCAGCCCAGCGGCTTCGGCTTTCCCGTCGCCGCGCATCCTGTGGACCCGCAACGGGCCTGGTTCGTGCCGGCCCACTCGGATGCACAGCGCATGGCGCCCGATGGCCGGATGGTGGTGACCGAAACCCGCGACGCCGGCGCCACCTTTTCGATGCACGGCGAAGGCCTGCCGCAGCACGACGCCTTCCACCTGGTCTACCGCCATGCATTGGCGGCCAGCCGGGACGGGCAGACGCTGGCCATCGGTTCGACGACCGGAGGCCTGTGGGTCAGCGACGACGCCGGCGATACCTGGCGCGGCGTGTCGCGCGACCTGCCGCCCATCGCTGTCGTGCGGATGGGCTGACTTCCCCGGCGCCTACTTCTTGGCGGCGGCCTTGATGTCCTTCTCGGCCTGCTCGTGCTTGGCCTTGGCGTCCTTCATGCAAGCCTTCTGCTCGGCGCCCTTCATCGGCTTGCAAGTGGCCTTGGCTGCCTTGTAGTCGGCCTCGGATTGCTTCTTCATGGCCTTCGCGTCAGCCTTGCTGGTGCTGGCCATGGGGGCCATCGGCGCCGAGGCAGCCGACGCGGCGCCCATTGCCGTGGT
>JAQGMS010000511.1 GCA_028292245.1 Ramlibacter sp.
GTCGGCGAGGATGTCGAGAACATCATCCTGAAGTTGCTGCAGAACGCCGACTACAATGTCGAGCGCGCCCAGCGCGGCATCGTCTATATCGACGAAGTCGACAAGATCAGCCGCAAATCCGACAACCCCTCGATCACCCGCGACGTCTCGGGCGAGGGCGTGCAGCAGGCTCTCTTGAAGATCATGGAAGGCACGGTTGCCAGCGTTCCGCCGCAGGGCGGCCGCAAGCATCCGCAGCAGGAATTCCTTCAGGTCGACACCACCAACATCCTGTTCATCTGCGGTGGCGCCTTTTCAGGCCTTGAGAAGATCATCTCGTCGCGCACCACCGGCACCTCGATGGGCTTCGGCGCCAATGTGCGCTCCGCGGAAGAACGCGGCACTGGCGACATCCTGCGCGAAGTCGAGCCGGAAGATTTGCTGAAGTTCGGCCTGATCCCGGAATTCATCGGCCGTCTGCCGGTGCTGGCGACGTTGGGCGATCTGTCGGAGCAGGCGCTGATCGAAATCCTGACCCGTCCGAAGAACGCGCTGGCCAAGCAGTATCAGCGGCTGTTCGAGATGGAGAATGTCCGTCTGCGCTTCCAGGAAGAGGCGCTGCATTCGATCTCCCGCCGCGCCATCGCCCGCCGCACCGGCGCCCGTGGACTGCGCTCGATCCTCGAGAACATTCTACTCGAGACCATGTTCGAACTGCCGACGCTGAACGGTGTGCAGGAAGTGGTGATCACGGCCGATGTCGTCGATGGCCGCGCCCGCCCGCTCTACACCTATTCCGACAAAGGCCAGGCGCAGCAGACGGCCAGCTGACGCTTTGACACTCAGAATTGAAGGCGCCGCCGGATTTCCGGCGGCGCCTTTTTTTGTTAGGATGGCCCATGGCGTCCAAGCATGTCATCGCGGAAATGCGGCCGGTCGAGCTGACGCTTGAGGAAGAACTCGGCACGCTCGACGAGGCCGATGTGTCCGACATGGCAAATCTTGGCCCGCGCCAGACCGGCATCGACGGTGTCGTGTTCATCTCGACCAATTTCCCCAAACTGCCACATGGGCCGCGGGTGAAGTACTTTTTAAAGGCGGGGAAGACCCAGCCCAGCTTCTCGCTGTCGATCGAGGCCGATCCGCAGATTGTGGCGTCGAGCCTGCCTGATCGCGTAGTCCGGCGGGTGGCGCCAATGCTGACCCGGTGGGTCAAGCTGAACCGAGAGGCCCTGATTCGGTTCTGGAATGACGGTGATCGCTGGATGGACGACGAGGTGACGGCGTTCAAATTGGCCCTACTTCCCGTGCCGGAATAGGGCGCCAACCCGTAATCTGGGGCCCTATAACGCTTTTCGCCCTATCCCTTGAAACCGGACTGAACCGCGCCCACTTTATTTATCCAGATGCCGGCCCAATGGGCGGCATAAATCAAGGTTTCATACGCCCATTTGGGGTATGGTGCCTTTTATCCGGTCCTTCATGGAGGCCGGCTAGGAGCAAAAATGTCGGATACCATAGTCAGTACCAAAGACGACGAGGCCAGCGAATCCATCGCCTCGGTCCTGCCGCTGCGCGATATCGTCGTATTTCCCCATATGATCGTGCCGCTCTTCGTCGGCCGCGAGAAATCCGTGCGTGCCCTTGAAGAGGTGATGGCGGAAGAGAAGCAAATCCTGCTGCTCACCCAGAAAAACGCAGGCGATGACGATCCGTCCAGCGACGGGCTGCATCGCATCGGCACGCTGGCGACCGTGCTCCAGCTTCTGAAGCTGCCCGACCAGACCGTTCGTGTCCTGGTCGAGGGCAAGTCGCGAGCCCGCGTCAGCGATTTCCTGCCCCGCACCGATTTCTTCCAGGCGCATATCGAGCGCATCCCGGAGAATGTCGGCGAGACCAAGGAAACCGAAGCGCTGATCCGCACGGTCAAAACCAATTTCGAGCAGTACATCAAGCTCAACAAAAAGATTCCGGCCGAGACGCTGGCCTCGGTTGCGCAGATCGACGAGCCCGCGAAACTGGCCGACACCGTTGCCTCGCATCTGTCGGTGAAAATTTCCGACCGCCAGGCCTTGCTGGAGACGCTGAATACTGCCGAGCGGCTTGAGAAAGTCCTGTCGCTGATCGAGGCCGAGATCGGCGTGTTGCAGGTCGAGCGCAAAATCCGTTCGCGCGTCAAGCGCCAGATGGAGAAGACGCAGCGCGAGTACTACCTCAACGAACAGCTCAAGGCGATCCAGAAGGAGTTGGGCGAGGGCGAGGAAGGCCGCGACGAACTGCATGAGCTTGAGGAGCGCATCCGCAAGACCAAGCTCAGCAAGGAAGCCCGCGAAAAGGCGATGGCCGAGGTCAAGAAATTGCGCTCGATGAGCCCGATGTCGGCCGAAGCCACCGTCGTGCGCAACTATCTCGACTGGATGCTGTCGCTGCCCTGGGGCAAAAAGTCCAAGGTCAAGAAGGACATCGAGCAGGCCGAGGAAATCCTGCACGACGACCATTACGGTCTCGAAAAGGTCAAGGAACGTATCCTCGAATATCTGGCGGTGCAGCAGCGTGCCGGCAAGATGAAGGGACCGATCCTATGCCTCGTCGGGCCTCCGGGCGTCGGCAAGACCTCGCTTGGCAAATCGATCGCCAAGGCGACCGGCCGCGAATTCGTGCGCATGTCCTTGGGCGGCGTGCGGGACGAAGCCGATATCCGCGGTCATCGCCGGACCTATATCGGTTCGATGCCCGGCAAGATCATCCAGTCTATGATGAAGGCCAAGACCGCCAATCCGCTCTTCCTGCTCGACGAGATCGACAAGCTGGGCGCCGACTGGCGGGGCGACCCGTCCAGCGCCCTGCTGGAAGTGCTCGACCCGGCGCAGAACTCGACCTTCGCCGACCACTATCTGGAAGTGGACTACGACCTGTCCCAGGTCATGTTCGTCACCACGGCGAACAGCCTGAACATGCCGCAGCCGCTGATGGACCGGATGGAGATCATCCGCATCCCCGGCTACACCGAGGATGAGAAGGTCGAGATCGCAAAGCGCCACATCCTGCCCAGGCTGGCCAAGGATCACGGGCTGAAGGACGGCGAGTGGATCGTGCCCGACGAGGCCATCCACGACCTGATCCGCTACTACACCCGCGAGGCCGGGGTCCGGAACCTGGAGCGCGAGCTGGGATCGCTGGCGCGCAAGGCCATCCGCGACATGGACCGGGAGAAGATCGTCCAGGTGACGATCGATCCCGAGCGGCTGGCCAAGTACGCGGGCGTGCGCAAGTACCGCTACGGCGAGGCGGACCAGGAGGACCAGGTCGGCATCGTCACCGGCCTGGCCTGGACCGAGTTCGGCGGCGACATCCTGACCATCGAGGCGGTCAAGATGTCGGGCAAGGGTCGCATGACCGTGACCGGCAACCTCAAGGACGTGATGCGGGAGTCGATCTCGGCCGCCAATTCCTACGTCCGGGCCAAGGCGCCGAAGTTCGGCATCAAGCCGACCCTGTTCGAGAAGACCGACGTGCACGTGCACGTGCCCGAGGGCGCCACGCCCAAGGACGGTCCCTCGGCCGGGGTGGCCATGGCCGTGGCGATCATCTCGGTGCTGACCGGCATCCCGATCCGCAAGGACATCGCCATGACCGGCGAGGTCACTTTGCGGG
Organism: Ramlibacter sp.; assembly: GCA_028292245.1. Taxonomy (GTDB): domain Bacteria; phylum Pseudomonadota; class Gammaproteobacteria; order Burkholderiales; family Burkholderiaceae_C; genus Ramlibacter. The sequence continues at coordinate 3,634 of JAQGMS010000511.1, forward strand.
GCCGGGTGACGGCGATCGGCGGCTTGAAGGAGAAGCTGCTGGCCGCGCTGCGTTCGGGCGTCAAGAAGTACCGCTACGGCGAGACGGACGAGGAAGATCAGGTCGGCATCATCACTGGCCTGGCCTGGACCGAGTTCGGCGGCGACATCCTGACCATCGAGGCGGTCAAGATGCCCGGCAAGGGCCGCATGTCCATCACGGGCAACCTGAAGGACGTGATGAAGGAGTCGATCTCGGCGGCGAACAGCTACGTGCGCAGCCGGGCCACCAAGTTCGGCCTTGAACCGCCGAGCTTCGAGCGGACCGACGTCCACATCCACGTGCCGGA
>JAQGMS010000199.1 GCA_028292245.1 Ramlibacter sp.
GCGCGGCGGGCAGCTCGTTGAAGAGCGCGTGCGACTCGGCCCGCGAGAACATCGCGCTCTCCGTCATGCGGTCGTGCAGCAAAGCTGCGACGGCGCGGGCCTGCGCGGGCTCCAGCGCGCGCTTGGCGCCCACGCGGAACTCAGTGATGCGCTCGACGCGGCGCACGGCCAGAGCGCAGTTGTGCGCAATGTCGGTGGCCTTGGATGCCCATGGCGACACGGTGCCGAATCGAGGCGTGACGACGACCAGCGCACCATCCCCGGGCATCGGCGGGGAGCCCCAGGGATCGCCATAGGTCAACAGTGCGCCGATTCGGGCGCGTTCTTCGGCGCCCAGCGCATGGTCCGTGGCCACCAGATGGACGAAACGCGCCGAAAGCGCGTTCACCTGGGGATGAATCGCCTGCAGGCGGGGAAGGATTTGCTGGATTCGGAAGTCGCTGAGGGCACAGCCGCCCTCGAACTCGGTGATGTGCGGCGTCACCCGGGCATTTTACCCGCGCGGCACGGTCATTTTTCCTCTGGGATAATCGCAGCCGATATGCCGATCACTTTCAAGAGCGTCGAGGACACCCAGGGCATGCGCACGGCCGGCCGCCTGGCCGCCGAGGTGCTGGACTACCTCACGCCGCACATCAAGCCGGGCATCACCACCAAGGAGATCGACCGCCTGGCCGCCGAGTGCATGAAGAAGCAGGACACGGTTTCGGCCACGCTGGGCTACCAGCCCGCCGGCTACCCGCCCTACCCCGCTTCGCTTTGCACGTCGGTCAACCACGTCGTCTGCCACGGCATCCCCAACGACAAGCCGCTCAAGAAGGGCGACATCTGCAACGTGGACGTCACCGTCATCCGCGACGGCTACTTCGGCGACACCAGCCGCATGTTCATGATCGGCGACGTCTCCATCGCCGCCAAGCGCCTCGTGAACATCACCTACGAAGCCATGTGGCACGGCATCGTCAAGGTGAAGCCCGGCGCGCGCCTGGGCGACATCGGCTGGGCCATCCAGAAGTTCGCCGAGGGCCACGGCTTTTCGGTGGTGCGCGAGTTCTGCGGCCACGGCATCGGCCGCAACTTCCACGAGGAGCCGCAGGTGCTCCACTACGGCAAGCCCGGCACCCTCGAAGAGCTCAAGCCCGGCATGACCTTCACCATCGAGCCCATGATCAATGCCGGCCGCCGCGACGTGAAGGAATGGGGCAACGACGGCTGGACCATCGTCACCAAGGACCATTCGCTTTCCGCGCAGTGGGAACACACCATCCTGGTGACCGAGACGGGCTACGAAGTGATGACGCTTTCGGCGGGCAGCCCGCCCCCGCCGCCCTTCGTCAACGCATGACTTCAATGACCTCGCTGCGCCTCGATGGTGGCGCCGCGCGCCATGAACCGTCATTCCGTCATTGATCCGCCGCCGGCGGAAAGTCATTCCGTCGTCGCGCTGCGCGAGGACTACCGGGGACGCAAGGCGGCTGTCATAGCCACGCTGCAGGCACAAGGCGCCTCCACGCGCGGCATCGTCAAGTTGCTGCAGAAACTCTCGCGCGAGGCCGACGTCACCCTGCGCAAGCTGTGGGCCGGCGCGAACCTGCCGGATGAATTCGCGCTTGTAGCAGTGGGCGGCTATGGGCGCGGCGAGCTTTTCCCGCATTCCGACGTCGACGTGCTGGTGCTCATGCCCGACAGCGCGTCGCCGGACGACGGCGCGGCGAAACGCCGCGTCGAGGCATTCATCGGCCACTGCTGGGACGCCGGCCTGGAGATCGGCTCGTCCGTTCGCACCGTCGCCGAATGCCTCGCACTGGCGAAGGACGACGTCACGGTGCAGACGTCGCTGCTCGAGTCGCGGCCCATCACCGGCAACCACGAACTGCACGCGCAGTTCGTGCAGCGCTTCACGCCCACGGTCGACCCGAAGGCTTTCTTCGTCGCCAAGACGCTGGAGATGCGCCAGCGCCACACCAAGTTCGAAAACTCGCCGTACTCGCTGGAACCCAACTGCAAGGAGTCGCCGGGGGGCCTGCGCGACCTGCAGGTGATCCTGTGGGTTGCCAAGGCCGCCGGCCTCGGCAATACGTGGGACGAGCTGGCGCGCAACGGCATCGCCACCGAATTCGAGGCGCGGCAGGTCAAGCGCAACGAGGCGCTGCTGTCGCTGGTTCGGGCGCGCCTGCACGTGACCGCGGGCCGCCGCGAGGACCGTCTCGTCTTCGACTTGCAGACCGCAGTGGCGGAATCGTTCGGCTACAGGAACGAGATCAGCGAGTCGGGGCGCCTGGTCTCACGCGCCAGCGAGGCGCTGATGAAGCGCTATTACTGGGCGGCCAAGGCGGTCACGCAGCTCAACCAGATCCTGCTGCTGGGCATCGAGGAGCGTCTGAACCCCAGCGGGCGGGAGCCGGAACCCATCAACGAGCGCTTCCTCATCAAGGGCGGGATGATCGAGGTGGCGAGCGACGACCTCTACACGCTCAACCCGCACGCGATCCTCGAAACCTTCCTCATCTACCAGACCACCATCGGCACGAAAGGCCTTTCGGCGCGCACCTTGCGCGCCCTGTACAACGCGCGCGACGCGATGGACGGCAAGTTCCGCAGCGACCCGGTCAATCACGCGACGTTTCGCGAAATGCTGATGCAGCCCGGCGGCATCACGCACGCGCTGCGCCTGATGAACCAGACGTCGGTGCTGGGCCGCTACCTGTGGGTGTTCCGCAAGATCGTGGGGCAGATGCAGCACGACCTGTTCCACGTGTACACGGTGGACCAGCACATCCTGATGGTGGTGCGCAACGTGCGGCGCTTCTTCATCCCGGAGCACGCGCACGAATACCCGTTCTGCTCGCAGCTCGCGGCGGGCTGGGACAAGCCGTACATCCTGTACATCGCGGCGCTGTTCCACGACATCGCCAAGGGCCGCGGCGGAGACCATTCGGAGCTCGGCGCGCGCGACGTGCGCCTCTTCTGCCGCCAGCATGCGATCGACAAGGAAGACTGCCAGCTCGTCGAGTTCCTCGTGAAGGAACACCTCACGATGAGCCGCGTGGCGCAGAAGGAAGACCTGGGCAACCCCGAGGTGATCAAGGCCTTTGCGCAGCGCGTGGGCAACGAGCGCTACCTCACGGCGCTGTACCTGCTCACCGTCGCCGACATCCGCGGCACCAGCCCGAGGGTGTGGAACGCGTGGAAGGGCAAGCTGCTGGAGGACCTGTACCGCTACACGCTGCGCGTGCTGGGCGGGCGCGCGCCCGACCGCGATGCGGAGGTGGAGGCACGCAAGCGCGAGGCACTGGTCCAGCTGGCGCTTTACGCCTTGCCGCACGAAGGCCACAAAAAGCTGTGGGACACGCTGGGCGTGGACTACTACATGCGCCACGACGCGAGCGACATCGTCTGGCACACGCGCCACCTCGCGCGCCACGTCGGCAGGGCGAAAGCCATCGTCCGCGTGCGCCTGTCACCCGTCGGCGAGGGCCTGCAGGTGCTGGTGTACGCGGCCGACCAGCCCGATCTGTTCGCGCGCATCTGCGGGTACTTCGACCAGGCGGGGTTCTCGATCCTCGACGCCAAGGTGCACACGGCCAACAACGGTTATGCGCTGGACACTTTCCAGGTCGTGAGCGCCATGCTGCCCGAGCACAACCGCGAACTGATCAGCATGGTCGAGTCGGAGCTGGCTCACACCATCGAACAGGCCGGGCCGCTGCCGCCGCCCAGCCGCGGCCGCGTGTCGCGCCGCGTGCGCAGCTTTCCCATCGCTCCGCGGGTGCAGCTCTCACCCGACGAAAAAGCGCAGAAGTGGTTGCTTTCGATCTCGGCCAGCGACCGGGCGGGTTTGCTGTATTCCATCGCCCGCGTGCTGGCGAAGCACCAGATCAACTTGCAGCTAGCGAAGATCTCCACGCTGGGAGAGCGCGTGGAAGACACCTTCCTCGTCGATGGGCCCGAGTTGCAGCACAACCGCAAGCAGATCGAGATCGAGACGGAATTGCTGGAAGCGCTGGGCGAGAGCTAACGGCTCAGCACGCGCTCCCAGAAAGCCACGAGCACGGCCTCCACCTCGCTCCTGCGGAACTGCGCGGCGGTGCGACGGCTGTTTTCGAGCATCGCGCGATAGGGGTCGCCGCCCGCCTTGGCCAGGCGCAGCGCGCGGGCCAACTGGTCGACGCAGCCGTACACGTCGTCCTCTTCCGCCCAGAAGCCATTGGCGGCCGTTGCGCTGTCGTTGCCGCCATGCACGCCGGTGAAGCCCGCGACGATGCAGCTGCTGGCCATCGCTTCGAGCTGCGTCATCGAATGCGCCTCGAGCCGGGCGAGCGAAAGGAACACGGCGGAGCGCGCCATCGCCTCGGCCACTTCGCGCTCTTTCGCTTGCTGGATTACCACCCAAGGGGTGTCCCGAAACTCGGGGTGCGAAGCCGCCAGCATGTCGGCGATGGCGCCGAATTCCAGCGCGCGCTTGCGCGGGATGACCGCCACCTGCAAGGTCTTCGCGGGATCGGCCGGAAACCAGAAGTCGTCGAGGTGGAATGGCGTGTACCAGAGCGCCAGCCCGGGAAAGCGGCGCGCGCAAAAACGCATGAGGGTGTGGCTCGCGCACATGATGCCGCTCACGCCGTAGTCGGCATACGACCCGCGGCCCGCGAGCCCGCGATGCGCCTGGTGCGGGTTCTGGCAGAACACCAGCTTGGTTTGCGGCGAACTCGCGAACGCGGCCAGGAAGCCCGCGTGGTTTTCGGGCAGCACGAGGATGTCCTGCGCGCCTATGGCCTCCAGGCCGATCACCTGCGCCTTCGAGTCGAACCAGTCGGCGCGGCCGGCGTTCTCGGTGGCGACGACGGCGCTAACGCCGGCCTCGGCGAGCAGCTCCACGTGCTGGAACATGGCCTTGATGCCGCCGCTGATCTCGCGCGGGGGCCACGACACATAAACGATCCTCGGCATGCGGCAAGCATACAGCGCTGATAAGCTCGCCCGCATGCCGAAGATCGCCGTGGTCACGCCGTACTTCAAGGAATCGCTGGAGGTGCTCGCACAGTGCCACGCCAGTGTGTTGTCGCAAGGCGTGGACGCCGATCATTTCCTGGTGGCGGATGGCTTCGCGAAGCCGGAAATCGCAACCTGGAAAGCGCGGCACGTCACCCTGCCTTCGAGCCACGGCGACGCGGGCGGCACGCCGCGGGGCATCGGCGGCATGTTGGCGGCATCGGAAGGCTACGACTTCGTCACTTACCTCGACGCGGACAACTGGTTCCATCCGGGGCATCTTGCTTCGCTGCTCGACGTGCACAGCCGCACGAATTCACCCGTGTGCACGTCGTGGCGCACGTTCCACAGGCCCGACGGGAGCGATCTGCGCATCACCGAGCCCGCGGAGGACGAGCTGCGGCACGTGGACACGAACTGCTATTTCATCCACCGCATCGCATTCGAAGTGCTGGGGGTGTGGCTGCGAACACCGAAGCAACTGGCCTTGATCGGCGATGCGGTCTTCCTGTCCGCGATCCGCCACGCGCGCTTTCCGATCGTGCCCACGCGCCAGCGTTCGGTGGCGTACCGCACCACCCACGAGTTTCACTTCCGCCTTGCGGGCGAGCCGCCGCCCGAGGCCGCCAAGCCGCTGGACATGGTGCGGCCCGCGCAGCAATGGCTGCTCACGAAAGAAGGTGTGGACGAGTCGGTGCGTTGCCTGGGCTTCTGGCCCGCCAGCTACATGTGACGCTCAATCGTCCTCGGCGGCATCGAGCGCCGGGAAGAGCACATCGGTAAAGCCAAATTTCGTGAAGTCGCGCACCCGCATGGGGTACAGCTTGCCCAGCAGGTGATCGACCTCGTGCTGCACCACTCGGGCGTGCCAGCTGTCGACACTGCGATCGATGGCGTTGCCTTGGGGGTCGAAGCCGGTGTAGCGAATGGCTTTCCATCGCGGCACCACGCCGCGCAGGCCCGGCACGGAAAGGCAGCCTTCCCAGCCGTCTTCTTCTTCGTTCGACAAGGGAGTGATCAACGGGTTGATCAGGATCGTGCGCGGTACGGGCGGCGCGTCGGGGTAGCGCGGGTTGGATGCGTCGGTGCCGAAGATCACAAGCTGCAAGTCGACGCCGATCTGGGGCGCCGCGAGGCCCGCGCCATTGGCGGCCTTCATCGTCTCGAACATGTCCGCGATGAGCGTGTGCAGCTCGGGTGTGTCGAACCGCGTGATGGGTTGGGCGACGCGCAGCAGCCGCTCGTCGCCCATCGTCAGGATTTCATGAACTGCCATGCAATAACTTTCTCAGTCCTTCTTCGTCCAGCAGCGCTACGCCGAGTTCCCGCGCCTTGTCGAGCTTGCTGCCGGCCTCGGCGCCGGCGACGACGTAATCCGTCTTCTTGCTCACGGAGCCCGCGACCTTCGCGCCGGCCGCTTCGAGCAGGTCCTTCGCCTCGTCGCGGCTCATGTTGGGGAGCGTCCCGGTGAGCACGACTGTCTTGCCCGCGAGCGGGAGTTGCTCGCGCTTGGCGGGCTCGGACTCTTGCCAGCTCACGCCGCATGCACGTAGCTGCTCGACGACTTCGCGATTGTGCGGCTGCTGAAAAAACGTGTGGATGCTTTCCGCCACCACAGGGCCGACGTCGGGCACTTCCAGCAACTGCTCCACCGCTGCATCCATGATCGCGTCGAGCTTGCCGAAATATTTCGCCAGATCCTTCGCCGTCGCCTCGCCGACATGACGGATGCCCAGGCCGTAAAGAAAGCGCGGCAAAGTCGCCTGCTTGGATTTTTCCAGATTCTCCAGCAGGTTCTGCGCCGACTTTTCGCCGATGCGCTCCAGCGCCACCAGCCCGGCAAGCCCCAGCCGATACAGGTCGGGCAATGTCTTCACGACGTCGGCTTCGACCAGCTGGTCGACGAGTTTCTCGCCCAGGCCTTCGATGTCCATTGCGCGGCGCTGCGCGAAATGCAGGATCGCCTGCTTGCGTTGCGCACCGCAAAAAAGACCGCCGGTGCATCGGTAATCGGCTTCGCCCTCCTCGCGTACCGCTTCGGAACCGCACACAGGGCATTTCTTCGGCATCGTGAACAGCTTGGCCTCGTGCAAGCGCTTTTCGGGAACGACGGCCACGACTTCCGGGATGACATCGCCCGCGCGCCGGACGATCACCTGGTCGCCCACGCGCACGTCCTTGCGCCGGACCTCGTCTTCGTTGTGAAGCGTGGCATTGGTCACCGTCACGCCGCCGACGAACACCGGTTCCAGTCGCGCGACCGGCGTGAGCTTGCCGGTGCGGCCGACATACACGTCGATCGCCAGCACCTTCGTCACTTGCTCCTGCGCCGGGAATTTGTGCGCGACGGCCCAACGCGGTTCGCGCGACACAAAGCCGAGTTGGCGCTGCAGCGCGACCGAATTCACCTTGTAGACGACACCATCGATGTCGAACGGAAAGCCGTCACGTTCCGTCCCGACGGCCTGGTGATACGCGACGAGATCTTCCGGGCCGCTACAGACCTGCGTGCGGTCGGACACCGGGAAACCCCAGGAGCGCAACGCCAACAGCGATTCGAACTGCGTGCCGAAGTCGGGGGAAGGCGCCACTTCGCCGAACCCGTAGGCGAAGAAGCTCAAGGGCCGCTGTTTCGCGATGGTGGGGTCGAGCTGCCTAACGGCGCCCGCAGCCGCGTTGCGCGGGTTGACGAACGTCTTCTCGTTCTTCGCCCCCCTCGCGATTTTCTCGCGCTGCAATTCATTCATGCGCTCGAAGTCGTCGCGGCGCATGTAGACCTCGCCGCGCACCTCCAGCACCTGCGGCACATCCGCAGGCAGACGAAGCGGGATCTGCCCGACGGTGCGGATGTTGTGCGTGACGTCCTCGCCCACCTCGCCGTCGCCGCGCGTGGCGGCTTGCACCAGCACGCCGTCTTCATATCGCAGGTTGATCGCGAGGCCATCGAACTTGAGTTCCGCGACGTACTCGATGATTTCAGCGCCTTCCTTCAGCGCCAGCTCGCGCCGCACGCGCCCATCGAAATTCCGCGCGCCCGTGGCCTCGATGTCGGTCTCGGTGCGGATCGAAAGCATCGGCACCTTGTGGCGAACCTTTGAAAATCCTTCCAGCGCCTTGCCGCCCACGCGGTGCGTGGGTGAATCCGGCGTGAGCAGTTCGGGATGCTTTTCCTCGATCTCCTGCAGTTCGCGGAACAGCTTGTCGTATTCGGCGTCCGGGATGGCCGGCTCGTCGAGCACGTAATAGCGGTGGGCGTGGTGGTGGAGCAGCTCGCGCAAGGCGGCTGCGCGCTCCTCGGCTCGGGCGGTGGCCATCACCTTTAGGAGAATAGCCGCCGCGCCTGCGCGGAACCGGCGGCAAGGTCGTGCGCCTCGAGCACGTCGTAGAGTTTTTCGAGGTGCGAGCCGATGAGGTCCAGCGCGTCGGCGCGGATCACCTCGCCTTTGTCGTCCGCGATGATGCCCTCCATCGATGCCGCGAGCGCGATGGCCGCGTCGCGCATGCGTACGAAAGGCTGCTCGCTGCGGTGCACCTGCGGCACGTCGAGGCTGAGCGTGAACTCCCGCAGCGCCGACTGCGTGGGGTCGTCGGCCAGCGCCGCTTGCGTGTCGAAACTGATCACCAGGATGGGTGGCGAGCCGGCCGTGGTGGCCGGCATGACGAGCCGGCCCGGGATCACGCCAGGCACAAAACCCAGCCGCGCCGCGCCTTGATGCACATAGCCCGGGCTCCATGCCGTGTTCTTCGCGCGCAAGGTGATGCTCAGCTGCGCGTCGTGGTCGCCCGCGAACTGGTCAAGCTCGCGGCCGCGCGCGACTTCATTGATCATGTCCGGGAAGTCGGGGGAGCCGTTGATGGCGTCGGCGAACTGCTGGGCCTTCATCACGAACTCGGAAAACTCGATTTCGTTCAGGTGCCCGGTGCGGTTGGCGAGTTGCACCCCCGCCTGGAAAGCCGTGTAGCGCAGGCCGGGCCGCGGCGGCTCCCACTGCTGCGTGGATTCGTTCAGGCCCTCGATCGCGAAAGGCTTGCTGCCGGCACGGCGTGTCGGCGGCAAGGCGGCGATGGCTGCGTCGCCCGTCACGACGCCTTCGACCGCGATAGGCGCGATCGCGTCGATCAGAGCATCGATCGCCGGCTTTTTCTCGATTGGCGGCAAGGTGGGCTCGGAATCAAAGACCGGGTCGCGGCGCGACTCCCCTGCTCCCGCGGGCCCTTCCGCCGCGCCCGCGACCAGCGGCTGCCGCGGCGAATTGCGCCGCGAGATCCACGCGTTGTACCCAACGAGCGAGGCCAGGACCACGCCGCCCAGCAGCGCGACGCCCAGCGTGAAGCCGCTCATTTACGCCGCTTCGGCCATCGACACGGCCGATTCCATGTCCACCGCGACGATGCGCGAGACGCCTTGCTCCTGCATCGTGACGCCGATGAGCTGCTCGGCCATTTCCATCGCGATCTTGTTGTGGCTGATGAAGAGGAACTGCGTCTCTTTCGACATCGTGGTGACGAGCTTCGCGTAGCGCTCGGTGTTGGCGTAGTCCAGCGGCGCATCCACTTCGTCCAGCAGGCAGAACGGCGCCGGGTTGAGCTGGAAGATGGCGAACACGAGCGCGATGGCCGTCAGCGCTTTCTCGCCGCCCGATAGCAGGTGGATCGTCTGGTTCTTCTTGCCGGGCGGCTGGGCCATCACCTGCACGCCGGAGTCGAGGATTTCGTCGCCGGTCATCACGAGCTTGGCGTTGCCGCCGCCGAAAAGCTCGGGGAACATCCGGCCGAAGTGCTCGTTGACGCTGTTGAAAGTCGAAGCGAGCAGCTCGCGCGTTTCGCCGTCGATCTTCTTGATCGCGTCTTCGAGCGTCGTGATCGCCTCGAACAGGTCGGCCGACTGCGCGTCGAGGAACTGCTTGCGCTCGCGGGAGGTCGTGAGCTCCTCCAGCGCCGCGAGGTTCACCGCACCCAGCGCCGCGATCTCGCGGTGCAGGCGGTCGATTTCGCTGGAAAGGCCGCCAAGGCGCACCTTGCCTTCTTCGATGGACTTGCCGACGGCTTCGAGATCCGCCTGCGCGTCGGCCAGCAACTGCGAGTACTGCTCGAAGCCCAGCCGCGCCGCCTGCTCTTTCAGCTGGAAGTCGGTGATGCGCTGGCGAAGTGGGTCGAGCTCGCGCTCCAGCTGCATGCGGCGCTCGTCGCTGGCGCGCAGCTTGGCGGTCAGGTCGTCGTATTCGCTGCGCTTGGCGCCCAGCGCCTGTTCGCGCTCGGACTTCAGGGCCAGCGCGCTCTGCAAACCGGCTTGCGCGGCGGCATCGGTCAGGCGCGTGAGCTCGTCCTGCGCGCGCGACTCTTCCGACGCAATCGTGGCGACTTGCTGGTCGGACGTTTCGATCGCGCGCTGCAGTTCGCCCTTGCGCGCTTCGACCGAGCGCTGCGCGAACTGGGCCTCTTGCGCCTCGCGCTCCAGGCTGCGATGTTTCTCGCGCGCTTCGGCCAGCTTGCGCTCGGACTCGATCACGCGCTCGTCCAGCTGCGCATGCCGCTCCTGGCTGTCGGCCAGCTGCATGTCGAGTTCTTCGAACTTTGCTTCGGCGGTGACGCGGCGCTCCTGCAATTGCTCCAGCTGCGCGTCGACTTCGCCCAGGTCCGCGTCGATCTGTTCGCTGCGCGCGCGGGTTTGCTCCGCGAGCTGCGTGAGGCGCACCACCTCGACCTGCAGCTCGTGGGCCTTGGCCTGCGTATCGGCCGCGTCCCGCCGCGCCGCTACCAGCCGCTGCGATGCATCGCTGTACGCCGCCTCCGCCCGCACCAGCGCCGAGCGCGCCTCCTCGGCGATGAACGCCTGTGCGCGCAGCTGCTTCTCTAGGTTCTCGATCTCCTGCTGGCGCGCGAGCAAGCCGGCCTGCTCCGAATCCTGCGCGTAGAAGCTCACGCTGTGGCGTGTGACCGTGTGGCCGCTCTTGACGTAGATCGCCTCGCCGGGGCCGAGCTTTTCGCGGGCGGCAAGCGCCTCCTCGAAAGACGGCGCCGTGAAGTAACCGTGCAGCCAGTCGGCCAGCAGCGCCTTCTGGCCCGCGTCGTTCAGCCGCAGCAGGTCGGACAGCCGCTGCAGTGAAGTCGCGGCTTCGGGCGCGGCGGCTTGCGGCGGCGAATAGAAAGCCAGCTTGGCGGGTGGCGCATCGCCCGCGAACGCGCGCACCATGTCCAGCCGCGACACTTCCAGCGAATTCATGCGCTCGCGGAGCGCGCTTTCCAGCGCGCTTTCCCAACCCGGCTCGACGTGGATGCGGCTCCACAGGCCTTGCAGGTTTTCCAGGCCGTGCTTGGCCAGCCACGGGCGCAGCTTGCCGTCTGTCTTGACCTTTTCCTGAAGCGCCTTGAGCGCCTCCATTCGCGCCGACAAATCCGCCTGCTTGCCGCTTTCGGCGTTGACGGACTGCTGCCTGACGCGGCGGTCATCGTCGAGTTGCGGCACCTGGTCCTGCAGTTCATGCAGGCGCGCGTCGGCGGTTTCGGCGGCTTCCTTCGCGGTGGCGAGCTGCTGCTGCAGATTCGTCAGACGAACTTCGTCCGGCGCGGAGAGCGCGTTCCTGTCGGCGGCAAGGCGCTCGCGCCGCTGCGTGAGGCCGCGCGATTGCTCCTCGATGTTGCGCTGGTCGGCGGCAAGCACCTGGATCTGCTGCTGCACCTGCGCGACGTTGCCGCGCTGCTCACTGGACTTCGCCTGCGCCTGACGCAACGCGTCTTCGAGCTCGGGCAGGTGCGTGTCGTGCTCCTCCAGCTGCGCGGCGAGCAGCGTGGCCTTCTCTTCGGATTCGATCTGCTGCGCCGCAAGCGTTTCGATTTCACCCGCGGCGTCTTCCTTGCGCGATAGCCACTGCGCCGTCTGCTCCTTGAGTTGCAGCAGGCGCTGTTCGACGCGCTGGCGGCCTTCGACGACGAAGCGGATCTCGGCTTCGAGCCGGCCGACCTCGGCACTGGCCTCGTACAGCGAGCCCTGCGCCTGGTTCACCTGGTCACCCGCCGCGTAATGCGCCTGGCGAATGGTCTCCAGGTCGCTTTCGACCTTGCGCAGGTCGGCCACGCGCGACTCCAGGTCGTTCGTCGCCTTCTCGGCGTCGGCCTTCACCTTGGACTGGTCGGCTTCGCCCTCCGCGCGTTTCAGGAACCACAGCTGCTGCTGCTTGAGCGTGGCTTCGGCCTGCAGCGCGTTGTATTGCTGCGCGACCTCGGCCTGCTTCTCCAGCTTGTCGAGGTTGGCGTTGAGCTCGCGCAGGATGTCCTGCACCCGCGTCAGGTTCTCGCGCGTGTCGTGCAGGCGGTTCTCGGTCTCGCGGCGGCGCTCCTTGTACTTGGAGACACCGGCGGCCTCTTCCAGGAACAGCCGCAGCTCCTCGGGCTTGGACTCGATGATCCGGCTGATCGTGCCCTGGCCGATGATGGCGTAGGCGCGCGGCCCGAGACCGGTGCCCAGGAACACGTCCTGCACGACGCGCCGGCGCACCGGCTGGTTGTTGATGTAGTAGCTGCTGGTGCCGTCGCGCGTCAGCACGCGCTTGACGGCGATCTCGGCGAACTGGGCCCACTGGCCGCCGGCACGGTGGTCGGCGTTGTCGAACACCAGTTCGACCGACGAGCGCGAGGCGGGCTTGCGGTGCGTGGTGCCGTTGAAGATGACGTCCTGCATGGACTCGCCACGCAGTTCGCTCGCCTTGGACTCGCCCAGCACCCAGCGCACGGCGTCCATGATGTTGGACTTGCCGCAGCCGTTGGGACCCACCACGCCCACCAGTTGGCCGGGCAGCATGAAATTCGTGGGTTCGGCAAACGACTTGAACCCGGACAACTTGATCGATGTGAGACGCACGGCCCCTCGCCCCTGAGGCAGACTTCCAATGGAAGCGGGATGATACCCGCCCGGGTGTAACCAGGTTCCATCCCTGCTCGCCTGCCGGCCGCGGTCGCCCCCGCGGCGCGCCGTTTTCTGGCACAAGACGGCCATGGCGGGCAAGGTACTGATCGGCGTCTCCGGCTGGCGCTACACGCCCTGGCGGGGCCATTTCTATCCCAAGGGGCTGCCGCAGTGGCGCGAGCTCGAACACGCCTCGCGCGCCTTCCCCACGCTGGAGCTCAATGGCTCCTTCTATTCCCTGCAACGGCCTTCCAGCTACGCCCTGTGGGCGGAGCAGACGCCGCCCGGCTTCGTCTTCGCCATCAAGGGCAGCCGCTACATCACGCACATGCTGAAGCTGCGCAACGTCGAGGTGGCGCTGGCCAACTTCTTCGCTTCGGGCCTGTTCGTGCTGGGCGACAAGCTGGGGCCTCTCCTGTGGCAATTCCCGCCCGTGATGCGCTACCACCCGGAGCTATTCGAAGCCTTCTTCCAGCTGTTGCCGCAGACGACCCACGCGGCGGCGCAACTGGCCCAGCGGCGGGACAGCCGGATGGAGGGCCGCGAATGGCTGGAGCCGGGGCGCAACCGCCGCTTGCGCCACGCCGTGGAGGTGCGGCACGAAAGCTTCGTCACCCCGGACTTCATCCGGCTGCTGCGCAAGTACCGCATTGCCTGGGTGGTGGCCGACACGCCCAAGCCCTGGCCGCTGTACGAGGACGTGACGTCCGACTTCGTCTACATGCGCCTGCACGGCTCCACCGAGCTGTACAACAGCCGCTACACGCCAGAGGAACTGGAGCGCTGGGCGCGGCTGATCGTCGCCTGGCGGCAGGGCCGGCAGGTGACCGATGCGCGGCTGGTCTCGCCCACGGGCTTCCGCCCCCGCGCCGGCCGCGACGTCTACTGCTATTTCGACAACACCGACAAGCGCCACGCCCCGGACAACGCGCGCGAACTGATCGCGCTGGTGGACGCCCTGTCGTGACTCAGCCGAGGTCTTCGTGCAGGCAGAGGTAGTTGCCTTCGGTGTCGCGGAACCACGCCGCCTTCTCCGAGCCCAGCACGCAGACGTGTTCGACCGTCTTCAGGCCCGGCAGGTCGTAGTCTTCGAACACCACGCCCGCCTGTTCCAGCGTGCGGATGCCGTCGCGGATGTCGCGCACCTGGAAACTCAGGGCCGTGTGTTCGGCCTTGGTGCCGCCTTCGCGCGGGATCAGCGCGAGGGTGGCACCCTCGCCCAGGACGTACTGGTAGCGGCCGTCCACCTTGGGCCCCCCGTCCGGGCGGAATCCGAGCTTGCCCTCGTAGAACGCCCGCGCCCTGTCCATGTCGACGACGGGCAGCATGGTGGTGACCCTGGCTTGCGACAGTTGCATGACTTTCTCCTGGCTCGGCGGTCCAGCAAGCATAGCCAGCGCTGGCGCCGGGTCAAGCTTCCCTAGAATGACCGCAATGCCCTCTCGCCGCCGTTTCCTCGCCGCCGCCCCGCTCGCACTGCTGGCCGGCTGCGCCACCCGCTTCTACGCCGACGACAAGCCCGAAACCACGCCACGGCTGCAGATGCAGAACCCGGGGCTGAGCCCGGCCAACGGCGGCCTGGCCATCGACGTGCAGGCGCTGCAGCCGGGCGACATCCTGCTGTCCTCGGCCAACGGCATGACCTCGGTCGGCATCCGGATGCTGACCCTGTCGCCGGTCAGCCATGCCTCGCTCTACGTGGGCGAGGGTCAGGTGGCCGAGGCGGTGGGCGAAGGCATCCGGCGGCGCGGCATCGCCGCCTTGCTGGCGGAAGAATCGACCGTGGTGGCCTTCCGCCACCCGGGCGTGCGCGAGGAAAACATGGAAAAGATGCGGGCCTTCGTCGCCGAAACCGTAGGCACCCGCTACAACCTGGTCGGCGTCATGCTGCAGGCGCCGTTTTCCATCGAGCGGCGCCTGTGCGAGCTGCCGCTGACGCCCTCCCTGGTTCGGGAATTCTGCGTCCAGGGCATGGGCGCGGTGCAACTGGGGCTGGGCCGCAGCGACCGCTTCTTCTGCTCGCAGTTCGTGCTGGAAGCGTACCGGCGGGCCGGCCTGCCGCTGACGGAGACCGACCCGCGCTTCCTCAGCCCGGCGGACCTGCTGCACATGCGCGAAGGCGACGTGCCCTCGGTGCGCAGCCTGCAGACGCTCCTGTACGTGGGGCACCTGAAGTTCGAACTCGCCTCCGCCGGCTGACGTGGCTTAGCTGCCGACGTGCATGGTGAACGCCGCGCCGTTGTTCAGGCGGCAGTTGCCGGTTCCCAGCGTCGGCGTGTTCATGGTGTAGCGGCAGCTGATGAAGCCGCCGCGGTTGCCGGTGCCGTTGGCCAGGCCGTCCCGCTGCGAGCCGGCCACCCGCGTGGCCTCGCCGGCGAAGGACTCGCCGCCGATGTTGGTGCTGAAGTAGCCGCGGCCGTTCAAGTCGTTGTTGACCACCGCCGACACCATGCCGTAAGTCGCGG
This sequence comes from Ramlibacter sp., assembly GCA_028292245.1. Lineage (GTDB taxonomy): Bacteria > Pseudomonadota > Gammaproteobacteria > Burkholderiales > Burkholderiaceae_C > Ramlibacter. The sequence goes on from JAQGMS010000199.1 coordinate 15,358, forward strand.
CCAGGTCGTTGGCGGGATACAGGCGCGCCGCGAAAGTGACCGGGGCGGGCGGTGCCATGGGCAGCACCACGGTGGGTCCGGGCACCGAGGTTGCCGGTTGCATCGGCACCACGTAGCAACCGGCCAGCGCGGCGCTGGCCAGCAGGGCGGTGGAGAGAGCGAGCTTCATACGATTCCAGGTGACCCAAGCACGTGCTTGTGAAGGCAATGTGGTCGGAACCGGATGGTTTCGTACTGGATTTCGCGGCTTGTCTCTTGCGATGGTACCGATAGTATCGGATGGCAATACTTGGGCTCGCTGCTCCCTGCTCCCTGCCCGCTGCCCGTTGGCCCTTGGCCCTTGCCCGTAGGCTGGGGTGCAACCCCAGCTTCAAGCCTACGACCGCGCCAACCCCGTCGGCGAGGACGCCGGAATGCGCCTATGCATCACCGCAAACCACACCGGCGGCAAGCTCGCCAGCAACAGGCACCCCGCATACCCCGTCGGCAACTGCGGCCCCGGCAGCGCCTCGAGCTGCGGATACGGCTTGGACGCATGCATGTGGTGGTCCGAATGCCGCTGCAGGTTCGCCAGCAGGCTGTTGCTGATCACGTGGTCGGCATTCCATGCATGGCCGACGCCGAAGGGCTCGGGCCGGCCGTCGGCGCCGGTGCGGCGCTGCAGCCCATAGTGCTCGATGTAGTTGACGGCCTCCAGCAGCCAGACGGCAAAAGCCGACTGCACCAGCCAGAACCCCACCAGCCGCCAGCCGCCGGTGCCGGCCAGCAACAGCAGGAAAGCCACGTAAGCGATGGTGGCCCACAGCAACGGGCTCTGGCGCCAGCGCCGCCGGTGCTGCGCGAGCCGCAGGCCCTCCAGCCGCCAGGCGCTGCGCGTGCTGCCCACCACCGTGCGCGGCAGGAAGCGCCACAGGCTTTCGCCCGCGCGCGCCGAGGCCGGGTCGTCCCAGGTGGCGGCACGCACGTGGTGGCCGCGGTAGTGCTCCACCATGAACTGCGGATAGCCGACGCTGGTCATCAGCAGCCAGCCCAGGGCCCGGTCGGCCCGGCGGCGGCTGTGGCCCAGCTCGTGGGCGTAAGTGATGCCCTGGGCGCCGGTGATGAAGCCGGCGGCGTAGCCCACGCCCAGCACGGTGGGCCAGTCGGCGTGGGCGACGGCCAGCAGGCCGGCGGCCAGCAGCGCCGCCTGCAGCGGTACGTGCAGCCGCAACAGCCAGGGCAAGGTGGGGTTGGCACGGCCGGTGCCCGGCGAGCGCGCCAGCGCCGGCCAGAAGCCTTCCAGCCCGGCGATCAGCAGCCAGGCGAGGAAGGCGCCTAACGCCGCATGCGCCGGGTTCCGCAAGACGCTTTGCAGGGTCAGGAGGGGCAGCGCCACGCCGGCGAGAAAGCGCAGGTCGGCCAGCCGAAGGTCAGCGGAACGCATGCCCCATTGAACGGCGGCAGCCCCGGCCAGTCAATGCGGGGGCCCCGGCGGCGGCGAGGATATTCGCGCATGGGCCCGTTCCGCCGCGCGCCGGCAACGGCAGTCGCTGCTTGCCAAGCGCAAGGTGCGCGCGTTCAATGCCCCGCATGGCGTCACGCAAGCCCCTCCCCCTGCTGGCCGTCCTGCTGTTGCTGGCAGCTGCGGCCCCGGCGCAACAGCAGCAGCAGGAAACCGCGGACTACCAGTGCCTCTCCTTCACCATGCTGGCCGGCCCGGGCCATGGCGGCAACACCCTGCACCAGCTGGCGCAGAAGCTGCCGGAGGCCATCGCCGCCTGCGAACAGGGCGTGCAGATCCGGCCGCGCGAGGGCCGCATGTCCGCCGCCCTGGGCCGGGTGCGGCGCATGGCCGGCGACCAGAAAGGCGCGCTGGAAGCGGCCCAGCGCGGCGCCGCGATGGGCGACGCCCAAGCCAAGGTGCTGCTGGGCGTGCTGCAGGCGGGCAGCGATCCCGCCGCGGCGCTGGCCCTGTTCCGCGACGCGGCGCGCGCGCAGGAGAAGCTGGCCAACTATGACCTCGGCGTGCTCTGGGCCAACGGCATGGGCGTGCCGCGCAACCCGCAGGACGCCGCCAACTTCATCCGGCTGGCGGCGCTGGGGAAGGACCCCTTCGCGATGATGGTGCTGGGCCAGTGGTACGAACAGGGTCGCGGCGTCGCCGCCGACCGGGCGCAGGCCGAGGCCTGGTGGCGCAAGGCGGCCGAGGTGATGGTCCCCGAGGCGGTGCCGGACCCGCTGCGGCTGGCCATCGGCGAACCGCTGCTGGACGTGCCGCCGCTGCTGGCCTGGTACCGGCAGCAGGCCCAGGCCGGAGCCACCTGGGCCCAGGCCTGGCTGGGCCTGCTGCACGAAGCCGGCCAGTGGGTGCCGCGCGATGACGCGGCGGCCGCCTTCTGGTATCGCCAGGCCGGGCTCGCCGGCCACGTCGAATCGCAATGGCGCCTGGCCAACATGTACCGCCAGGGCCGCGGCGTCGCCACCGACGCCACCCAGGCCAAGCGCTGGGGCGAGATGGGGCAGGTGGCGCGCTGCGAGCGGCATCTGGCCGAGACCGTGGGCCAGCCCGACTGCGACCGCTACGCCGGCGACCCCTACGAGCCCGGGCGCAGCGGCCCGGGCGCCGACGGCTTCTGCGTCACGCATTTCCTGCAGCCCGCCATTGCCGCCTGCCGCCGCGCCAGCAGCGAACAGCCGCAGGTGGCGCGCTTCCACGCGCAGTACGCGCGCGCCCTGGCTCACGCCGAACGCTTCGACGAGGCCAGGCGCGAGGCGACGGTCGCCGCCGGCCGCGGCTCGACGCCGGCCATGATCCTGCTGGGCGCCATGCGCCAGCGCGGGCTGGACGGCCCACGCGACGACAAGGCGGCCCTGGGCTGGTTCCGCAAGGCCGCCCAGGCCGGCGACCGGCGCGGCGTCATGCTGCTGCTGACCAGCGCCCAGCAAGGCGTGGGCGTCATGGCCGGCAGCCCCGAGGCCGCCGCCCTGCTGGCCGAAGCGCAACAGCGAATGCTGCAGCAAGGGCCGGTGGTGGCCGCCGACACCACAGCGGCGCAGGCGGACAAGGGCGACCCGCGCGCGCAGTTCGAACTGGCCATGCGCTACGAGGCGCAGAAAGACTATGCGACGGCCATCCAGTGGTACACCCGGGCCGCCGCGAATGGTTCGGGCGGCGCGGCCATGAACCTGGCGCAGATGTACGAGAACGGCATCGGGGTGCCGCGCGACAGCGCCCAGGCGCTCGCGCGCTACACCCCGCTCGCCGACCAGGGCAACGCCGAGGCCCGTTACCGGCTGGCGCAGCTGCAGCTGCAGGCCGGCAATACCGCCGAAGCGGTACTGCGGCTGCGCAAGGGCGTGGAGCACGCGGAAACCCGCTCCATGGTCACGCTGGGCGAGCTCTACGACCAGGGCCGCGGCGTGCCGACGGACAAGGCGCGCGCCGCCGCGCTCTACGAGCAGGCGGCGCCGCAAAGCAACTGGGCCGGCGCGCGCCTGGGCGCGATGGCGCTGCAGGGGGACGGCATTCCCCGCGACTACGCCCGGGCACGGCGCTGGCTGGAGCCGGCCGCCGCCGCCGGCGACCATTCGGCCCTGAACAACCTGGGCCTGCTGGCCGAAGGCGGGCTGGGCGCGGCGCCGGACTACCGGCTCGCACGCGACCGCTACCTGGCTGCGCTGTTCGGCGCGGCCGAAGCCCGCGGCAACCTGGAGCGCCTGTACGAGCGCGAGCTCGGCGTGCCGGCCGACCCGGCCGAGGCGGCGCAGTGGTACCGGCCGGCGGCGGTGGCCGGCATCGCCGCCGCCCAATGGCGGCTGGGGCTCCTCTACCAGCGAGGCAGCGGCGTGCCACGCGATGAACGGGAGGCGCTGCGCTGGCTGGATGCAGCCGCGGAGCAAGGCCACGTGGCGGCCCGCAAGGACGCCGGGGCCGCCTGGTACGCCGTGTCGCAGCGCCACGCCCGGGGCGAAGGCGGTTTGCCCCGGGACGAACAGGCCGAACGCGAGGCGCTGGGGCGCGCAGCGCTCTACGGCCATCCCGCCGCCGTGAGCGCGGTGGAAGCGCGCTTCGGCGCCGAGGGCCGCGCCGCGCTGGCGCGTGCCCGCCTGCCGCCGCCCCCCAGCCATCCCACCGGCGCCAGCAGCCAGCCGGACGAGGACCGCATGCGCAAGATGCAGGTCAGGTCGGCGGGTTCAGGCGGCATGCAGGCCGCCACCATGGACGCCGGCCTGGCCAATGTCTACACGGTCATCCCCTGGACCCGGCTGGACGAAAAGCAGCGCCGCTGAGCCCGTCGATAATCCGGGCATGAACCCGTTGTTATCGCGCCTGCAGGCCTACCCGTTCGAGCGGCTGCGGCAGTTGTTTGCCGGCGTCACGCCGAATCCCGCCTACCGGCCCATCAGCCTGGGCATCGGCGAGCCCAAGCACCCCACCCCGCGCTTCATCAAGGACGCCCTGGCAGCCGCCCTGGACCAGCCCGGCCACGATTTGTCGGGCTACCCGCCCACGGCCGGCACGCCCGAGCTGCGCCAGGCCTGCGCCGGCTGGCTGCAGCGCCGCTACGGCCTGCAGCTCGACGCCGCCACCCAGGTGCTGCCGGTGAACGGCTCGCGCGAGGCGCTGTTCGCCTTCGCCCAGACGGTGATCGACCCGCGCCGGCCGGCGGTGGTGGTCTGCCCGAATCCGTTCTATCAGATCTATGAAGGCGCGGGCCTGCTGGCCGGCGCCGAACCGTACTTCGCCCCGAGCGACCCGAAGCGCAATTTCGCCGTCGACTGGGACAGCGTGCCGGCGGCAACCTGGGAGCAGACCCAGCTGGTCTTCGTCTGCTCGCCCGGCAACCCCACCGGCGCGGTGATGCCGCTGGACGAGTGGGCCAAGCTGTTCGCGCTGCAGGACCGGTACGGTTTCACGATCGCGTCGGACGAGTGCTACAGCGAGATCTATTTCCGCGACGAGCCGCCGCTGGGCGGGCTGGAAGCGGCCGCCAGGCTGGGACGCGGCGATTTCCGCAAGCTGGTGGCCTTCACCAGCCTGTCCAAGCGCAGCAACGTGCCGGGCATGCGCAGCGGTTTCGTGGCCGGCGATGCCAGCATCCTCAAGCAGTTCCTGCTCTATCGCACCTACCACGGCAGCGCCATGAGCCCGATCGTCCAGTCCGCCAGCGTGGCTGCCTGGAACGACGAGGCGCACGTGGTCGCCAACCGCGAGCAATACCGCCGCAAGTTCGCCGAAGTGGAGCCATTGCTGGCCAAGGTGCTGGACCTGCGGCTGCCCGACGCCAGCTTCTACCTGTGGGCCGGCGTGCGGGGAAGCGACACCGATTTCGCCCGCGACCTGCTGGCTCAATACAATGTGACCGTGCTGCCCGGCAGCTACCTGGCCCGCGAGGCCGGCGGCGTGAACCCCGGCGCCGGGCGGGTGCGGATGGCCCTGGTGGCCGACACCCCGGAATGCCTGGAAGCCGCGCAGCGCATCGTGCGGTTCGTCCAGGCCCGGCAAGCGTAGATTGTTCGAAGACCCCGAGATCCCGAGATTCCCATGACCCAGCAACTCCAGCAAACCATAGACAACGCGTGGGAGAACCGCGCCAGCCTGTCCCCCTCCGGCGCACCCAAGGAGGTGACGGAGGCCGTCGAGCACGTGATCGCGGAGCTGAACGCGGGCAAGCTGCGCGTGGCCACCCGCCAGGGCGTCGGCCAGTGGACGGTGAACCAGTGGATCAAGAAGGCGGTGCTGCTGTCCTTCCGCCTGAACGACAACGTGCTGATGAAGGCCGGCGAACTGGCCTTCTTCGACAAGGTTCCGACCAAGTTCTCGCACCTGTCGTCCGAGGAAATGGCGGCCACCGGCGTGCGCGTCGTTCCGCCGGCCGTGGCCCGCCGCGGCAGCTTCATCGCCAAGGGCGCGATCCTGATGCCCAGCTACGTGAACATCGGCGCCTACGTCGACGAGGGCACCATGGTCGACACCTGGGCCACCGTCGGCTCCTGCGCCCAGGTCGGCAAGAACGTGCACCTGTCCGGCGGCGTCGGCCTCGGCGGCGTGCTGGAGCCGCTGCAGGCCAACCCGACGATCATCGAGGACAACTGCTTCATCGGCGCGCGCTCCGAAGTGGTCGAAGGCGTGATCGTCGAGGAGAACTCGGTGATCTCGATGGGCGTGTACCTGGGCCAGAGCACGCCGATCTACGACCGCAGCACCGGCGAAACCTCCTTCGGCCGCATCCCGGCCGGCTCGGTCGTGATCTCCGGCAGCCTGCCCAAGGACGGCGGCAAGTACAACCTGTACGCTGCGATCATCGTCAAGCGGGTCGACGCGCAAACCCGCGCCAAGACGTCGCTCAACGATTTGCTTCGTCCTTAAAACGGACAGCCGGACGCAGAAGAAGCAGAAACAACGCAGAAGGCGCAAAAAATTCAAATGAATGATTTCAGGTTGTCTTTTTGCGCTTTC
>JAQGMS010000204.1 GCA_028292245.1 Ramlibacter sp.
TTCGGCGACAGGGGATGGCGCTTTTCGCCGGTGGTGGCGATCACCTTGACCTTGCCCGCCGCGATCAGGGGAATCGACGCGCCAACCGAGTCGAAGAAGATGTCGATGTGGCCGCCCATCAGGTCGGTGTACACGCCGCCCGCGCCCTTGTAGAAGACATCCGTGAACTTCACGCCGGCCTGGCGCCGGAACAGCACCGAGGCGAGATACGACGCGCCCGATTGGGAGGCGGAACCGTGATTCAGCCCGGTCGGCGTGGCCTTGGCCAAGGCGACGAGTTCCGGCACCGTCGATGCCGGAAAGTTCGGCCGGGCAAGGACAATGTGCGCGACCGACACGAGGCCCGCGACGGGAGTGAAGTCCTTGATCGCGTCGTAAGGCAGCGGAGTTTCCGTCAGGTGCGGGCTGATCGTGTGAAAGCTGTTGGCGGTGACGCCCAGCGTGTAACCGTCGGGCGCGGACTGGGCCAGTTTGCCAAGGCCGATCACGCCGTTCGCGCCCGGCAGGTTCTCCACCACGAACGGCTGGCCGAACGCCTTGCCGAGTTCCGTCGCGAAGAAGCGCGCGGTCTGGTCCACGCTGCCGCCCGCGAGCAGGGGCACGATCAGGCGCACCGGCCTGTTGGGCCAAGCCTGCGCGGCCGCCAGGCCGGGAAGAAACGCGAGCAGGATCAGCGCGCGAAAACGCGCCCGCGAAAGCGTATTCAGGAAATTTCTCATCATTGCAAACCTAGGGTTGATGGAGGAAGTTGCTCCTCCGGGGCCAGCGCGGCGCCGCTTGCCAGCAGCGCCGCTGTTTCCTTGTCGTCGTATCCGAGCTCGCGCAGCATCTCGACGCTGTGCTCGGCGAATCCAGGCGCATGCCTGCGGATCGACGTGGGTGTCTTCGAAAAGCCGATCGGTGAGCGAACCAGCACCGTCTCGCCCTCGCTCGGGTGCTGGTGCGGCTGGAACATGCCCACGGCCTTCAGGTGTTCGTCCTGCGGCAGGTCCTCGATGTCGACGATCGGCATGCAGGGAATCTCGCCGGCTTCGCACAGGGCCACCCATTCGGATGTGGTCTTCTCCAGCGCGACTTCGCCGATCACGCGGTAGAAGTCGTCCGCGGTCTTGGAGCGGGCGCTGAAGGTGGCGAAGCGCGGATCGTCCATCACTTCCGGCCGTCCGACGGCGCTGAAGAAGGCGCGGCACTGCCGGTCGTCATAGGGCATCAGGCAGACGTGGCCGTCCTTCGTGGCGAAAGGGCGGCGCGAAGGCGAACTCGCCCTCGCGTAGCCGATCTTCCCGGGCGGCGATGCGTAGGCTCCGGCGCCGAGGTGATCGATCAGGTTGAACGCGACCATGGTCTCGAGCATCGGCACTTCGACGAACTGGCCCTCGCCGGTGCGGCCCCGGTGCACCAGGGCCGCCAGCACGGCCTGGCTCACCGTCAGCCCGACGATCTTGTCGGCCAGGGCGCTGGGCACGTAGCGCGGCTGGCCGTCCTGCCGCTTGAACAGGCTGGCCAGGCCGGAAGCGGCCTGGATCGCGTCGTCCATCGCGGGCTTGGCGCGGTACGGGCCTTCTTGCCCGAAGCCGTAGGCGCCGACATAGACGATGTCGGGCTTGAGCGCCGCCACCTTCGCATAGTCGAAACCCAGCCGCTCGATGGCGTGCGGCCGCATGTTGTGGATGAAAACGTCGGCGGTGGCGATCAGGCGCCGCAGCACTTCCTTGGCGGCGTCCTGCTTCAGGTCGATCGCCAGCGAACGCTTGTTCCGGTTCATGTTGAGGAAGCTGCCGCTCATCCCCGGATTGCGCGCCGCGCCCAGGTTGCGCGCGATGTCGCCGGCCGGCGGCGCCTCGATCTTGATGATGTCGGCGCCCATGTCGCCCAGGGTCTGCGTGCTGTAGGGACCGAGCATCACGGTGGTGACGTCGACCACGCGGATGCCCGCCAAAGGGCCGGGCATGGCTTTTCGTTGCCCGTTCACAGCGCGCGGACGATGCCGCCGTCGATGACGACGCTGGCACCGGTCATGTAGCTCGCGCGGTCGGAGCAGAGGAAAACGATCACGTCGCCGATTTCCTCGGGCGTGCCCCAGCGGCGGTTCGGCAGCAGGACGTCCTTGGCCCAGCTCTGCATCTCCTGCTGGTATTTCTCCGGGTCGCCACCGCTGGCCTCGCGCAACTTCTTTTCGAAACGCGGCGTCAGCGTGAGCCCGGGCATCACGTAGTTGACGCGGATGTTCTGCCGCCCGAACTCGGTGGCCAGGGCCTTGGTGAAATTGAACATCGCGGCCTTGGCCGGCCCCGACACCGTCGAGGGCGACTTGGGCGCTTCCTTGGCGGTGATGCCGCCGAGGTTGAGGATCACGCCGCCGCCCTGGCGGACCATGTGCGGAACGACCAGTTGCGAAACGACGTAGGTGGAGAAGAAGTTAAGGCGGAAGTTGTCGATCAGCTCGTCGGCCTTGACCGAAAGAAAGCCCTTGGAGTGGCCGGTGCCGGCGTTGTTGATGAGGATGTCGATGCGGCCCCATTTGGCGATCACGGCTTCCACCAGGGCGGGCAGCGAATCCAGGTCAGCGACATCGCCGACCAACGGCAGGACTTGCCCGCCGGTGGCCGCTTCGATCTCGGCCGCCGTGGCCTTCAACAGCGCCTCGCCGCGGGCGTTGATCGCCACCTTCGCGCCCTCGCGCGCGAACGAAAACGCCGTTGCCTTGCCGATGCCCTGGCTGGCGCCGGTGATCAAGACGACCTTGTCTTTCAGTCCCAATTCCATGTCCGGCTCTCCAATGGCGCCGAGTCTGGCCCGCCGTCACAGGGGCGACAATGGAATTGTTTTGCGCTGGGTTGAGGAAATCTATCGCGACCCGCCGCGCGCGCCTAGCGCCGCATGCCGGTGCCGGCGCCGGCCATCGGCGGCTGCTCGATGCCCTGCTGCACGGCCGCCGCCTCCTGCTGTGCTACCGCCCGCGCGAAGCCCGCGCGCGAACTGATGCGTTTCCAGTACGCCTGCACCGCCGGCGGAAAGCGGTCGTCGTGGCCCACCACCTTCGCCAGCAGCAGGGAATACCCGATCGAGATGTCGGCGGCGGTGAAGCGGCCGGCGGCCACGAACTCCTGTTCCTGCAGCAAGCTGTCCACCGCCCGCAGGTTCCTGAAAAAGAACACCGCGTAGTCATCGGCCGCCTGCGGGATGCGGCGGTCTTCGGGTTCCAGCACGTTGTAGCGCAGCACCAGCGTCTGCGGGAAAGTCAGGCAGCCCTCGCCGAAGTGCAGCCCGTTCAGGAACGCCGCGTAGCCGGGCTCATCGCGCTCCACGTTCAGCGCAGTGGACGCGCTGATGGCGGCCAGGTACTGGCAGATGGCGGCCGACTCGGTCATGCGTACGTCGCCGTCGATGAAGAAAGGAACGCCGCCCAGCGGGTTGACCTTCAGGTACTCGCGGGCGAACACACGCGGCGGGAACGGCAGCATCTTCAACTCGTAGCGCAGGCCGAGTTCTTCCAGCATCCACAGGACGCGGAACGAGCGGGCGTTGGCGCAGTGATAGAGCGTGATCATGGCTTCGCTCAAGCGGCAGTCTTGCCTTCGAGCAATTTCACCAGCGCCCACAAGACCCGGTTCGCCGGCGTCGCGATGCCCAGGGCCTCGCCGCGCCGCACGATGAAGCCATTGAGGTAATCGATCTCGCTTCTCTTGCCCCGCGCCAGGTCCTGCGCGGTGGAGGAAAACTGGCCCGGCATGGTCTCCTCGATCTTGCGGATGGCGGCATCCACGTCGCCGGCCACTTGCACGCCTTCGGCCTTGGCGACAGCCAGGCACTCGGCCACCACGTCGCGCATCACGTCCTTCACGCCCGCGCCTTGCACCGCCTTGCCGTACGGCAACTGGGCGATGGCCGAGACGGCGTTGTAGGCGCAATTGAGGATCAATTTGGCCCACAGCGCGCCGCGCACGTTGTCCGAGACGTCGGTGGGCACGCCGGCGGCGATCAGCGCCCGCGCCAGGGCCTGGCTGGTGGCGGACGGCTCGATCAGCAGTTCGCCGCGGCCATGGTGCTTGAGGTGGCCGGGACCGGCCATCTCCGTGCCGACATAGACGACCGCGGCCGAGACTTGCGCCGGCGGCAGCACGGTGCGCAAACGGTCGGCGTTGTCGACGCCGTTCTGCAGGCACAACACCAGCGTCTCGGGCAGCAGGTGCGGCTTGATCTGGGCGCCGGCGGATTCGGTGTCGGCCGACTTCACGCAGAACAGGACGACGCCGGCGCCTCGCACCGCAGCCGGGTCGGTGCTGGCGGCCAGCCGCACCTGCGCGTCGAAGGTCTTGGCTTCCATGCGCAGGCCATCGCGGGCGATGGCTTCCACGTGCTGGGGACGTGCGATCAGCGTGACGTCGTGGCCGGCGCGCGCAAGCATGCCGCCGAAGTAGCAGCCGACGGCGCCCGCGCCCATGACGGCGACTTTGAGGGGTTGGGTCATGGGGGGATTCTAGGAAGGAACCGTTTGCCATGCAGGGCTTCATAATCGCTGCGCATGGCCTATGTGGATTTATCCCAGGATGCACCGGCGATGCGGCGCATCTTCGTTTCGCTGGGGTTGGCGCAAGCGGATGAAGAAGTGAAGGGCATCGCGCTGGCCGGCGGCGTGTCGTCCGGCATCTACCGCGTCGCGCTGCGTTCGGGCAGCTATTGCTTGAAGCAGGCACTGCCCAAGCTCAAGGTGGCCAAGGAATGGAACGTGCCGGTCGAGCGCGTGTTCGCCGAAATCGATTGGCTGAAGACCGTGGCCCGGATCGTTCCCGGCCACGTGCCGCGGGTGCTGGGCCAGGACGATGCGAGCAAGAGCTTTGTCATGGAGTTCCTGGGCCCCGAGTACCGCAACTGGAAAAGCGGGTTGCTGGCCGGACAGATCGACGCGGCGGTCGCGCGCGATGTCGGCGACATGCTGGGGCGCGTCCATGCTGCGACGGCGGATGACGCGGAGATCGCGGCACGCTTCACCACCGACACCAATTTCTACGCCATCCGCCTGGAGCCCTACCTGGTGGAAACGGCGCGCGTTCACCCTGCCCTGGCGGATCGCCTGCTGGCGGCGGTGCAGCGCACCGCGACGACGCGGCGGGTGCTGGTGCATGGCGACGTCAGCCCCAAGAACATCCTGGTCGGGCCGAACGGCCCCGTGCTGCTGGACGCCGAATGCGCCTGGTTCGGCGACCCGGCGTTCGATGCGGCCTTCTGCCTCAACCACTTTCTGCTCAAGGCCGCGCACATGCCGCAGCGCAACCTCGACCTGATGGCGTGCTACCGCGCCTTTACCCAGGCCTACCTGGCGCATGTGACCTGGGAGCCGGTTACCGTGCTCGAAGCGCGTGTGGCGGCGCTGCTGCCGGGCCTGGCGCTGGCCCGCATCGACGGCAAGTCGCCGGTGGAATACCTGGGCGCTGCCCAACGCAAGGCGGTTCGCAGCGCCGCCATCGGGTTGCTGCAGGACGCGCCAACCACACTTGGAGAAATCGCAGTCCGCTGGACCGAGGAATTCGCAGCATGAAAATCAAGCAGATCCAGGCCCGCCGCATCTGGGATTCGCGCGGGCGGCCCACGGTCGAAGTGGAAGTGGTCAATGACGACGGCACGCTGGGCATCGGCATCGCGCCCGCCGGTGCTTCCATGGGCACGCGCGAAGCGGTCGAGCTGCGCGACGGCGGCGCGCGTTTCAAGGGCCTGGACGTGCAGGCCGCCCTGCGCGGCATCGAGCGCGAGATTGCACCCGTCCTCATCGGCCGCGACGTGACGCAGCAGGCAAGCATCGATGCCGCGCTCATCGCGCTGGACGGCACGCCCAACAAGGCGCGGCTGGGCGGCAACGCGGCGATCGCCACCTCGCTGGCCGTGCTGCATGCCGCCGCCGCGCATGCGCGGTTGCCCCTGTGGCGCTACTTGGCGCAGGGGCGCCCGGTGCAACTGCCGCTGCCGCAGATCCAGATTTTCGGCGGCGGTGCCCATGCCGGCCGCCGCGTCGATGTGCAGGACTTCATGGTGATCGCCACCGGCGCCACGTCGTTCACCGACGCGCTGGAGATGACCGCCGAGGTGTACCGCAGCGCCGGCGAGATCATGGCGGCGCGCGGGCAACTGGCAGGCGTCGCCGACGAAGGCGGCTGGTGGCCGAGCTTCTCGCGCAACGAGGAAGCGCTGGACACATTGGTGGCCGCTATCGAGCGGGCCGGCCTGGTGCCGGGCGAGGACGTGTCGATCGCGCTGGACATCGCCTCGTCCGAGTTCGGGCATGCGGGGCGCTACAAATTGGCCTTGGACAACGCGGAGCTCGACTCCGATGCGCTGTGCGAGAAGCTCGTGCGCTGGACCGAGAAGTACCCGATCGTCTCCATCGAGGACCCGCTGGCCGAGGACGACGAGGCCGGCCTGGTCGCGTTCACGCGCGCCGTCGGCCATCGCCTGCAGGTGGTGGGCGACGACTACCTGGTCACCAGCGCAGAGCGGGTCCGCGCGGCCGCCGCGCTGGGCGCGTGCAACTGCGTGCTGATCAAGCCGAACCAGGCCGGCACCGTGACCGAGACCCATGCCGCGCTCGAGGCAGCACGCGCCGCGGGCTACGCTACCATCGTGTCCGCTCGCTCGGGCGAGACGGAAGACGTGGCCATCGTGCACCTGGCCACCGGCTGGAATGCCGGGCAACTGAAGGTCGGATCGTTCGCCCGCTCGGAGCGGATGGCCAAATGGAACGAGGCGGTGCGCATCGAAACGCGGCCGGATGCGCCGTCGGGATTCGCAGGCAAGGCCGTGCTGGCAGGCAGAGGAAAAGAATGAAGAATTACTGGCTGATGAAGTCCGAGCCGAGCGAGGTTTCGGTCGACGACGCGATAGCGGCGCCCAAGTCGACGGTCGCCTGGACCGGCGTGCGCAACTACCAGGCCCGCAACTACATGCGTGACCTGATGCGGGTGGACGACGGCGTGCTGTTCTATCACTCCAGCTGCGCCGAGCCCGGCATCGTGGGCATCGGCCGCGTGGCGTCGACGCCGTATCCGGATCCGACGCAGTTCGACAAGAAGTCGCACTACTACGACGCGGGGTCCAAGAAGGAAGAGCCGCGCTGGCAGCTGGTGGACGTGCAGGTCTTGAAAAAGATTCCCAACATCACCTTGCCCGAGTTGCGCGCCCGCCCTGAGTTGGCTGCAATGCTGGTGCTCAAAAAGGGCAATCGCCTCTCCATCACGCCGGTGGAGCCGAAGCACTGGAAGGCGATCGTAGGAAAGAGCTAGTACAGGCCTTGCATGCCCAAGAAAAAGCCGCCCGGAGGCGGCTTTTTCTTACTCGCTGCTGGAGACCTCTTCGGGCTCCGGCTTGGCCCTGCCTTCCTTCTTCGGCAGCGGCTGGATGTCCAGCAGCACCTCGGAAGTCTCGACACCCTTCTCGTCGGTCTTGAGGTCGACGTCCACCGTCAGGCGGCCACCGTCGGTCAAGCGGCCGAACAGCAATTCGTCGGCGAGCGCGCGGCGGATCGTGTCCTGGATCAACCGTTGCATCGGGCGCGCGCCCATCAGCGGGTCGAAGCCCTTCTTGGCCAGGTGCTTGCGCAGCTTGTCGGTGAAGGTCACTTCGACCTTCTTCTCGGCCAATTGCTGTTCCAGCACCAGCAGGAACTTGTCGACCACGCGCAGGATGACCTGCTCGTCCAGCGCCTTGAAGCTCACGGTGGCGTCCAGCCGGTTGCGGAACTCGGGCGTGAACAGGCGCTTGATGTCGGCCATTTCGTCGCCGGCTTCCTTCACCTGGGTGAAGCCCATCACCGATTTGTTCAGCGATTCGGCGCCCGCATTCGTCGTCATCACGATGATGATGTTGCGGAAGTCGGCCTTGCGCCCGTTGTTGTCGGTCAGCGTGCCATGGTCCATCACCTGCAGCAGCACGTTGAAGATGTCCGGGTGCGCCTTCTCGATCTCGTCGAGCAGCAGCACCGCGTGGGGCTTCTTCGAGATCGCCTCGGTGAGCAGGCCGCCCTGGTCGAAGCCGACATAGCCCGGCGGCGCG
>JAQGMS010000221.1 GCA_028292245.1 Ramlibacter sp.
CCGGTCGCGCCGGCGCGGCTACCGGCTTTTCAGGCTGGACCACCGTGACAGCGGGCGGCGCTGCGGGCGTTGCGGGTTTCGCGGCAGCGGCAGCCGCGGTGTCGAGCGGCTTGCCTGCATTGGCGGCCAGCGCGCTTTGCCTGGCTGCGAACGGCACCGGCGGCGGCGGCGGCGCAACCTGGGCCACAACCGGGCGCGACTGCGCCTGTTCCGGCGGCCTGGCATTTTGGGCCGGGGCAGCGCCGACCACGCTGGTATGAACCGGCGCCACAGGCGCGAACATGCGCGGCGGCGCGCTGGCGACCATCTCGCGGGTCACTCGCACCGACTCCTGGTGCACCGGCCGCGACTGCGCGAACGCGGCCGCCAGCACGGCGATCACCGCGCCCGGGATCTGCTGGTTCACATAGGTGACGTTGCCGGGGTTCGCGTTGCCGTACCCGCCGCTGATCACCGTGCGGTTGATGATGGTGTTGCTGGTGTTGACGTTGTTGTAGTAGTCGCGGCTCGCGGCATAGGACGGCCGGTAGACGTCGCGCGGGCCCAGCGGGAACCAGCCCACCGTGCTGCCGCCGCCGCTGCCGGGCCCGCGGAAACTGTCGCCGCCGACGAAGGCCACCAGCGCCGGCGCGTAGACCGGCCGTGCCTTGGCCGGGCCGGGCACCCAGGCCCAGCCGCTGTCGATGTGCGCCCAGCGCCCGTAGTGCGAAGGCGCGAAGCCCCAAGGCTGCTCGTCGATCCAGGTCCAGCCCCACGGCTCGACCCAGGCCCAGTGGCCCTCACGGTAAGGCGCCCAGTCCGCGGCGACGCGGTTGGGGACCCACACCGAGCCGTAGGTGCGGTCCTTGCGCCAGGTGCCGTTCTGGTCCAGGTCCTCGTAGCCGATCAGCTCGGTCGAGACGTACTTGCGCGAAGGCGAGTTGTCCCAGCGGCGGTCCCGCTCGCTCGACCAGCGGTCGAAGTCGTCGGTGCGCATCTGCGCATAGGTTTCGTAGTCGCGCAGGTTGTTGCCGGCGAAGCGATAGGTCTGCTTCTCGGTGGTGATGAAGGCGCGGCCCTGGCCATAGACCTCGGCCTGGCCCGAACGCACCGTCACCGTGGTGGCGTTGCCGTTGGGCTCGACCTGGATGCGGTAGCTGCCGGGGCGGCGGATGACGTAGGCCAGGTTGGGCGTGTCGATCTCGAACGTCTCGCCGCGGTCCAGGCGCCGCACGCGCACGTTCAGCGTCCCCTGCGACAGCTGTACTTGCGTGTCGCGGTCGTCGAGGTTCAGCAGCGTGATGCTGGTCGCGCCGCCGGCCCGGATCGCAGCGACGCCCATTTGCAATTCGGCCCGCGCGCCCGGTTCGACCCACAGCCGGTCGCCGGTGACCATGGGCCGGTTGACGGTTGCGCGCACCCAGTCTTTTTCGCCGCCGGGCGAGAAGCTGGTGGTGCCGCTCACGTAGGCCAGCCGCGCCACGCGCGAAGGGGGATCGGCCTGAGCCCAGCCGCTGAAGGCCAGCAAAGCCGCGAAAAGCGATGGCAGGATGAGCTTGTGAAGGTTGGAATTGTTCATGTTGTCTCCTCGGGAACGGCGGACGCCGGGCCGTTGGAGCCTACGCTCGAGCTGGCAACAGCGAAGTCGGTCAAGGCCTCGTCGGGCCGTCAGCGCTGTCTTACCGCTGAGCCAGCCCACGCGCGCGCCGCAGCGGCTAAGCTGTCAGCTTGATGATTGCAGGGCTTGAGACCGCGTGACCAAGACATTGAAGGGCTGCGTCCTGGGCAACCAGGGCTTTGTCGACGGGACGATCGAGTTCGATGACGACGGGCGCATCCGCAACGTCACCGGCTCGCCGGTCGACGAGCGGGCGGCGCGCGACTGCGGCCGGCCGCTGCTGCTGCCCGGCTTCATCGACCTGCATGTGCACGGCGGCGGCGGGCGCGACATCATGGAAGGCGGCGACGCGGCGGCACGGGTGGCCGAAACTCACGCCGCCCATGGCACGACGGCGCTTCTGGCCACGACGATGACGGCCCCGATGGCGGACCTGGAAGCCGCGTTCGCCGGGCTGCGGCCGACGTTCGACGCACGAGCGCCGCGCGCCGCGCGCGTGTTGGGCGTGCACCTGGAGGGGCCCTACATCAACAAAAACAAACTGGGCGCGCAGCCGGACTTCGCGCGGCCGGTGTCGCTGCCGGAGCTGGCGCGCCTGAACGCGATCGCGCCGATCCGCCTGATCACACTGGCGCCCGAAGTGGCGGGCAACATGGATGTCATCGGCGCGCTCAGCGAAGCCGGCTACATCGTGCAGATCGGCCACACGCTCGGCAGCTACGAGGACGGCGTGCAAGCGCTGGCGCGCGGCGCGCGCGGCTTCACCCACCTGTTCAACGCGATGACGGGCCTGCACCACCGCGCGCCCGGCATCGCCGGCGCCGCGCTGGCGCACGCGCGCTATGCCGAGGTCATTCCCGACCTGTTGCACGTGCATCCCGGCGCGCTGCGCGTGGCACTGCGCGCCATCCCCTGCCTGTATTGCGTCACCGACTCCACCGCCGCCACCGGCATGCCCGACGGCGAATACAGCCTGGGCCGCCAGCAGGTGACCAAGTGCCTGGGCGGCGTGCGGCTGGCCGACGGCACGCTGGCCGGCTCGACGCTGACGATGGACCTGGCGCTGCGCAACCTGGTCGATGAGCTGGGCCTGGGCCTGGCCGAAGCCTCGATGCGCCTGTCGGGCCATGCCGCCGATTACCTGGGCTTGCCAGATCGCGGCCGGCTCGCAACGGGCGCCTGGGGCGACGTGGTGGTGCTGGACCGCGACCTGAAATTGCAGGACGTCTATGTGGAAGGAGAGTCGATTGAGTTCGCGCATGTTGCTTGAGGCGCGCGATGCCCCGAACGCGGTGGCGCGCCAATTGGCCCACGACATCCTGGCGTACCGCGAGTTCGGCGCGCAGTTGCGCGCGGACCCGCCCGGCTCGCTGCTGACGGTGGCGCGCGGCAGTTCCGATCACGCTGCGCACTACGCGGCCTACCTGATCATGGCGCGCATGGGCCGGCTGGTGACCTCGCTGCCGATGTCGCTGGTCACGCTCTACCAGTCGAAGATCGCCTGCCGCGGCCTGGCGACCTTCGCGTTCTCGCAATCGGGGCAGAGTCCCGACCTGGTCGAGCCGACCCGCTACTTCCACGAGGGCGGCGCCGTCACCTCGGCGTTCGTCAACGACGCGATGTCGCCGCTGGCGCAAACCGCGCAATGGGTGTTCCCGCTCCATGCCGGCGCCGAATCGAGCGTGGCCGCCACCAAGAGCGTGATCGCGCAGATGACCGCGGGCGCGCGGCTGGTGGCCGCTTGGCAGGACGACCTGAACCTGCAAGCGGCGCTCTCCGGTTTGCCGCAGGTCTTGTCGCGCGCCGTGAACGCGGATTGGTCGGCTGCGCTACCGGTGTTGAAGGACGCCGATCGCCTCTTGGTGATCGGGCGCGGACTGGGCTTGCCGGTGGCGCTGGAGGCGGCGCTGAAGTTCAAGGAGACCTGCGGCATCCAGGCCGAGGCGTTCTCCGGCGCCGAGGTCCGGCATGGCCCGATGGCGCTGGTGGGCGAAGGCTATCCGGTGCTGGTGCTGGCGCCGCGCGGTCCGGCCCAGGCCGGCCTGCTGGCACTGGCCGACGAATTGCGAGCGCGCGGCGCGCGGGTGCTGGCGGCCGCGCCCGGCGCCACGCCGCGCACCGGCCTGCCGCTGGTGGAAACGGGCGCGAGCGAACTCGACC
This sequence comes from Ramlibacter sp., assembly GCA_028292245.1. Lineage (GTDB taxonomy): Bacteria > Pseudomonadota > Gammaproteobacteria > Burkholderiales > Burkholderiaceae_C > Ramlibacter. The sequence goes on from JAQGMS010000221.1 coordinate 3,758, forward strand.
CTATCTCGATGCTGCAGAGTTTCTACCCGATGGTGGAAGCGCTATCGCGTGCCCGCGGGCTCGATCCGGACCGGCCGCGCCACCTCAGCAAGGTTACGCGGACACATTGACGTTGGCTGGTGTGCGCCGCGTATTTTTGAACGCAGAGGGCGCAGAGATTGCGCAGAGTTCGCAGAGGAATTCAAAGAAAGGTTTTCTCTGCGTTCAAGAAACCTCCAGCGCGGAAGGACGCGCCGCAGCCTGATCTGCCGCCGCATCACCACGCTCCGCCCGCGCCGGCTGGTAGTCCTGCACCAGGTAGAGCGGGCGCCCCTTGGTTTCCACGAAGATGCGTCCCAGGTACTCGCCCAGCACGCCGATGCAGAACAACTGCACCCCGCCGAAAAACAGCAGGGTGACCATCAGGCTCGGATAGCCGCGCACCGTGTCGCCCCACAGCAGCGTCTTGGCGATGATCCAGACCCCGAAGGCAAAGGCGATCAGCGCCACGATGAAGCCGAAGTAAGTGGCCATCTTCAGCGGCGCGGTGGTGAAGGAGGTGATGCCTTCGACCGCGAAGTTCCACAATTTCCAGTAGTTGAACTTGGTGTTGCCCGAGGCGCGCGGCTCGCGCCGGTATTCCACGCTGCGCGACGGAAAACCGATCCAGGCGAACAAGCCCTTCATGAACCGGTGCTGCTCGCGCAGGCGCAACAGGGCGTCGACGGCGCGCCGGCTCATCAGCCGGTAGTCGCCGGTATTGCGCGGAATGTCCACCTGCGACACCCGCCCCATGAGGCGATAGAACAGGTTGGCCGAGGCCTTCTTGGCCCAGGTTTCGCCGATGCGCTCGATGCGCGTCGCGTAGACCACGTCGAAGCCGTCCCGCCAGTGCGCCAGGAACTCCTCCATCAGCTCGGGCGGATCCTGCAAGTCGGCGTCGATGACCACCACCGCGTCGCCGCGCGCATGGTCCAGGCCCGCCGTCATGGCGATCTCCTTGCCGAAGTTGCGCGACAGCTGCACCGAGCCGACCCGCGGGTCGCGCGCGCACAGGCGGTCGATCACCGACTGGGTCGCGTCGCGGCTACCGTCGTTGACGAACAGCAGCTCCCAGCGGTAGCTGTCCAGCCGCTCGAACACCGCGCCGGCCCGGGCATGGAAGGCCTCCAGCACGGATGCTTCGTTGTAGGCCGGAACGATCACGGACACCAGGGGTTTCATCTTGCCTCTCCAAAGACCCAGCGGCGCGAAACCGCGAAGTTCCAGGCCAGGCACACGCCGGTGGCGATGACCTGGCCGGCCCATGCATTGAGCCCCATCCCGTCCACCAGCAGGCCCACCAGCGCCGCGTTCAGCACGAAGGCCACCGCCACCATCGCGTAGAACTTGGGCACCGCGCTCGCATGGCTGCGGCGGGAGTCGAAGGTGACATGATAGTTAAGCAGGTACGAGAGCACCGAGCCGGCCAGGTAGCCGGCCACCGATGCCGCGACCGCCGGCCATGGCGCGAGCCGCAGCAGCGTGCCATAGATCAGGTACTGCAGCGCCGTCGCGGCGGCGCCGACCAGCAGGAAGCGCTTGACCTGCTTCAAGCGATCCGCCTTGCCGGCGCCCCGCGTTCGAGGCTCAGGATCAACGCAGCCAGCACCAGGAAGTAGCTGGATAGAAACAGCCGCTCGTGCCCGAATTCGTCGATCGGGAAGATCACGTAGTGCGCCACGATGTTGATCACGGCGCTGGCCGCCAGCAGCTGCGCCGCGCCGAACGAGCGCGACCGCAGCGACGGCACGATGGCCAGCGCGCAGCCGGCCAGCAGCACGATGACGACCCGCGCATTGGCCGCGTTGGGGAAGGTGCGCGTGACCACCGCCCAATATTCGGCCGGCGTCACCGCGGCCACGCCGGCTTCCGGGAACGGGATGCGGCCGAAGAAGGTATGGCGGAACAGCGTGTTCCACGGCGGCGACTGGCTGCCCAGGTAGAGGAAGACAACCGATAGCAGCGCGAGGATCGCCAGCCAGTGCCGGGCATCGGTGTCGCGGCGTTGCAGCCACGCCAGCCCGAGCAACAACGGCCCGAGCAGGAACATCGTGTCCGGCCGCGCCAGCACCGCGAGCAAGCCGAGCACGCCCACTAGCGCCGGCCTGGTGCGCGCCACCGCCAGCAGCGCCGCGGTCCCGGCGAACAGCAGGCCGAGCGAGTCCGGCGTGGCGCATGCTGCGATCACCTTCAGTGCCGGCGCGCCTGACGTGACCAGCAGCCAGGTTGCCGCCACGGCCGCCACCCGCCAGCGGAAGAACAGCGGAAAGATCATCACGAACAGGCTGAATGCCGCGGCCGATACCAGCACCGCAGCCTGCGCCGCGTTGCCGGTGACGGCGGCCGCCGCGCGCACCAATTGGATGTAGAGCGGCTTGACGGCATAGAACTTCAGGTTCTCGACCAGCGCTGCGGGCGAGTCGTGGACCGCGGTGCGATAGGCGTCATCGGGCCCGCCGCCCTGTGCCAGCAACTGCGGGTATTTCGGGCCGAGGTACTCTTGCAACTGCGCGTAGGTTTGCTGGTTCAACGCCGGGCCGCTCACGCCGGCAGCGGACCGGACCAGCGCCACATAGGGAACGATGTCCCAGTTGCCCAGCGGTTCGCGCACCGCCTGCACGCCCAGCAGCACGGCCGCGACGAAATGAAGCAGCAACACGAAGTGCGCCAGCAGCCGCGCGCCGCGCCCCGGCACCGCGGTGTCAGGGGGCAACAGGGCTGCGGCGAGGAATCTGGCGACCATGGCGGCGATTGTCGCCGACGCCCGTCGTCATCCGCGCGCCCGCTCCAATAGCAACTCGCGTTCGCGCGCATTGCCGGCCAGTCCGGCCGCGCGCTTGAATTCCGCCCGGGCTTCCTCGTTGCGGCCCAATTTGGCCAGCAGGTCGCCGCGCACACTGGGCAGCCACTGGTAGTTCTGCAGCGACTTGTCATGGCGCAGCGCGTCGATGATTTCCAGGCCTGCCGCCGGGCCGAACGCCATGCCGACCGCCACGGCCCGATTGAGTTCGACCACCGGCGACGGCGCCACCTGGGCCAATGCGTCGTACAAGGCGGCGATGCGTTTCCAATCGGTGTCGCCGCCGGTTGGGGCGCGCGCATGGCAGGCGGCGATGGCGGCCTGCAGCGCATAGCGCCCCAGTGCCCCGCCCAGCGCCTCGGCACGTTCGAGCGCGGCGAGGCCGCGGCGGATCAGCAGACGGTCCCAGCGTCCCCGGTCTTGTTCCAGCAACAGCACCGGCCGCCCCGCGGCATCGACACGCGCGCCGGCGCGCGACGCCTGCAACTCCATCAGCGCCACCAGCCCGTGCACTTCGGATTGCTGCGGCGCCAGTTCCGCCAGCATCCGGCCCAGGCGCAGTGCTTCGTCGCACAGCGCCGGACGCATCCAGTCTTCGCCGGCGGTGGCGGTGTAGCCTTCGTTGAAGACGAGGTAGACGACCTCCAGCACCGAGGCCAGCCGCTGCGCGAGTTCTTCGCCGCGCGGCACTTCGAACGGCACGCGGGCCTCGCTCAGGGATCGCTTGGCGCGCACGATGCGCTGGGCGATCGTCGGCTCGGGCACCAGGTAGGCGCGGGCGATCTCGTGGGTGGTCAGGCCGCCCAGCAATTTGAGCGTCAGCGCCACCCGCGCTTCGGTCGACAGCACCGGGTGGCAGGCGGTGAAAATCAGGCGCAAGAGGTCGTCGCCGATCTCGTCGGAGCGGGCCTCGTCCAGTGCGTCGACGAAGTCCGGCACGGTCAGCGCTTCCTGTGCTTGCAGGTCATGGCCGATCTGCTCGAGCTTGCCGTCCAGGTTCTTGTCGCGCCGCAGCCGGTCCAGCGCCCGGTTCTTGGCGGTGCGCATCAGCCAGGCGCCGGGGTTGCGCGGCACGCCTTCGCGCGGCCAGTGCTCCAGCGCGGCGACCAGCGCGTCCTGCGCCAGTTCCTCGGCCACGCCGATGTCGCGCACCATGCGCGCGACACCGGCCACGATCTTGGCGGATTCGATTCGCCATACCGCGTCGATCGCCTGGTGCGTGGCCGAGTGCATTCAGGCGTGGGGCGGTGCCGCGTTCGGGTCCATGTACATCAGCTCCCAAATATGGCCGTCCAGGTCGGTGAAGCCGTGGCCGTACATGAAGCCGTGGTCCTGCGGCGGGTTGGGCGAGGTGCCGCCGGCGGCGAGCGCCTTCTTCACCAGCGAGTCCACTTCGGCGCGGCTCTCGCACGACAGGCAGATCAGCACTTCGGTGCTCTTGGTGGCGTCGGAGATCGGCTTCTTGGTGAAGGTCTGGAAGAAGGGCTCGACCAGCAGCATGGTGTAGATGGTCTCGCTGATCACCATGCAGGCGCCCTGGTCGTTGGTGAATTGCGGGTTGAACGAGAAGCCCAGGCCGGCGAAGAACGCCTTGGAGCGCTCCATGTTCTTGATGGGCAGGTTGACGAAAATCTGGCGTGACATGTCGATTCCTTTGGTTCGATTCAGGCGGCCTTTTCGGCCTGTGCTTTCAGGTTGGCCAGGCCGGCTTCGAAGTCGCGGCCGATCATGCGGTCCATGTTCATGAACAGGCCCGCCAGCTTGGCGATGTAAGGGTTGCGCCCTTGCATCGCCCAGGTTACTTCGGTGGCATCGCCCTGCGGCGCCAGCCGGAATTCGATGGTGTTGTGGCCTTCGAAGGGCTCCAGCATGTCCAGTTTCATGGTCACCTTCGAGGGCTCGGTAGCAACGATGCTGACGCTGCCCTTGCCCACCTCCTTGTTGCCCTCGAAGCGGTAGACGGCGCCCGGCCCGGCCTGCGGCCCCTGGTACTCGCCCTTCATGGCCGGGTCCTTCCGGTTGTACGGATTCCAGGTGTTGAACGCGCGCATGTCGTTGATGAGCGCATGCAATTTGTCCGGCGCGGCCTTGATGCTGGCGGTGCGCTGCACGCTGAAGGTGTCGGGCTTGAAGGCGGCCCACACCAGCGGAACCGCGATCACCGCGGCGCCCAGGATGAGGATGGTCTTGATCATGGCCCTCACTCCATGCCGATCTGCTTGAAGCGGTCCTGCGTTTCCGGGCTCGCCAGGCCCTCGAAGTCTTCCATCTCGTAGAGCTGGCGCACTTCGATCTCGGCCGGCTCGCCTTCGCGCACCGGGTTCGGGAAGCGGCGCGACCACTCGAGCGCCTCGTCGCGGCTGCGCACCTGGATCACGGTGTAGCCGGCGATCAGTTCCTTGCTTTCGGCAAAGGGGCCGTCAACGACGACGCGCTTGCTGCCTTCGTAGCGGATGCGCCAGCCCTTGCTCGAAGGCTGCAAGCCGGAAGCATCCAGCAAGACCCCGGACTTGGCCAGTTCTTCGTGGAAGACCGCCATGGCCTGGAACAGTTTTTCGGAATCGGGCGGGAAGCGGCCGGCCTCGGAATCGGCCGTGGCCTTGACGATGATCATGAATTTCATGGGGTGCTCCTTGCGGTTGAGAGGCCGAAGCGCCGAAGAAAGCGCGCCTCTGATCACACGACGAAGGACAGTCGCCGGAATCGACAAACCGCCGCTAAGTGCAAACCCTAGGTATAGCAAGGACCGGTCGAACGCACCTCGACCGTGGCCCATTCGGCGGCCGGGCATTGGCCAGCGATCGCCACCGCCTCCTCGCGGCTGGCCACATCCAGCAGGAAAAATCCGCCGACCATTTCCTTGGCCTCGGCGAACGGGCCATCCAGCACCTGCGCGCGCCCATTGCTGACCTTGATGCGCGCGGCCCGCTCGTCCAGCGAGTTCAACGATTCGACCGCCATCAAGACGCCGCGGTTCTTGAGGTCGGCGGTGAAGCGCAGCATGCGGTCGTACACCGCCTCGCCCTCGGCCTGGCTACGGGTCTGGCGCTGGCCGACGGGCTCGTGGATCAACAGCATGTAGGGCATGGGATGGGCATGATAAGCCAGCCCGGGCAAGCTCTTGCAAAACGCCGGCCGGCGTCCATCTACCTCGTCTGCCAGGAAAGACCATGGGATCCCGCGACGCACACTTGCTTGATGCCTATTCCCTCACCGTCAGCGATGTCGTCGACCGCGCGGGCCCCAGCGTGGCGGCCGTGCGCGTCGAAGCCGGCCGGCGTGGCGGGGGCGCCGGCTCGGGTTTCCTGTTCACGCCCGACGGCTATCTCCTGACCAATTCGCACGTGGTGCGCGCGGGCCGGCGCGCCCGGCTCGCGTCCTCCTCGAAACTGGTGGCCTCGTTCGGTGACGGGCGCGACTTTACCGCGCAGTGGGTGGGCGATGACCCCGACACCGACCTGGCGGTGCTGCAGATCGACGGCATCTCGCGCGGCGCCCTGAGCCACGCGGCCCTGGGCCGCTCCGCCGATGTGCGGCGCGGCGAGATCGCGATCGCCATCGGCAACCCGCTGGGTTTCGAGCACACGGTGACGGCCGGCATCGTCAGCGCGCTGGGCCGCAGCATGCGCGCCAGCACCGGCCGGCTGATTCCCGACGTGATCCAGACCGACGCCCCGCTGAACCCGGGCAATTCAGGCGGACCGCTGTTGAACTCGCGCGGCGAAGTGATCGGCGTCAACACCGCCATCATCGCCGGCGCCCAGGCGATCTGCTTTGCCGTGGCCATCGACATCGCCGCCTGGGTGATTCCGCAGCTGCTACGCCACGGCCGGGTGCGCCGCGGCTACCTGGGCGTCGCGGGAAGCACGATGGAGCTGGATCGCCGGCTGGTGCTCGGCTGGTCGCTGAACCAGTCCAGCGCCGTGCGGATCAATTCGGTAGAAGCCGGCAGCCCGGCTGAACTGGCGCGGCTGCGGCCCGGTGACTTGATCCTCGGGCTGGACGGCATCGCCATCAACTCGGTGGATGCGCTGCACCAAGCGCTGGGCAGCGAGCGGGTCGAGCGCGACGTGCTGTTCAAGGTGCTGCGAGCCGGCGAGAAGGCCGGCCCGATTTACGTGACGGTGCGGCCGGTGGAGGCCAAGGCAGGCTAGCCGCGTCTGGTCGTAGGCTTGGCCCGTCCTGGGTCGGCCTTTGGCGAGTTCCTCAACATCGCCTCGCGGAGAATGGAGTTGAGCCGCGTCTGGTAACCCTTGCCATTGGACTTTAGCCAGACCAGCACGTCAGAATCAACCCGCACTGTCGTCGCGGTTTTGGTCGGCTTGTAGAACGGATTGCGCACTGCGTTCTTCCAGAACTCCTTCGTCAACTGAGGGATGTCGCTGGTATCGACTTCGCTGTCCGGCTGGTCGCGCAAAGCAGCTATCTGCGCCTTCTGCCTGGCCGTGAGCAGTGGCGGGTTGGCCGGGTCAAATTGGTGCTTAACCGTTTTCCTGCTCATAGTCTCGTTTCTCCTTTCGCGTCGCCTGTCGTGCCGAGATGATGCGGGTGACTTCACCGTCGTCGTCCTCACGCACCGTGTGCGCCACCAGGAGCAACAACAGGCCATCCACAACACCCAGGGTTTGCCAACGCTGCTCACCGTCTTCGATTCGATCCTGACGACTGAACGCCAACGGGTCGGCAAAGACATGCATTGCGAGTTCAAAGCTGACGCCGTGTTTGCGCAAATTGGCAGCGGCCTTCGCCGAATCCCATTCAAACCGGAGGCCCATACAGAAGTGTACATACAAAATGGTATGGACGCAAGACCCGCAAAGCGCGGTATGGCAGTCAATCCACGAAAAAATCCGGGATGAAGTTCTTCGTGCCGGGCTTGACCGAGTACTTGTCGAGATCGGTGACGCCATGCGCCGCCAGCAGCTCGTCGTCGATGAAAAAGTTGCCGCTGTTGGTGGACGGGCTGGTGAGGATGAAGTACGCGGCGTCGGAAAGAATGTCCGGCGTGCGGCACATGTTCACGTCGACACCCGGGATCATCTGCAGCGCGGCGGTGGCGACGGCCGTGCGCGGCCACAGGCTGTTCACCGCGATGCCGTATTTCTTGAACTCACCCGAGTGGCCCAGCGTGCACATGCTCATGCCGTACTTGGCCATGGTGTAGGCCGTGTGCGGCGCGAACCAGTGCTGCTTCATCGACAGCGGCGGCGACATGTTGAGCACATGCGGGTTGCGGCCGGCCGCCGCCGACTTCTTCAACTCCTGCAGGCAGGCTTGCGTGCACAGGTAGGTGCCGCGCGCGTTGATGCCGTTCATCAGGTCGTAGCGCTTGATCGGCGTGTGCTCGGTGTCGGTCATGCTGATGGCGCTGGCGTTGTTGACCAGGATGTCGATGCCGCCGAACTCCGCCACCGCCTTGGCCACGGCCGCGAGCACCGCTTCCTCCTCGCGGATGTCGACCTGCAACGGCAAGGCCTTGCCGCCGGCCGCCTCGATCTCCTTGGCAGCACTGTAGATGGTGCCCGGCAGCTTCGGGTTGGGATCGGTCGTCTTGGCGGCGATGACGACGTTGGCGCCGTCCGCCGCCGCGCGCTTGCCGATCGCCAGGCCGATGCCGCGCGAGGCGCCGGTGATGAAGAGGGTTTTGCCTTTTAATGACATGGTTTCGCTCCTATGTATTCTTGAACGCAGAGGGCGCAGAGGTTACGCAGAGGACGCAGAGAAGACAGGGAGAAAGTTAAAGGCAGGAAGCAGACAGGCAATTCTTCTATGAATTCCTCTGCGTTCTCTGCGTAACCTCTGCGCCCTCTGCGTTCAAAAAACCTCAACACGCCCACCAACTAAACCTTCGAGAAATCGGGTTTCCGCTTTTCCATGAAGGCCCCGAAGGCTTCCTTCGCCGCCGGCTCGCCGAGCATGCGCGAGAAGCTCTTGCCCTCCTCGGCCATCTGCTGCAGCACCAGTTGCTGCTGTCCCTTCTTCATCAGTCGCTTGGTTTCGACCAGCGCGCTGATCGGCTTGGCCGCGAGTTTTTTCGCGGCGGCTTGCGCGACGCCGTTGGCTTCGGTCGGAGGCACCACGCGGTTGACCAGGCCGACTTCCAGCGCGGCTTCGGCCATGAAGGGCTCGCCCAGGAGCAGCGCCTCGGCGGCGCGGTGGTAGCCCAGCATCTGCGGCACCAGCAGGCTGGACCCCGCCTCGGGGCACAGGCCCAGGTTGACGAACGGCATCGAGAACGCCGCGTTGTCGCCGGCATAGACCAAGTCGCAGTGAAACAGCATGGTCGTGCCGACACCTACGGCGGGCCCGCAGACGGCAGCGAGCAAAGGCTTCGGAAAGTTGGCGATGCCCGTGAGGAAGCGGAACACCGGCGAGTCCATTCCCGCCGGCGGCTTGTTCAGGAAATCGCCGATGTCGTTGCCGGCGCTGAACACGGTCTCGTGGCCTTGCAGCACCGCGACCCGGATGCCGGGGTCGCTCGCCGCGGTGGCCAACGCGTCGGCCATCGCGCCATACATGGCGGAGGTGATCGAATTCTTGCGGTCGAGCCGGTTCAGGGTGATGGTCATCACGCCGGCTTCGACGTGGGTGAGGATGTCGTTGCTCATGGTCTTGCTTCCAATGCTTCCTTGACGAAATCGAGCCGGTCCTGGCCCCAGTACATCTGGCCATCGACGAAAAATGTCGGCGCGCCGAACGCGCCGCGCGCCACCGCGTCCTGCGTCACCGCCTTCAGGCGGTCCTTGACTTCGGGATCGGCCGTGAGCGCCAGCAGCGCCTGCGCATCGAACCCGGCGGCGTGCAGCACGCCACCCACGGTCGCCGGGTCATTCATGTTCTTGCCGTCCACCCAGATCGCGCGGAACACCGCTTCGACGTAGGGAACCATTCGGGCTGGCTCGCGCAACTGCAGGCCGACCGCGCCACGCATCAGCGTCAGAGTGTTGATCGGGAAGTGCGGGTTGTGGCTGTAGGGCACGCCATAGCGCGTGGCGAAGCGCTGCAGGTCGTCGTTCATGTAGCGGCCCTTGGCCGGCACTTCCATGGGCGAGCGGTTGGCCGTGGCCTGGAACACGCCACCCAACAGAATGGGCTTGTAGTCGACAGTCGCGCCGGTTTCGGCCGCGATCTTGGGCATCTGCGTCCACGCCAGGTACGCGGCGGGGCTGCCGACGTCGAAAAAGAATTCCACAACTTTTGTCACTGCGGGTCTCCAAATTCGAGGGCCACCGCGGAGCCGGCTTCGCCGGGCCGCTGGTGGCGCCCCCTTGAGGGGGAGGCGCCGAAGGCGCATCGGGGGTGGTTCAAAATCTTTCCATCCAGGGCCGCAGGTCCAGTTCATGGGTCCAGGCGTCGCGCGGCTGCTGGTGCAGCATCCAGTAGCTGTCGGCGATGTGGTCGGGGTTGAGGATCCCGTCCTGGTCCTTCAACGCATAACGCTCGGGAAAATTCTCGCGGATGAACTCGGTGTCGATCGCGCCGTCGATGATCGTGTGGGCGACATGGATGCCGCGCGGCCCGAGTTCGCGCGCCATGCTCTGGGCCAGCGCGCGCAGCGCATGCTTGGCGCCGGCGAAGGCGGCGAAGTGGGCCGACCCGCGCAGCGATGCGGTGGCGCCCGTGAAGATGATCGTGCCCTTCTGGCCATCGCCAGCCCGCGCCACCATGCGCTTGGCGACTTCGCGCCCGTTGAGAAAACCGCCCAGGCAGGCCATCTCCCAGATCTTGAAATACTTGCGGGCCGTCTCGTCGAGGATGCTGCTGGGAACGTTGGCGCCGATGTTGAACACCAGTACCTCGATCGGGCCGATCCCGGATTCGATCCGCTCGACCAGCGTCACGACCTCTTCCTCGTTGCGCGCGTCGGAGCCGAAGCCATGCGCGACGCCGCCCTCTTTCTTGATCTGCTCCAACAGCGGCCGAAGCTTGCCCTGTTGGCGGCGAACGGCGCACACCGCATACCCGCCCTTGGCGAAGCGGCGCGCCACGGCGCCGCCGGTGGCGTCGCCCGCGCCGACGATCAGTGCCACAGGGCTCATCCGCGTCACTCCTTGTAATAGACGACCTGGTGCGTCGTCGTGAGTACGTCGCCCGCCTCGCTCCACAATTGCGCGGTCTGGTCGAAGTAGCCGTTGAAGAAAGACTGGGCCTGCGCCTGGCCGAGCAGCC
>JAQGMS010000104.1 GCA_028292245.1 Ramlibacter sp.
AGTGGCCAGCGACGGAACCGTATTCTGAAAGAACGAAGGCACAACCCATGGGCAATGTCCACCTGATCGAACACCCGCTGGTGCAGCACAAGCTCACGCTGATGCGCAAGAAGGAAGCCAGCACCAACAGCTTCCGGCGCCTGCTCAACGAGCTGGCGATGCTGATGGCCTACGAAGTCACGCGCGACATGGCGATGCAGGAAGTGGAGATCGAGACCCCGATGGAAAAGATGAAGGCCAAGGTCATCGACGGCAAGAAGCTGGTCTTTGTCTCGATCCTGCGCGCGGGCACTGGCATCCTCGACGGCATGCTCAGCGTCGTGCCGGGCGCCCGTGTGGGCCACATCGGCCTGTACCGCGACCCGAAGACGCTCACCGCCGTCGAGTATTACTTCAAGATGCCGCAGGGCATGCAGGACCGCGACGTGGTGGTGGTGGACCCGATGCTGGCAACCGGCAACTCCGCCATCGCCGCGGTGGAGCGGCTGAAGGAGCTCAACCCCAAGTCGATCAAGTTCGTCTGCCTGCTGACCTGCCCGGAAGGCATCAAGGCATTGCAGACCGCACACCCCGACGTGCCGATCTACACCGCCGCGATCGACCGCCAATTGAACGACCACGGCTACATCCTGCCCGGCCTGGGCGACGCCGGCGACCGCATTTTCGGGACGAAGTGAGCTGGATCGTCAAGTTAGATGGCACCTTGCATGGGTCCTTTTGAACGCAGAGGGCGCAGAGGAGTCGCAGAGGACGCAGAGAAGTCGGAAAGAGAGAAACTTCTACTGGCTTCCTTGAATTTACTTTGAATTCCTCTGCGTCCTCTGCGTAACCTTTGCGCCCTCTGCGTTCAAAAATACGGTGGCGCCTGACGCGCCTTCGCTAGACTTCCCGCCAATGCCGTTAAAAACTCTCGTGATCTTGCTCGCGCTGGGCTGCAGCACAGCGTTTTCCGCCCCGTTCACTCCCGCCAACGACGCCGACGTCGTCGAGCGCCTGCCCTCCACCGCCAGCGACCCATCTGTGCGCCGCGTCGACTCGCTGCGCAAGCAGCTCGCCGCCCGCCCCGACGACGGTGCGCTGCGCATTGAAATCGCGCGGCGCTACTTCGACATGGCGATGGCGCAGGGCGATCCGCGCTACGTGGGCTACGCCTCCGCCGCGATCGGCCCGATGGCCGGGTCCGCCGCCAACAACGCCGGCTATTGGCTGGCCAAGGGCCTGATCCAGCAATACAGCCACGACTTCGCGGGCGCGCTTCAAAGCTTAAGCAAGGCAGGCGAGCTGGACCCGCAATCGCCGGAGCCCATCGCCTGGCGCGCCGCGATTCACATGGTGCAGGCGCGCTACGCCGAGGCGCTGTCCGAATGCACGCGCCTGGTCCCGTTGACTCACCCGCTGCAGACGCAGGGATGCACGGCGTACGTGCAAGCCAGCACGGGGCAACTCGCGGCCGCCTATGACGCGCTCGGCAAGGAGCTCGCGGCCAGCGGCGCCACCGCGCCGGAACTCGCGCTGTGGGTGCAGACGCGGCTGGCCGAAATGGCGATCCGCCTGCAGCGCAGCGCCGACGCCCAGGCGCATTTCAACAACGCACTCAAGCAAGGCGTGACCGACCAGTTCCTGCTTGGAGCGTATTCCGACTTCCTGCTGCAACAGAAGCGCCCGGCCGAAGTGATCACGCTCCTGGCCGACTGGGAGCGCTCCGACATTCTCCTGTTGCGCCTGGCGCTGGCCGGAAAGGCGCTGAACGACAAGCGCGCCGCCGATTGGGCCGCGCAATTGCGCGATCGCTTCGCCGCTGCGGCGCTGCGCGGCGACCGCCTGCACGAACAGGAAGCGGCGCGCTTCGAGCTCGACGTCGAGGGCCATCCCGACAAGGCGCTGGAACTGGCGTCGCGCAACTACACCGCGCAAAGGGAAGCGCGCGACGCCGAAATCCTGTTGCGCGCCGCGCTCGCGGCCAACCAGCCCAAGGCCGCGCAGCCGGCGCTCGACTGGCTGCGCACTTCTCGCTACGAAGACCCGGCGCTGGCGCGCGTCGCTGACCAGCTCGGGGCGAAGGGAGCAACGCGATGAAGCGGCTCCCGTTCGGGCTGAGCCTGTCGAAGCCCCTGCTCCCTTTCATCGCCCTGCTGCTGCACCTCACGGCTTGGGCCCACAAGCCGAGCGACAGCTACCTGACGATGCGTGCCGACGGCGACAGCAGCCAGCTCGCCGTGCGCTGGGACATCGCGCTGCGCGACCTGGACTATGTGCTGGAGCTCGACCGCGACGGCAACGGCGAGCTGACCTGGGGCGAAGTCCGCTCGCGTGGCGACGACATTGCACGCTACGCCGTCGCGCACCTGCGGCTCACGGCCGACGACAAGGCCTGCGAGCTGCAACCGGTAGCGCCGATGATGCTGGACCATCACAGCGACGGCACTTATGCCGTGCTGACGCTCAGTGCGAAATGCGCGAGCTTCGAACGCGGCCTGAAGGCCCATTACTCGCTGCTGTTCGACGTCGATCCGACCCACCGCGGCCTGGTGCAGTGGATCGCGCCGGGCGGGCTGGCGTCGCAGCCACTGGTCTTCAGCGCCGACTCCGCCGAGCAGTCGCTTCAGCTGAAGGCGCCGAGCGCTTGGGAGACGCTAAGGCAATACATCATCGAGGGCGTGTGGCACATCTGGCTGGGCTACGACCACATCCTCTTCCTGCTCTCGCTGCTGCTGCCCGCGGTGCTGATGCGCATCGGCAATCGCTGGGAACCGGCCTCGAGCCTGAAAGGTTCGTTGCTCGAGGTGCTGAAGGTGGTCACCGCCTTCACGCTCGCGCATTCGATCACGCTCAGCCTGGCCGTTCTGGGTTTCGTGAGCCTGCCTTCGCGCTTCGTCGAATCGACCATTGCCGCCTCGGTGGTGTTCGCCGCACTCAACAACATCCGCGGCTCGATCGAGAAGAGGCGTTGGGTGATGGCCTTTACCTTCGGCCTGATCCACGGTTTCGGCTTCGCCTCCGCGCTCGCGGACCTGGGCTTGCCGCAGGGCGCGCTGGCGTTGGCGCTGGTCGGCTTCAACCTGGGCGTGGAAGTGGGGCAGATGGCGATCGTCGCCGCCTTCGTGCCGCTGGCGTTCTGGCTGCGCGGCACCGGTTTTTACCGCAAGGTCTTCACCCCCGTCGGCTCGATCGTCATCGCGATCATCGCCACCTACTGGTTCGTCCAGCGAGCGTTCGATTTCCGCGGGCCGTTCTAGCCATCCACCTGCCCGAATTGACGTAAGCGGGCCACGCGTCCAAACTCTGATCCCTGCCCATCAGAGGGAAACAGCATGAGTTTTTTTCGCCTACTCGCAGGCCTGTGCGCCGCCCTTTGCGGCCCGGTTGGGGCCGCCGACGCCTACGACGCGGGGGCCAACCAACTGTCGATCCCCAAGGTGCAGGTGGGCAACATCTTGTACAACGACGTCGTCGTTCAGCTCGGCGCCTTCCAGGTCGCCAGCGTTGGCAGCCACGCATTGTTGCCGGGCATCGACACGTACGATCCCTCGAACCGCCGCCTGACGCTGCCCGGGGTCCGCGTGGGTACGACCGTCTATGGGAACGTGGTCCTGCAACTGGGAGGCGACTTCGCGGTCCTCGCGGTGGGTGGCTCGAGAACCTCTGCGCCCCCAACTCCCGCCACACCGCACATTGCCCGAATTTCAGTCACCGGGCAGCCTGTGCTGGTCTTCGACCACCTCACCGACAAGCGCGAACCTTTCCACCTGCCCGACCTGCCCGCCACGGCGTGGAAGGACGCCGACGGGATGGTAAACCTGCCGGTGATCGGTTCCGAGAACTACCGGATGCGAGGCCCCGACCTCGAGCACCTCACATCCGATCCGACACCGACGTTCAGCTCGTCGACCATGGCCTCCCAAATTGTTGAAGCGAACTACAACTACCACCACTGGATCGGTTCGCCCTACACCTTCGACGGGCGCATCGTGCACGCGCTCGTGCACTCCGAGTGGTATGCGTGCCTACTGAACAACGACTGCAACGTGACGGTGCCCGCCACCGCCCTGTCCACGGGCAGTTACCAGCTCAACAGCTGGGCCAACACCATCACTTCCTTCAAGTCGCTGGACGGCGGGGCGTCGTGGTCGGCCAACGGGGTGGACAACGCACACGTAGTCGCAAACGAAAGCTGGACGTGGACAGGCTCGGCCGCGTTGGCCGATGCCGTCTATCGCAGGGCCTTGAACCACACGGGACTGATGTCGCCTACACGCATCGTGAAGGAAGGCGACTGGTATTACTCAATCGGCTTTCTGGTGCATCGCAACCCTGCGACATTGGAGGCCGGCACAGGGCAGGCGCCGATCGACAAGAACGGATGGGTGCTCATGCGCACCACCGACGTTTCCGTGCCGTCCAGCTGGCAAGCCTGGGGCCAGGCGGGCTATGCGCCGATGTCGTCGCACGCGCTCATTAACTTCATTCCAAAGTTGAACGGCGCGGACCTCAACTCGGGGCACCCGCAGCTCATTTACGACACGAACGCGAAGGTGTACGTGGTGATGTTCGCGGTATTCGGGGGCACCCAGCTGCACTACGTCACCACGCCGAGCCTGACCAACCCGGTGTGGTCAAACGCCGCTGTCGTGGCCGGCTCCGGTACTCTGGCAACGGACCCGCGAAGCGCGTCCGCGACGTGCCCAACAGGGTTCGTGCCCGTCAACTATCCGTCAGCCATCGACTCGCACTCAAACGGTTTGAATTTCGAATTCACGGATGGCGACCCGTGGCTGTTCTATGTGGTGAACCCGGCCTTGTGCGGCGGCGACAACCTGGCGCGCGACTTGTATCGACTCCAGCTCGCAATCGAGTATGAGTGACAAGGTCACGAAGGCGGCTCCGAGCCAGCGTGTATGCCGAATCCATGCCACGAAAGGGAACGCAATGCGCAACTGGCTTTCATCGCTCGCAGCTGCCTGCGGACTCGTCCTGGCGGGCTGCGCAACACAGGCGCCGGGCCTCGATCCAACCCCGCGTGTCGCGGTCATCTCCGCCTTCCAGCCCGAACTCACGCTGTTGCTCTCGAAGGTCGAACAGCCGAAGAGGCATTCGGTCAACGGTGTCGAGTTCACGACCGGCACGCTGCAAGGCAAGCCCGTCGTACTGTTCTTGAGCGGCGTCAGCATGACCAACGCCGCGATGAACACGCAGTTGGTGCTGGACCGCTTCAAGGTCACCCATCTCGTCTTCAGCGGCATCGCCGGCGGCGTGAACCCCTCCCTGAAAGTCGGCGACGTGGTCGTGGCGCAGCGTTGGGGCCAATACCTTGAAGTGCTGGCGGCGCGTGAGACCGCGCCCGGCCGCTACCAGGCGCCCGGCTGGATGAACGACGTGAAGCTGCCCAATTTCGGGATGCTCCATCCCAGGCCGGTCGCAGTGCGTTCCGCCGGCCACGCGGGCATCGAAAACAAGTTCTGGTTCGACGCCGATCCTGCACTGATGGAGATCGCGCGGCGCGCCGCCGGCGTTGCGCTGGAGCGCTGCGACAGCCAGCGCCAGTGCCTCAGCCACGAGCCACGCGTGGTGCTCGGGGGCAATGGCGTTTCGGGCCAGGCCTTCGTCGACAACGCGGCGTTCCGCGAGTACACCTTCAAGACCTTCGAAGCCAACGTGCTCGACATGGAAACGGCCGCGACGGCAATGGTGGCCTACAGCAACGGCGTACCCTTCATCGCGTTCCGCAGCCTGAGCGACCTGGCCGGTGGCGGCGAAGGCGAAAACGAGATCGGCACCTTCTTCAAGATCGCCGCGGACAACTCCGCCCGCGTCTTGCTGGCGTTTCTATCGGCCTGGAAATAATCAGTAATGGTTACACCATCAGTCCGCCCGGCCGCTGGTACAAAACCTTTTTGGTCGGTAGCATGCCCCTGCGCTGGCATGACGCTTGCGAGCTTGCACAAAACCGATTTCACAGGAGAAGAACCATGTCGATCGCCCTCACAACGAGAAGAACCCTCATAGCGCTGGCCCTGGCCACGGCCCTGCCCGGCATGGCGCTGGCCCAGGCCAAATTGAAAGTCGCGGGCATCTACACCGTGCCGTTCGAGCAGCAGTGGGCCGGCCGCATCCACCAGGCCCTGAAGGCGGCGGAAGCGCGCGGTGAGATCGAGTACAAGGCCAGCGAGAACGTCTCCAACGCCGACTATGAGCGCGTGATGCGCGAATACGCCACCGGCGGCAGCCAATTGATCATCGGCGAGGCGTTTGCGGTCGAACCGGCGGCCCGCAAGGTGGCCAAGGACTTCCCCAAGACCTCCTTCCTGATGGGATCGTCGGGCAAGCCGCAGGCGCCCAACTTCAGCGTGTTCGACAACTACATCCAGGAGCCGGCCTACCTCACCGGCATGGTGGCCGGCGGCATGACCAAGACCAACAAGATCGGCATGGTCGGCGGCTTCCCGATTCCGGAAGTCAACCGCCTGATGCACGCCTTCATGGCCGGCGCCAAGGAAACCAACCCCAAGGTGGAGTTCACCGTGAGCTTCATCAACAGCTGGTTCGACCCGCCCAAGGCCAAGGAAGCCGCCTTCGCCATGATCGACAAGGGCGCGGACGTGCTGTACGCCGAGCGCTTCGGCGTTTCGGACGCGGCCAAGGAAAAGGGCAAGCTGGCGATCGGCAACGTGATCAACACGCAGGACAAGTACCCCGACACCGTGATCGCCTCTGCGCTGTGGAAGATGGAGCCGACGGTCGACCGCGCGATCAAGATGGCCAAGGACGGCAAGTTCACCGCCGAGGAATACGGGCAGTACTCGATGATGAAATACAAGGGCTCGGAGATGGCGCCGCTGGGCACCTTCGAGAAGAAAGTGCCGGCCGACATCGTCGCCAAGGTCAAGGCCAAGGAACAGGCCATCCGCGACGGCAAGTTCACCGTGAAGGTGGACGACACGCAGCCCAAGTCCACCGCGAAGTGACCGGCTCCCTCTCCCTCTGGGAGAGGGCTGGGGTGAGGGCAGCGTGCCAGTAGCCCCACCCGTCCTCCGGCTTTCCGGCATCACCAAGCGCTTCGGCGCGCTCACGGCCAACGACGCGATCTCGCTGGAGCTGCACTCCGGCGAGGTGCTTGCGCTGCTGGGCGAGAACGGCGCGGGCAAGTCCACGCTGGTCTCCATCCTGTTCGGCCACTACACGGCCGACGAGGGCTCGATCGAAGTGTTCGGCCGGCCGCTCGCGCCCGGCAATTCGGCGGCCGCGCTGGCCGCCGGCATCGGCATGGTCCACCAGCACTTCACGCTGGCCGACAACCTCACCGTGCTGGACAACGTGATGCTGGGCAGCGAGCCGATGTGGCAGCCCTTCACCCGCCGCGCCGCGGCCCGCGCCAAACTGGTGGAGGTGGCGCAACGCTTCGGCCTGGCGGCGCAGCCCGATGCATTGGTGGCCGGCCTCTCGGTCGGCGAGCGGCAGCGGGTGGAGATCCTCAAGGCGCTGTACCGCGGCGCGCGCATCCTGATCCTGGACGAACCCACCGCCGTGCTGACGCCGCAGGAAGGCGAAGCGCTGTTCCGCACCCTGGGGCAGATGGTGGCGCAGGGCCTGTCGATCATCTTCATCAGCCATAAATTGGGCGAGGTGCTGCGTGTATCGCACCGCATCGCCGTGCTGCGCGCCGGCAAGCTGGTGGCGCAGGCGCCCACGGCGGGAACTACACAAGCCCAACTCGCGCAATGGATGGTGGGCCAGGAAATCGCGCCGCCGCAACGCTCGCCGGCCGCGGCTGTCGGCGATGCAACCTGCGTTCTGGACGCCGTGACCGCCGGCAGCGGACGCGAGCGGCTCGAACAGGTTTCGCTGGCCTTGCACGCGGGCGAGATCACCGCCATCGCCGGCGTCTCCGGCAATGGCCAACTGGCGCTTGCGCAATTGCTTTGCGGCACCTTGCCCGCCGAGTCGGGCAACGTGACGCTGTTGGGCGCGCCCTTGCGCGCGCAACCGGCCTGGCTGGTCGCGCAAGGCGTGGCCCGCATTCCCGAGGACCGCCATGGCGTCGGCGTCGTCGGCGACTTGCCGGTTTGGGAGAACGCCGTGTCCGAGCGGCTGCGCACCGCTTTTTCTCGCGGGCCGTGGATCCGCCGCCGGGCAGCGCGGGCTCATGCCCGGCGCATCGAGGAAGCGTTCGACGTGCGCGGCGCCGGCCTGGACACGCAAGCGCGCTCGCTCTCCGGCGGCAACATGCAGAAGCTGATCCTGGGCCGCGCGCTGCTCGCGCCCGACGGCGGCACGCCGCGCCTGATCGTCGCGCACCAGCCGACCTGGGGGCTGGACATCGGCGCCGTCGCGTATGTGCAGCGGCAATTGGTTGCGGCACGCGATGCGGGCGCGGCCGTGCTGCTGGTTTCGGATGACCTCGACGAGGTGCTGGCGCTGGGTGACCGTGTCGCTGTGATGCACGCGGGCCGCCTGACGCCGACGCGCCCGGCCTCCGACTGGACGCGCGAAGCCATCGGCCTGGCGATGGCGGGAGTGGCGCCTTGAGATTGGAACGCCGCACCGCCGTCTCCCCCGCCGCGCTGGTGCTGGCACCGGTGGCGGCCATCGCCTTCACCCTGCTCGTGAGCTCGTTGCTGGTGCTGTGGGCCGGCGCGCCGGTGGCGCCAACCTGGGCGGCGCTTGTTCGTGGCGGCTTCGGCTCGGTGTTCGCCTGGAGCGAAACACTCACCCGCGCCACGCCGTTGATCCTCACCGGCCTGGCCGTGACGGTGGCGTTCAAGGCCCGGCTGTTCAACATCGGCGCGGAAGGCCAGCTCTATGCCGGCGCCTTGGCCGCCGTCGCGGTAGGCGGCCTGCACGGCGGCACCGGTTTCGACGCGCCGCCGGCTTTGCTGTTCGTTCTCATGCTGATGGCTGCGGCGTTGGCCGGTGCGCTGCTGTTGCTGGGCCCGGCGCTGCTCAAGGTGCGGCTCGGCGTCGACGAAGTGGTGACGACGCTGTTGCTGAATTTCATCGTGCTGCTCGGCGTTTCAGCCTTGTTGGACGGCCCGCTGAAGGACCCGGCCGCCTTGGGCTGGCCGCAAAGCGTCGCGCTGAAGGACGATCTCGAATTGTCGAAGCTGGTGGCCGGGACGCGGGTGCACACGGGCCTGCTCGGCGGGTTCGCGCTGGCGGTCGCCTTGTGGGGCCTGTTCAAGTACAGCCTGCCGGGCTTCGACATGCGGGCTACGGGCGCCAACACGCGGGCCGCGGCATTCGCCGGGGTGCCGATCACCCGGACCATGGTGCTGGTCTCGTTGCTGTCCGGCGGGCTGGCGGGTTTGGCCGGCGCGGTCGAAGTGGCCGGGCGAGCCGGCTACGTGACGCTGGACATGTCGCCGGGCTACGGCTACACCGGCATCGTCATCGCGATGCTCGCGGGCCTGCATCCGCTGGGCGTGCTCGCCGCCGGCGTGTTCGTGGCCGGCGTGCTGGTGGGCGCCGACAGCATGAGCCGGGCGATCAATGTCCCCAGCTACATCGCCGACGTGATCGTGGCGGCATCGCTGATCTCGGTGCTGGTGGCCACGCTGCTCACGCAGTACCGGGTGCGCAGGTCATGAGCGACATCCTCGCGCTGCTGGCCAATCCCGAGTTCTGGGTGGCGGTGCTGCGCATCGGAACGCCGTTGATTCTGGGCACGCTGGGTGTGCTGCTGTGCGAGCGCGCCGGCGTGCTCAACCTGGGCATCGAAGGCATCATGGTCGCCGGCGCCTTCAGCGGCTGGCTGGCGGTGTACCTGGGCGCGAACCTGTGGGGCGGCGTCGCGGTGGCCGCGCTGGTGGGCGGCGCTTTCGGCTTGCTACACGCTTTCCTCACCGTGGGACTGGCGCTGTCGCAGCATGTTTCGGGGCTGGGCATCACTCTCTTGGCATCCGCGCTCAGCGCGTACGGCTACCGCGTGAGCTTTCCCAAGGTCAGCACGCCGCCGACCATCACCACCTTCGAGCCGATGCACTGGCTGGGCGTCCCGGTGCTGTCGGCACAGACGCCGCTCACGTTGCTGGCGCTGTTGCTGGTGCCGGTGGTGGGCTGGATGCTGTATCGCACGCCGGTGGGCCTGGCGCTGCGGATGGTGGGCGAGAACCCGCAAGCCGCCGAGAGCCAGGGCATCCGGGTGGCGGCCGTGCGAACGGGCGCCATCGTCGCCGGCTCGGCGCTGATGGGCGTGGCCGGCGCCTTTCTCACGCTGTCGGCCTTCAACTCGTTCTACTTCAACATGGTCAACGGCCGCGGCTGGATCTGCGTGGCGCTGGTGGTGTTTGCCTCATGGCGGCCCGGCAAGGCCCTGCTGGGCGCGCTGCTGTTCGCCTTCTTTGACGCGCTGCAGTTGCGCCTGCAACAATCCAACGATGCCGTCCTGCCCTACCAGATGTACCTGATGCTGCCCTATGCCCTGTCGATCCTCGCCCTGGTGCTGGTGGCGCGCAAGGCCGCGTATCCGCAGGCCCTCATGAAACCGTACCGCAAAGGCGAACGCTGATGCTCGACCTCCTCATCACCAACGCCACCCTCCCCGACGGCCGCACCGGCATGTCGGTCGCCGTGCAGGCCGGCCGCATCGCCGAGGTCACGGCGGGCCTGACCGCACCGGCCGCCGAAACCATCGACGCCGGCGGCCAGCTCCTCTCGCCGCCGTTTTGCGATCCGCACTTCCACATGGACGCGACGCTCAGCTATGGCCTGCCGCGCGTCAACGAAAGCGGAACGCTGCTGGAAGGCATCGCGCTGTGGGGCGAGCTCAAACCGACGCTCACCGCCGACGCGATGATCGAGCGCGCCCTCACCTATTGCGATTGGGCGGTGGCAAAGGGCTTGCTCGCGATCCGCAGCCATGTGGACACCAGCGACGCGAGCATGCTGCCGGTGCAGGCGCTGCTGGAAGTCAAGAAACGTGTCGCCCCTTACATCGACCTGCAACTGGTCGCCTTCCCGCAGGACGGGGTCCTCAGGACGCAAGGCGGCGTCGACAGCCTCAAGCGCGCGCTGGCCATGGGCGTGGACATCGTCGGCGGCATCCCGCACTTCGAGCGGACCATGAGCGAAGGCGCGGCCAGCGTGAAACTGCTGTGCGAGATCGCAGCGCAGCAGGGCAAATTGGTCGACATGCATTGCGACGAGACCGACGACCCGATGTCGCGCCACATCGAGACGCTGGCCTTCGAGGCGCAGCGCCTGGGCCTGCAGGGCCGCGTCAACGGCAGCCACTGCACCTCCATGCACAGCATGGACAACTACTACGTGAGCAAGTTGATTCCGTTGATCGCCGAATCAGGCGTCAGTGTCATCGCCAATCCGCTGATCAACATCACGCTGCAAGGCCGGCACGACACCTACCCCAAGCGCCGCGGCATGACGCGCGTGCCCGAGCTGATGGCCGCCGGCGTCAACGTCGCCTTCGGCCACGACTGCGTGATGGACCCCTGGTACGGCATGGGCAGCGCCGACATGTTGGAGGTGGCGCACATGGGCTTGCACGTGGCGCAGATGACGAGCCAGGCGGGCATCAAGGCCTGCTTCGACGCGGTGACGGTCAATGCGGCGAAGGTGATGCACCTGCAAGGCTATGGAATCGAGCCGGGCTGCGATGCGAGCTTCGTGCTGCTGCAGGCGCGGGACAAGATCGAGGCGATCCGGCTCAGGGCGAATCGGTTGAAGGTGTGGAAAAGAGGGAAGCTTCTAGTGCAAACGCCGGAAGTAACACCGACTTTCATTCACCCCATTGCCCGACCTGTCAAAGCTTCGAACAGTTCTGGATTTCCGTAGACAGTCCTTTAACTGTTTCGCCGGCTTGGTTGCGCGCAGCTTGTGCCGAATCCTGCTCATTGGCAACGGCAACCTGTGTGTTAACACGATACGTGTTAATCAGCGCGAGCAGTTCTTCGCGGGACGGCACAGTTGGGGACAGACCTAACAGCCCGTTGGTATATTCGCCACGGACGTAGTCCACTGCGGCGACCACCGTCTTCACGAAGTTGTAAGCCGCCGTCTGTGCCGCCAGATCGCTTGCACCCTGTGCGAGTATCACCGTCGTATCGTTCGCCGAATTAACTTTCCCCGTGATGCACGCCAAGCGCTTGAGCGCGCTCACGTAGAGTTGCGTCTGGTCATGAAAGCGGTAACGCGTGGAATTGGTGAGCCCGATGGCCGCGATGCCAGCACCCCAGTTGAGTAGCCCTATCCTGTGCCCCAATGCGCCGGCGACGGCGGCGAGGCCGCCGTACGTCGTCAAGCCCGAAGACTCCCACTCCAGTCGGCTGCGATCGAGCGCACGGGCATAGATTTCGTCGCGGTACTTCACAAGTTCCCGCTGCATGTCTGCCACTTGGGTGCGAACGCCGTTTTCTCTCGGGGCAGCAGCCCAGCGGTCAGCAAACGATGTAAGTTCTCTGTCCGACGGGAAAGGCGCCCACTGATTGGTCACCGTGGAACACCCGGCCAATGCCAACGTCGAGGCTAGAGTAGTAGTTAGCACAAATCGTTTCATTGCTATTCCCCTTCGTCGAGGATTGTGGAGTCAATCAGGCGGCTAAAGCATCCTCCATATTGAGGAGAGAACAACCGGAACTCCCGAATTTCCTTGCTCCGCCCGGACCCACGCCCTATGCTTGCACAAAAAAGAAATCCGTGAATTTGCAGATCACGTGAAAGTCAAGGAGGACCCCATGAACATCCTGCCTATACGCTTGGCCTTGCGCGAGTGCAGGCGCTATCTGTGCTGTGCCCTCATAGCCGCGGGCATCAGCGATGTCGCCGCCCAGCCGACGCCAGTTGCCCCCACACAGCTCAGACCCTTCGTATTCCGTCTTTCGGCGGACTTGCTGGACGATTCGCGCGTCCAGGTCACCAACGGCGTCGACGTTATCGCAAGCCATTGGCCGGCCCTCATCATCGCCTCCTATGAGCAGCAAACGGTCTTTGGGCGGCGCACCGGCACCTGCACAGCGTCGCTGCTCGGCCCCAACGTCGCGCTCATGGCGGCGCACTGTGTCGACGACCAGGGCGAATCGGGAGGAAAGCCCCTTACGCCGACGTTGCTAGTCGGCGACCGGGAAATGGCGTTCACATGCGAGATTCACCCTGACTACCTGAAGCGGCCCACGCGGTTCCGTTCCCCACGTGGCAGCGAAGACTACGCGCTATGCGTGCTCAACGACTCAGGCGTGCGTCCCGAATTGCTAAAGACGATGCGTTTCGAAGTACTCGATGCCGATGCACCGCTCAAGCACGGCGACTCGGTGCTGATGACGGGATATGGCTGCGCCGACCTTCACACCGTGGATGGCGAGCCCGTCTATACCAAGGCGGACGGGCAACTGCGCCTGGGCGACGCGGCGATCGATTTGGCAACGGCCTCCGTGCCCGACGCCGCGACGTACGCCACGATCCGATCACGGCAAGGCATGGAGCCCGCGCTATGTCCCGGGGATTCCGGCGGGCCCTTGCTAAGCGGAATCACGTCCAAGAATCCCGACAGGCTGCGCCGCGTGCGTGGCGTCAACTCCAGCGTTGCTACCGAACGCATCCCCGGCACCACACCCGCGCGCTACGATTTCGTGTCAAGCGTCGCCGCCACCGGGACTAAGGTATTCAGGGACTGGGCGGAGGGTTGGCTGCGCCGCAACAGCGCGAGCAAGCCCGAACTTTGCGGACTCAACGTCAAGCCGGGAGATGGGTTATGCAGAAACTGACCAAACTGGCTTACGGATGCACCGCACTTGCCGCGGCATCGGCTTTAGCGCAGCCCGTGGATTCCAACAAGGTCGTTACGCTCCGCGCCGTCGGTCCGCACCTCAACGACCTGGTCATCCGGCACGTCGCCAAGAACGCGGAGCCGGTGGTGTTGGGTCATGCCCAATTCCCTGACGCTCGAGCCACGACACCGCGGCAGATCGTTACAAAGCTATGTGGTGACGTTCGGGCCGCGTACATCGACGAAGCGGCGCGCGCCAACGGGCTCAAGAGCCTTGCGCTGGACGAGCCGCTCGGCAGCGCGGCCAGTACCTTTTCCTGGCCCGCGTGCCTGTTCGTGAGCCCCACGCCGCGCGACAAGAGCGTTGTCGTCAAGGCCGGGGACAAGGCTATCGAAATCTACCAGGCCTATACAGGTGGGGGAGGCTCAAAGGAAGCGCTCGGCAAGTTCTTCGAAAAAACTCCGGCACAACTCGCCAACCTTAAGCCCGGAGAGACCCTTCGGATCGCGTCGGTGAGCTTTACCGTGCCTCTCGTTGCGCGCAGCGGAACGGGTGCCCAACTGGCCGAAGAAATTCGGCGGCTCGATCCCAAAGGGACGATGGTGCGCGAGGTGGCTAGCCAAGAAGGCGACATCGTGCTGGGGATGGCGGGCGCCGACGGCACCACTGCGGCCGGCCCGGATTGCCTTGGATCCGCTGGCTCGCCGTTCAACGTCGCCAGAACGGTCGAAGCCTACAACTTCGCGACGGAGGCGGCCAAGCGCAGCAATGTGCTCGTCACTGGCGGCCGTTCCGAGGTCGCGATCGTCGACAACGGCTTCTTCGGGGCGAAGACCCAGCCCGATGGCTCCGACGCATTCGCCGGCAGCCCTTTTACCGCGCGCTTCTTCAAGCCAGACCCGAACTACACGATATCCGCTGCGATCATGATGGGCACGGCAGTCATGCCCTTGAACTATTCGAACAGCTTGCTGCCCGATCTGCAAAGCGGTCATGGCACGCACGTTGCCGGCCTGGTTCTCGGGGGCCCCGATTTCGTGACGCAACGCGAAACGCTGACGCCGACACCCTGGGTCTCGCTGACGATCCTTAACGTCGGGCGTGGCGCCAAGACCTTGCTCAAGGGCGCACCCGGCCTCCTGGCTTCGCGCCTCACGGCGGATGGCGGCTCGCGCATCGTGAACCTTTCAATCGCCCACGATGGGCGCGCGGACTTAGAGGTGGGCAATACCTACGAGACGCTGTTCGACTCCGCGCTGCGCAACACCCTGTTTGTGGTGGCCGCGGGGAACTACGGCCGCGACGTCGGCGACCAGGGCATCTATCCCGCTGCCTATGGAGGCCTCGCCAAGGCCAACGTCATCACGGTCGCGGCGCTGGACGTAGCAGGAAAGCTCGCGAGTTTCAGCAACAGAAGCGAAAAGCTCGTCGACCTGGGCGCACCCGGTTGTCAGATCCGCTCCTGGATCGACAAGGACCGGCCCCCGGTGGCAATGAGCGGAACCTCGCAGGCAGCACCCCTTGTAACGTTTGCCGCGGCCTTGCTGCGATCCATCGCCTCCTCTGCGCGACCCGCAGCCCTGAAGAATCGCATCATCGTCAGCGGCGACCTGCTGGACGAGAGCGAGCGCGGGAGCACGGCCTTCGAGGTCAAGTTGAACATTCCGCAGGCGCTGATGTGGTTCGATGACTACCTGAAAGTCAAGGACAGCACTCAAGAGCTCGAATATCTCGGGTCGATCCGCAGCTTGACCACCCTTCGCTGCCAGGAGAAGAGCGGCGCGAACGAAAAGAATCAGTCCGATATGTGGGCGCTCAAGCGCAGCGACGCTGGTATCTCGTACTTCTATCCTGGCTTTTTCTCCAGGCGCGCGTTGAGCCCGTGCCGGGTCGTGGAGGACGACGCCATCACGCTGTCTTTCGTGGCGACGCACCAGGTGGCGAGCAATGGCAAGGTCGAACGCTTGCCGCAAGAAATCAACCAGCGTTGGACACTCAAGCAGATCCAGAACTTGGTTGCCAGGACACCACTTTCAGAATTGCGTTGACCGACATATTGAAAGGAATCGCCATGAAGCGCCGCGAATTCATGATGGCGACAGGCATGGGCACGGCTTTACTCGCCGGTGGTTGCGAAACCGGCCCGGGTCTGGCGCCACTGCCACCGTCGAAACTGCAATTGATCGACGTGCACTCGCACGTTTTCAACGCCAGCGATCTGCCGGCGGTGCGCTTCATCAAGATCGTCTTCCTGAAGCACTACCCGAAACAGGCCCTGCGAGTCCTCGACATCGACGATCCCGATATGGTCGATCAGTTACTCACGCTGCTGACCGCCATCGTCGGCAGCACCAAGGCGCCCTCCGCGTCCGAGGAAACCAGGATTCTTGACCTCGAAACCCCCCTTGTTTTGTCTAACGGCAGCACCGTTGAAAATGAAAAGGCCGTCATCGCGGCCATAGCGTCTTTCACGATGGACCGCGGGATGGCGGTGTCGGCGGAGAATGGCACACCCATCAATACGCGTAGGATGCGAAGCGCGATTTTCAAGGCCGCAGGTGAGACGGCGCTCAGCACGAGCGACGAGGCGCTGACGCAAGGGCAGGCTCTGGTAGTCGCCCAGCGCGCGTACCGCTCGCTTGACCTGGGCCTTGTCCTACGATGGTTCGGGCTCTTCACGCGCTATCGGCACGCACTGGCCGAGCAACTCGCGTCCGACCATGCCCGGCAGGGATTCACCGCGTCGATTCTCTGCCCCGCGCTGGTCGACTACGACCACTGGCTCGGCGAATATGTTTCAGTGTCGCCCTTGCCCGCTCAAGTCACCGTGATGGGCCGGATTGCCAGGCGCAAGACCGGGCCGGTCGTGCACGGCTACGTGGGCTTTGATCCGCTGAGGCAAGTTGCCTACGAGGCGGGCATCTTCCAGGGGTACGAACCGCTTGCGCTGGTTCGCAAGGCGATCCGTGAAGAGGGGTTTGTTGGCGTCAAGCTGTACCCGCCCATGGGCTACAGGCCCATGGGCAACGCGGACAAGTGCCAGACCTACCCCGAGGAGCAGAACAACACCATGAGGCGGCTGCTGGCCGGTGCCGCGCAAGACCCATCAACAGCCGGGTGCACCCCGCGCCCGGCTGACGGATCCGCCGCCATTGGCCGCAAGCTGGACAATGCCATGTCGCGCCTCTTCGACTCATGCGTCCTCGAACACGCGGTTGTGATGGCGCACACGAACGACAGCAATGGCGCCAACAAGAACTACAGCCATCGCGCCGACCCCGCCTACTGGTTGGACGTATTCAGGAACTGGCCAGCGTTGCATGTGGGGCTTGCGCACTTCGGATCCTTCGACGCAGAATCCGTGGCCAAGCCGCCCGGCGCCACCGGCGCGAAAGCAAGCTGGGAGTGGACGTTGGGCCGGTTCCTCTCGGCCAATCCGGCGGCCCCGGTGTACTCCGACATCAGCTACCTAGTGGAAATTGTCGGAAATGTCGCGGCAGACCAGAAGGACTACGACAAGAACCTGGCGGCGTGGGTGAGCGAGTTCGACCCGCAGTGCAGGCACCTGATGTTCGGTACCGACTGGATGATGCTTGGGCTTGATCCGGCCTATGAAGGCTACACGGAGCGCGTATACCAGTACTTCAGGAGGAACATCGGTTTTGATGAAGCCATGCTCAATCGCCTATTCTCGGGCAACGCAGCGGCTTTCCTGGGCTTGGGCAAGGATGATGCGGTGCGCCAAAGGCTTCTCAAGTTCTACAGGAAGCACAGCGTGCCAGAAGCGCGGTTACCGGCGTTCGACAGAACCTAGCACACCTAGCACGGCCTTGCCATTCGACGAAGGCGAGTTGGGGCGCTCATCGATGTCGAAAAATAGGACCGTCGATCACTCCGCCTGCACGCCCGCTTCCTTGACGATCAGCGTCCACCTCGCGATATCGGCCACCAGGAACTTGCGCAGGTCTTCGCTGCTGCCCAGCCAGGGTTCGGACGCCACCGCCGCCAGCTTCGTGGCGTATTCGGGGGTGCCGGCAACCTTGATCACGGCTTCGTTCAGCCGCACCACGATGTCGGCCGGCGTGCCGGCCGGCGCGAACAGGCCCATCCAGACTCGCGGATCGAAATTGGGCACGCCCTGCTCGCCCAGCGTCGGCACATCGGCGGTGCCCGAATAGCGCTGCGCGCCGGTCACGCCCAGCAGCCGCACCTTGCCGGCGCGCGCCTGCGGCAGCAGCGAACCACCGGCATCGAAAGCAAACGGGATCTGCCCGCCCATCACGTCCTGCAGCACCATCGGCGAGCCGCGGTACGGCACGTGCGCCATCTCCATGCCGGTGGCCCGCTTGAGCAGTTCCATCGACAGGTGCTGGGTGGTGCCGGTGCCGCCCGAGCCGTACGACACCTTGCCCGGCCGCGCCTTCACGTAGGCGACCATCTCCTTCAGGTTGGTCACCTTCGTGTCGTTGTTGGCGTACAGGAACAGCGGGCCGCGCAGCACGGGGCAGATCGGCACGAAATCCTTCAGCGGGTCGTACGACAGTTTTTCCTTGTAGAGCGCCGGGTTGATCGACATCGGCCCGCCGGTGGAAACCAGCAGCGTATAGCCATCGGGCGCGGCCGCCTTGGCCGCGGCGCCGACGATCATTCCGTGCGCGCCGGGCCGGTTGTCCACGATCATCGACTGCCCCAGCAGCGGCGAGAGCCCGGCCACCAGCGTGCGCGTCCAGCCGTCGGCGGTGTCGCCGGGCGGCGTGCCGATCAGGACGCGGATCGGCCGGTTGGGATAGGCGGCCTGGCCGAACGACAAAGCGGGATAAAACGATGCGGCGGATGCCACGGCCACACCGGCGCGAAGCAGCGAACGGCGTTGGGGGTTGTGAATCATGTTGTCTCTCTCATTCATGTTGTTCAAAGCTCGACATCCAGCAGCCGCACATATTGCTGGCCGCCGTGCATGTCCCGCTCCATCGCGCCGCCCTGGGGGTGGCGCCGTGGATAGGAAATTTTCAGGATCCGCAGGTCGGCGATCGGGAAGTGCTTCACCAGCGCCACATCGACGCCGTAGAGCGCGCCGATCGCATCGGGCTGGAGTTGCGGCGCGTTCGCGTAGCGCTCGAACGCTTGCTGGTCGTTGAACGACAGGTCGAGCGTGATCCAGAAAGGACCGGCGTTCTTGGACCGCACGTCGTGGCAGACTTCGTGGACCTTAGGCATGTTCGGCCACCCTCTCCTGCGCGAACACCGTCCGCACCAGTTCGAAGGGGTCGGCCACATGCACGACGTGGTTGAGTTTGAACTCGAACACCTGGCCGCGCTCGACTTCCGCCGGCGAGAACGGGAACGCGTAGCTGGGCAGCTCCCCCTCCTCGTTGAGTGGCAGGTGGAACAGCCACGGGTTGCAGGTCTTGGCGATCTGCGTCGCGATCTCCTGCGTGGCCGCCGTCGCGACGAACAGCAAACCGATTTCCCTTGGCGGAGCGCCGGAAGCCTCCACCTCGATGCCGCTCACGGCGTTCCAGCCATAGGGGCGCAGCGAGATATCGAAATCGCCGGCTGCGGCGCCCATGGTCTCGCGCACGCGGCCCACCAGCACGCCGTGCATCTTCTGGACGAAGCGGTCGATCTCCGCCAGCACGCCGCGATCCTGGATACCGACCAGCATGATGGTCTGGAAGCCGCTGCCGGCGGCACCTTCCAGTTTCATGGTGTAGGGCTTGGGCAGGAACTTCGAGCCGGTCACCTGCACCACGCGCTCGTCGACCTCGTGATAGCGCGCGGCGGTGACGTCCAGCACACCGCCCGGCTCGGTCAGCACGAAGGGGTCGCTGTTCTCGTACAGCATGTGGGCCGAGACGGTTTCGGCGGTGCAGCGCACGCCGGGCGTCAGCGGCTCGACCTCGAAGGCGTCCTTGCCGACGCGGATCATCACGCCGCCGGAGCGCGGTTGCGTCGTGCAGAGCGAGCCGCACTCGGCCGTCTTGCCGGCATGCCAGGTGGCGCCGAGCCCGGCGCCGCGGCGCAACGGAACGGCCGCCAGCACGGCGGTGTCGGTGGTGCGGCCGCCGAGCACGATGTCGGCCCCCGCGTCGAGCGCCGCCATGTAAGGCTCCGGACCCATCAGGGCGACCACGTGATCGCATTCGCCGAACAGGGCCGGGTCGATCGATGTCATCGGTGCCAGCGGCGTCACCCGGCCCTGCGCGGCAAGGCGGGCCAACTGGCCACGGTCCTGTTCCGAATAAAGCAGCGCGATGCGCGGGTTGAGGCCGTGCTCGAGTGCGATCTCCTTGGCGATTTCGTGGGTCCAATCCAGCGCGGCGTCGCTGCCCGAGGTGCCGCAGGAGCCGATCAGGAGCGGGATGCCTGCCTTGGCCTGCGCGCGCATCAGGATGGCGAGGTCGTGCTTGACCGACGCGCGCGAGTATTTGGCCAGGCCGGTGGCGAGGTAAGCGGGGCCGCTGTCGGTGGAGCCGGCGTCGCAGGCGATGGCGTGCGCGCCTGCCGCGATGCCGGCGGCGACCGCGGCCTCCGTCACGCCGATGCCGAGGGCGCCCGTGGGCACCAGGATGTTGACAGTGTCGGCCAATCGTTGTTGCATGGTTCGTTTCCTTGTAAGATGCGGATTGTAGACAATCCATGCACTTCGTCAACACATTTAAAGTTCACCGATGGCCAAGACCGCAACCGAACCCAGCGTCCTGATCGACGACACCGTCGCCCGGCTCGAGGAGATGATCGTGCGCGGCGAACTGCTGCCCGGTGCAAGGCTGCCGGAACAGTCGCTGGCCGACAGCCTGGGCGTGAGCCGCGGGCCGCTGCGCGAAGCCATCCGCACGCTGGAGGGCCGGCGGCTGATCGAGCGCGTACCTCATGCGGGTGTGCGCGTGGTCCAGCTTTCGATCGAGGACCTGGAGCAATTGCTGGTGACCCGTGAATCGCTGGAAGGCATGGCCTGCCGGCAGGCGGCCGAGAACATGACGGTGCCGGAGATCAAGAAGCTGCGCGAAACGGCAGAGCTGATCGGCAAGATGCTGCAGCGCTCGCCCGGCGCCGTGTTTGCCGGCGGCGCGGACAACGATTTCCACCGCCAGATCGCCATCGGCAGCCGCAACCGCTGGATCGCGCGGCTGCTGTGCGAGGACTTGTACTCGCTGGTACGGCTCTACCGCGTGCAGGCCATCTTCAGGCCGGCGGCGAAATCAAAGGCGACGCACCGCGAGCACCTGGACATCATCGACTGCATTCACGCACGCGACGGCGACGCGGCCGAGGCGGCGATGCGGCTGCACGTGCGCAACGGACGGGAGCGGCTGATGGCGCAGATCAAGACGGGCAGTTCGCGCTGAGTCAGGAAAAATATCGCATCTGGCGGTCTTTTTGATGTGAATGGGCGAACCAATGCCGCCGGCCTGCGGTCTTATCCGACACTTGAGCATTGTCCCGCCCGGGATCCGAACTTCAGCCATGACGCAAACCGACCACCTCCTCGAAAACGAGTGCCCCAGCACCGGCTGCCAGTGCTCCGAGGCAGCCCAGCGATTCGCCGACATATTCGACCGCTTGGCCGATGGCTTCTTCACCCTCGACGCCCAGTGGCGTTTCACATACCTCAACCCTGCCGCGCGCAAGGCTTTTCGTGCCGGCGACGACCTGCTTGCCCAGCCGATCTGGGCGGTATTTCCGGATGCACGCGCCACCATCTTCGAGGAAGAGTTCCATCGTGCGATGGAAACCGGCGCTACCGCCGAGTTCGAGGCCTTCTATCCCGGCCTGGACATCTGGCTGCGCGTCAACGCGTTCCCCTTCGACCAGGGCCTCGCGGTGTCCTTTGCGGACATCACCGAGGCACGGCAGACCCAGCAGCAGCTGGCCGACCTGACCCGGGAACTTCAGGACCGCACGCGCGCGCAACACGAGATCGAATCTTTCGCCCACACGGTGGCCCACGACCTGCGCTCGCCGCTGATGGCCATTGTCGGCTTCAGCCAGGCAATGTCCGAGGCCGCGGTCAACGAGCTCGGCCCGCGCAGCGCGCACTACCTGCGCCGCATCCGCAGCGCGGCCCACCAGATGGATGAGATGACCGCGGCGATCCTGACCCTGTGCCGCCTCGATAGCGCCGAGGCGAAGCGCAGCTTGGTCGACCTCAGCCCGATCGCGCTGGAATGCATCGCGAACCTGCGCGAAGCCGAGCCCGGGCGCCAGGTCACGGTCTCGGTCGCGCCCTGCATGTGGGCCGATTGCAACCCGCCGCTGATGAAGCTGGCCCTGCACAATCTCTTGTCCAACGCCTGGAAGTACACCGGACGCGAAGGCGAACCGGCGATCGAAATGGGGATCGAGCTCGGCCCGGAGAAGGAAATCAGGTACTTCGTCAAGGACAACGGCATCGGGTTTGCCCCGGCCGAAGCGCAAGGCGTGTTCGAGCCGTTCCAGCGCCTGCATGGCGACAGCTTCGCCGGCGAAGGCATCGGCCTGGCCACCGTGAAGCGCATCGTCGACAAGCATGGCGGCGCGCTGTGGGCGGTGTCGCAGCCGGGCCTGGGCTCGACCTTCTACTTCACTTTGCCCTGACACGATTCGTAGCTGCGCCGGCAACCGCCGGGCGGCGTTCGCTGACAAGACTGCCGAGCTACGCTCTGGTACGCTCCCAGCAATGGGGCGCTACTCATGAGCCAATTGTCACCCGCGGTTTCCACGCGGCTCAAGGGCTCCGAACTGGTCGGGCCGTGTCACGCTTGCGCGTTCTTCAGCGACCCCGAAGAGGAGTATCGGGTCCTCCTGCCTTTCGCATCGGACTGCGCGCAGTGCGGGGAAAGGTGCCTGCTTTTCCTTGACCCGGCGCATGAGCAGGAGCGGCGTGAGCGGCTGATCGACGCCGGAATCGAAATCGGCGTCACACCCGCAGTTGGCGTGGCGGAACTGCGCATTTGGGATGATGTCTACCTGCGCGGTGGCCGCTTCGACCAGCATGAGATGCTCTCGTTGATCGAAGAGGCCCTGCGCGGCGGCAGGCAGTCCGGCCGGACGCGCCTGTGGGCGAACATGGAATGGGTGCTGAAAGGCTTGCCGGGCAGCGAAGACCTCATCGAATACGAGGCCCGCCTCAACCCGCTCGTGGAGCAGCACACCGACATCGTCATCTGTGCCTACGAACACGGCAAGTACAGCGCGAGCGTCGTCATGGACATCCTGCGAACCCACCCCATGATGGTTGTCGGTGATTCGGTGCAGCCCAACCCGCTGTACGTGCCCACCCAACAATTCCTGAAAGACTTGCGGCAGCGCCGCGCTGCGCGCCCTGGGCTGCGCAGCGAACCTCGCGCCCCAGGGGAAGCCTAGAGCTTCTGCGTCAACGCGCCGCGATCAATTCGGGCTCTCGTGCGCATGGCGGCGGTGAGCGAAACCCGCCTCAGCCGGCTTGCGGTCCCGCAGCCACGCATCGACGCTCCAGGGCCCGCCCCCCGCCGCCGACATATAGAGGAAGACGAAGCAATACATAACCGCCAGCTCGCCATGATTGAGAAGCGGCCAGAACCCTTGCGGGGCGTGCGCGATGAAATACGCAAACGCCATGAACCCCGACAGCACGAAGGCCATCGGCCGCGTGAACAGCCCCATCAACAGCAACAGGCCACCCACCAACTCGAGAATGCCGGAGATTCCGACCATCGACATCAGGTGGGTCGGTGACTGAGCGGGCGCCGGGAAATCGAGCCACTTCTGCATGCCGTGCTCCACGAACAGGAATGCGGTGACGATGCGCAGGATGCTGAGAAGCTGCGGGGTCCAACGGGTGGTGATCGAATTCATGGATGGGCTCGCTTGTGAAAGGAATATTTCACGTTCGAACCAAAGCCACCGCGAATGGTTCCCGCGTTGACAGGCTGCAAAGCCTCCCCAACAATCCGCGATTTGCATGACAACCTTACAAATCCGCCCCGCCGTCGCCTACGTGGCCAACGCGGACAGCCGCGACATCAGCGTGCTGAAGCTCGACCGCGACAAGGGCACCGTGCAGGTGATGCAGACGCTCGACGTGGGCGGCACCGTGATGCCGATGGCGTTCAGCCCCGACAAGCGCTTTCTCTACGCGGCGCTGCGCTCCGAGCCGTACAGCGTCGCGACCTTCTCGATTGATCCGCGCACCGGCGCGCTCGCGCGCATCGGCACCGCGGCGCTGCCCGACAGCATGGCCAACATCATGACGGACCGCACCGGCCGCTGGCTCTTTGCGGCCTCGTACGGCGGCAACAAGATCAGCGTCAGCCCGATCGGCGCGGACGGCGTGGCCGGCACCGCCACCTCGGTGATCCCCACCGGCAAGAACGCGCACGCGGCGGTCATCGATGCCGCAAATCGCAACCTGCTGGTCACCAATCTCGGCAGCAATCAGGTGCTGCAGTACCGCTTCGACCCGGCGACCGGCAGGCTCACGCCGAATGAGCCGCCCGCCTTCGCCACGCGTGCCGGCGCCGGCCCGCGCCACATCGTGCTGCACCCCGACGGCAAGCACGCATACCTGCTGCACGAGCTGGACGCCTCGCTCGACGTGCTGGCCTGGGACGCGCAGCGCGGCACGCTGAGCCTCATCAAGACCGTGTCGACGCTGCCCGCAGGCTTTCGCGACAAGCCATGGGCCGCCGATCTGCACCTCACGCCCGACGGCCGCTACTTGTACACCAGCGAGCGCAACTCGCACACGCTGGCGATGTGGGCGGTCGACGCGGCCAGCGGCGACGTGAGATTGATCGGCCACCAGCCGACGGAAAAACAGCCGCGCGGATTCCAGATCGATTCGACCGGCACCTGGCTGCTGGCGGTGGGCCAGGCATCGCACGGCCTGACGGCGTATCGCATCGACCCCGCGACAGGCAAGTTGACGGCGCAAGCGCAACTGCCGGTCGGCAAGAACCCGAACTGGGTCGAGATCGTCGACTTGCAGTAGCGGTGTTCGCTCAAAACTTCCCGAACTGCAAATAGGCCTTCTGCGGATCCATACCTCCAAGAATCGCGGTGCGCACCTTGCTCTCGGTCGCCATCGCGATCTCCGCCAACTCCACCACTGCGCTCACGATCGCCTTCGGCACGCGCAATAGGCCGTCGCGGTCGCCGAGCAGGTAGTCGCCGGGCGCCACCACCACGTCGCCGATGCGGATCTCGACTTCCACCGCGCGCGGCAGCCAGTAGCCGACGATGTCGCGCGGCGTGAAGCCGCGCGACCAGGTCTGGAAGCCCATCTCGATCAGGAAGTCCACATCGCGCACGAAGCCGTCGGCCACGCAGCCCAGCACGCCCTTGTTGCGCAGCGTCTCCGCCGACAGCTCGCCCATGTGCGCGACCACCCGGTCATTGGGCTGCGACACCCAGATGTGGCCCGCTTTCGCCTGAGACAGCAAACCGGTCCAGGCCACCAGCGTCTCGTGCGGGTCGACCCCGGGGTCGACCTTGCCGTCGATGGTGAAAGCCGGGCCGGCCAGCCGGCGCTCGGGGAACAGCGGCCGCAGCTCGGGAGGAAAGGTGAAGTCGCGCAGGCCCATGGCGCGCATGACGTCGTGGACGACGCCGGTGTAGCACTTGGAGAGGCGATCGGAGATGGGATCGGTCATGCGCGCTGCTCCTGGAGGTTCTGCTCCCGTTGTAGCAGAGCGCGCAGGCGGGCGCTAGGGGCAGCTCGTCACCGACCAATAAGACGGGGTCCACTCCGGCGGGCTGTTCACGTTCCAGACCGAATTGGACTTTGCGGTCGCGGTGTAGAGCGTGCCATTGCGCAGCACCCGGTCACCGGACATGTAGCGGGTGGTGGTGTTCCACGCGGGCGCGCTGCACGCGGGAGCCGGAGCCGGCGCCGGGGACGGCGCAGGCGTGGGTGCCGGTGCGGGCGCGGGAGCCGGCGCCGGTGCCGGCGCGCCGCAGCTCGTCACCGACCAATAGCTCGGTGTCCACTCCGGCGGGCTGTTCACGTTCCATGCGGATGCCGATGCGTCGGTCGCCACGTACATGGTGCCATTGCGCATCACGGTGTCGCGCGGCATGTAGCGCGTGGTCGTATTCCACGCAGGCGGGTTGCAACTGGGCGCGGGGGCCGGTGCGCTCGCCGCACCCGTCGTGTACAAGAGCCCGGCCGACTGCGTGTCGAAGCCGCCCGCTGCGACGGCCGCGCGGTCGGCAGCGGCGGACATCGTGACCGCTCGCCAGTTGGTGTCGGTGCCGGGCATGGCCTGCGCGGTGAAGCTTGCGCCTCCGTTGGTGGACAGCAGCACGCGCCCGGCCGTGGAGCCGGTGTTGGAAACCGTGGCGCCGATGGTCTGCCCGTCGCCGGACATGGCCAGGAAGGTGTAGTCGGCGACCAGGCTGTAGCCCTTGGTCCAACTGCCGCCGCTGTCGTGGGAGACATAGATACCGGTCCCCGGTCCGCCGCCGAAGCTGTTGGCCACCACGGCGATCGTTGCGCCGTCCGCCGAGACCTTCACGCGGTACCAGTGCTCGGCCACAGCGGCCGCGGGCGAGCCCACCAAAACGGTGACGGCCTTCCAGGTGGCGCCAGTGTCACGCGACAGGTAGATCTCGCCGTTGTGCGAGACGGCCACCAGGACGCGCCCGTCCGCCGAACTGTCGAGCCAGCGCCACCACCGCTCCTGCGGCGCGTCGGGCAGCGTGGCCGCGTGCCAGGTGGCACCGGCGTCATTGCTGAGGACGATGCGCCCGTTCTGGATGGCGGCTGCGACGTGTTGCCCGTCCTGCGACACGCTCACCGCCTCGAATGCGATGCCGTTGGGGTCGTAGACCAGCGGGCTGCTGGTCACCTGCAGCCAGGTGCGGCCGCGGTCGGTGCTGGTGTACATGCCGACGCCGTACTGCACCGCGAAGATGCGGTCGCCCGTGGCCGACATCGCGCTGGAAATCCAGGTGCCCGACGGGCTGTTGCCCGCGGTCCAGGATGCGCCGCCGTCGGCCGAAACGTAGATCGCGCCACCCGCCGTCCCCGCTGCCAGGACGTCGCCGGCCGCGCTGGACGAAAGCGAATGCCAGATCTGCGGCGTCGAATACGCCACGCTCCAGGACGGCGCCGAAGTCGCTGCCCGCAGCGGCACGGCAGCGCTCATCGGCGCGCCCAATGGCGTCGGCGCATCGGTCGGCACCCCGCCGTCCCCACCGCCACCGCAAGCGCTCAGCCATAAGGCCGCGAGGGCGACGCTGGTGAGCCGAAGGCGGGGGTGGGACAGCTGCTGCATTGCAGGGATTCTGTTTGCATGCTTGTGGTCGCCCGCGTAAGCAAACGCCGCAAACGCCCGCCTGCCTTTTCGCACACGAATCGTCACAGTGGAACACTTGCAGCGGCGCCAAGCGTGCCCATCTTTGCCGCAGGTGCCTGTGGAGGCGCCATCACGACAAGGCCCTGCCATGTGGAAACGCCTGCCCCTGCTCTGGACCGTGCTGCGCGGTGACGCGCGGCAACTGTGGTTTGCGCTGCGCCACCCGGCCGCACCGGGCTGGCTGAAGTGGGGCACCTTGCTGATCGTGCTGTACGTGGTCTCGCCGATCGACCTGATCCCGGACTTCATCCCCTTCGTCGGCTTCCTCGACGACATCGTGCTGGTGCCGCTGGCCGTCCGCTGGCTGCTCAAGCGCCTGCCGCCGGAGATTGCGCAGGCGGCGGCGAGCCGGCGCGCCAGCTAGAGGCTCAGAGCATCCTCCTACAGCACGGCTGCCGTCGCGCTGACGGCGCTCGTGCGTCGCGCGCCTAGGATCGGTGGCATATCCAACCCACGGAGGAACCCGCATGCCCGACCTCAACGACGCCACCCCCGAGCCGCCGCCGGAATCCAAAGCCAAACTGGAAAAGGCGGAGGAAGAAAGCCGCAAGCTCGACTCGCCCGAGCGCACCAACGACTCCACCATCGACCCCGACCGGCCGGTGAAAGACATCCTCAAGGGCTATCACGGAGGGTAGTTCAAATAGAGGGCGACACGGCGTCGCGGCGGCGATATAAAGCCCCTGCAACAAGGGGAACACATGCCGCTGCCCGCCATCACCATCACGCCCGGCCAATACCTTGGCGGCGGTGAAGTCCCGCCCTACCCCATCGAGCAATTCACCCACCGCTGCCTGGCGCAAGGCGACTCGTGGTTTTCGATCGGTGCGTTTCCGCCCTACCTCACCACCAACCTGCTATTCGGGCTGAAGCTGGCCGCGTCCACCTGCATCGTCAATTGCGCCGTGCCGGGCAAGGTGCTGCAGCACATGACAGACACAACCACCAGCGACACGTTCCTGCAGATGCTGAACGGCGCACTGCAGGCGAAGTTCGACGGCATCCTGCTTTCGGGCGGCGGCAACGACCTGATCGACGCCCTGCAGTCGACCGATGCCGATCCCGCCAAACGCTTGCTGCGACTGCAAGCCGAGTGGGGACCGCCCGGAACTGGCGGCGCCAGGTACATCAGCGACGCGGGCTGGACCGTCTTCGAATCGCACCTCCAGGACGTCTTCAGCCGCTTCATCACGGCGCGCGACCAGGGCGTCAACCAGAACGTGCCGGTGATCTTCCACACCTATGACATGGCGGCACCGCGGCCCGCGGGCGCCGGCTTCGGCTTTGGTCCCTGGCTCTCGAAGGCGCTGACGGCGTTCAACGTGCCGGGGCCGGACTGGAACGATGTTTCGACAGAGCTGTTCGACAGGCTGCACCAGTTGCTCTCGCGCCTGGAGCAGATCCACGCCAACGTGCATCTGGTGGACACATTGGGCACGCTGACCAGGGCCGGCAACAGCGACCCCGGCGCGACCGCGGACTGGCAGAACGAGATTCACCCGACCAAGGCGGGGTACAAGAAATTGTCGGCGAAATGGGCGGTGATGCTGGACGCGGTGCTGTAGCCCGAGTCCGGACAGAAGCCGCCGCGCCTATTGATACGCAAGACCGTGCGCAGCCAACCCAACCAAGTCGATGTGGGCGAGATTGAACGAGGTATCTGCCGCCATCCTGGCCAAGGCGGCTTGCGTGTACGCGCCGCTGTCGAGGAGGCCCTTGTAATAGGCCAGGTCGCCGGCCGGCGGCGCCGAGCCCACCACGTTGGTGTACAGCGTCGTCACCAACGTTGCGTTTGCAATATTCGCTCCCAGGCGGGCCTGCAGCGCAAGTTGCATGAGATCGTCCTGCCCCATCCCCGCGTCGATCAGCGACAAGCCGATGCCCACGTACGCCGCGTTGCCGACCGAAGCCGCGCCGAACACCGCGCCCAGGTACCGGGCCACCGTGCCCGCATGGCCGTCCAGGTCGAGCGCGAGCTTGGTGTCGGCGAATTGGAGCCGCTCGATTGCCGAGAGATGGTCCGTGTTGAAGGCGCCGTTGCCCACGGTCCAGCCGTCGGCGACGTGGCTCACGCTGGCCTGCGCCATCGGCGTGGCATAGACGACCTTGTCGACGCCGGCGGACCCGGCGATATGGTCGGCACGCGGTCCGGCATGGAACACCAGGCCGGTGGCGTTGCCCGTGAAGATGTCGTTGCTGTAGACCGTCAGGCTTGAATCGGTGGCCCCCACGAGTTCGGGGATTCCATCGCCATCCACATCCATGGCGTGCATGCTCGTATAGCCGGCGAAGGTGCGGGCCACCGTGAAATGGCCGGCGCCGTCGTTGAGCAGCAGGTCGGCGCTGTGCGTCGAGCCATCCGTCACCGCGAGGATGTCGTCGGCGCCGTCGCCGTTGAAATCCACCACTTCCACGAACTTGTACCAGTAGCCTGCGTGGTCGGCCGGGTCTTGCGCGAACCGCGGCTGCGTCTCGTCGGAAAAATTCCCGCCGCCATGATTGACCAGGAACTGAAGGTACGGCACTTGATAGAACTGCGAACGTTCACCGCCGTTGGTTGCGGACACAACGAGGTCGCGCAGCCCGTCGCCGTTCAGGTCGATGCCGGTGATCGCCACGATGTTCTCACTCGAAACGCCGGTCAAGGGAAGCGCGTGGACGCCGCTGGCGGGGAACACCCCGGGCGCCGACGCCAGCAACAGTTGCGAAGGCGTGCCCGTCCGGCCCTCCCAGGTGCCGAGCACTATATCGGCGCGGCCATCCGCATTCAGGTCGCCGATGTACGACCAGGTGTTGCCGGGGGTATATGTGCCCACAACCTGCACGGACGCCGGGAACAAGGCGGAGTTCGTCGTGAATCCACCGGCGCCGTTGCTGAAGATCACCTGGTTGGCCTTGCCGCCGGGATCGTTCAAGCCATCCACCAGCACATCGGGTGAGCCGTTGCCGTCGATGTCGCCGATCGAAAGGCCATGGCCCTGCGTCAGCCGCTGCTCCAATTGCGCGCTTTGGTCGGTGAGCTTGCCGCCCGCGGAGACGAAAAGCCGGTTCTGCCCCCCATTGAAAGGAGGCTTGTCCGCGCCGAAATCCGGCACGAACACGTCGGTGATGCCGTCGCCGTTGAAATCGGCCCCGCCGACGCGCGCCGCGTAGTTGACGCTGGGGATCGCGCCCGCGAAAACGGAAGCGGTGCCGTCGGTGAACCCGCCGTGGCCGTCGCCCAGCACGATCTGCACCGGGCTGGCGACTTCCCCGGTGGACGGGCCGTCGATGCGGTTGACCCACAGGTCGCCAAAGCCGTCGCCATTGAAATCGCCTTCCAGCAGTTGCTGCACCCCGTTGCCGCCGGGAATGGCGACTGTCTGGTGGGAGCGGAACGGGCCGGTGAAATCCGCCACGCCCAGTGTCTCGACGATGTTGTCCGCTCCCCAGAACCGGAGCGTCTCCACATGTGCCAGCACGTCCGTGCCCGTGACGCCGTTGGCGAAGTGCTTGACCACCGTGAACGCGGCGGTTGCAGGGTCGTAGCTGACCGTCGCCTGGGAACTGCTTGCGCCGTAATAAATGACGGTGTCACTGCCGCCGCCCAGGTCCATCGCGTTGCTGCTGGGGCCGGTCGGCCAGACGGAGTCATTGGCCGCCGAGCCGGTGATGCTGTTGTTGCCCGGCCCGAGTTGGAGGACATGGATGTTGACGAGCGTGTCGACCGTACCCCAACCGTCCTGCACCTGGCCGGTGACGAGGTTCACCACGATGGGCGAAGGCGAATCCCAATACACGGCGGAGGACCAGGGGCTGGTGCCGATCAGCGTGTCGTTGCCCTGCTGGCCGAGCGCGTTGCCTACGGCGATGGTGATCGCGTCGTTGCCGGCGCCGCCATAGATGTTTGTGCCGTCCGCCAAACCCAGCGACGACTGGTTGATCACATCGTCGCCTGGCGTTCCGTTGTAGTTGCTCATGGCTGTACTCCGCCGTAATCCGGTGCGGTCATGATACGTCGGGACGCGGTAAACGCGAACCTAGACTGAGGACGCTACGCCCGGTAGGATGCGCCAAGGTATTACGTCAGGCGAAAACCCATGTCGGATTTGAAGTCCCTTACCCAGAAGATCGTGCAGTTCCGTGACGAAAGGGACTGGGCGCAGTTTCACAACCCCAAGGACGTGGCGCTTTCACTGATGCTGGAGGCCGCCGAGGTTCTCGAGGTGTTCCAGTGGAAGGAAGGCCAAGCCATAGCGGCGACCGCCGGGCAACGGCAAGGCGATCTCGCCGACGAACTGGCGGACGTCCTGTACTACACGCTCCTGATGGCGCACGACCTCAAGATCGACCTGGTGCCTGCGCTCGAAGCCAAACTTCTGCGAAATGCGGAGAAATACCCTGTCGACAAGGCCAAGGGCTCCAACAAGAAGTACACGGAGCTGTAGGCTGTGATCATTTACCAAGCCGAGAAGAAGCAGTTTCTCGACGACGTATTCAAGAACGACATCGAAGCGGTCGTTCTCGACTCCTTCAAGAAGCGCACCGGACACACAGTCTCCAAGGAGGAGATGCGCGCCTGGACGTCATCGCTCGGATACATGGGCAAGGTTCTCAACGACGACGGTGTTCCGGACGACTGCGGCGTCGCCATTGAATACACGATCCCCCAAACGTCGAAGCGTGTCGATTTCCTGTTGACCGGGAAAAGTGCGGGCGACCAATCGTGCGTAATCATCGTGGAGCTCAAGCAGTGGGAACATGCGACGAAAACCGAGAAGGACGCGATTGTCTCGACGCGGTTTTCGCGTGGAGAGGCAGAAGTTAGCCACCCGTCGTACCAGGCGTGGTCATATGCCGCTCTCTTGCAAGGCTTCAATGAAGCGGTCTACGACGGTGGCATCGAGCTGAAGCCCTGCGCGTACCTGCATAACTATCCCCTCCCCGGGGGTGACATCAACGATCCGTTCTATGCCGATCACATAAAGCGGGCGCCGGTGTTTCTGAAGGGCGATTCTGAGCGCACACGACTGCGCGAATTCATTCAGCGGCACGTCCGCTTCGGAGACAAGGGCGAGGCACTGTATCGGATGGAGAAGGGACGAATCCGCCCATCCAAGAGCCTTGCCGACGGCTTGGCTGGAATGCTCAAGGGCAACAGCGAATTCGTGCTCGTTGATGACCAGAAGCTTGTCTACGAAACCGCATTGCAGCAGGCCAGGCAGGTCCAGGAGAAAGGCAAACGCGTCCTGATCGTCGAAGGTGGACCCGGGACGGGTAAGTCGGTCGTTGCGATCAACCTGCTCGTGGGCCTGACCGAAGCCGGGCTCGTTGCCAAGTACGTGACCAAGAATGCAGCCCCTCGCGCCGTCTACGAAGCGCGGCTTGTCGGCACCTTCAAGAAAACCCACATCTCCAATCTGTTTACCGGGTCTGGCGCTTTCACGTCCGCTGCCGAGAACGAGTTCGACGCATTGGTGGTCGATGAGGCGCACCGCCTCAACGAAAAGTCCGGCCTGTATGCCAACCTTGGCGACAACCAGATCAAGGAGTTGATCCAGGCGTCCCGCTTTTCGGTTTTTTTCATCGACGAATCGCAGAAGGTGACGCTGAAGGACATTGGCGACAAGGAAACGATCAAGCGCTGGGCAAAGCACTTCGGGGCAAAGGTCAGCCAGATGGACCTGGCTTCGCAATTCCGTTGCAACGGCTCTGATGGCTATCTCGCCTGGCTCGATCACAACCTGCAAGTGCGGGAGACAGCGAATGAACTGCTGGACGTGGCCGAATTCGACTTCAGGATCGTCGATTCGCCCGTGCAGTTGCGCGACCTCATCGTCGACAAGAACAAGGAGCGCAACCGTGCAAGGATGGTTGCCGGTTATTGCTGGAGCTGGCCGAGCAAGAAGGACCGCAAGGCCTTCGACATCGTCATCCCCGAACACGACTTCAAAGCCCGCTGGAACCTGACGCAGGACGGCGGCCTTTGGATTGTTTCACCCGACTCGGTCAATGAAATTGGCTGCATCCACACGTGCCAAGGGCTGGAGGTCGACTACATCGGCGTCATCATTGGCGATGACTTGATCGTCAGGGATGGGAAAGTCGTCGTGCGACCGGACAGGCGCGCGAGCTCCGACAAATCCATTCACGGATTGAAGCAGCTCACGAAAGAAAATCCCGCAGAGGCCGCCCGTCAGGCCGACGCCATCATCAAGAACACCTACCGGACCCTGATGACGCGCGGCATGAAGGGCTGCTACGTGTACTTCACGGACGAAGAGACGGCTGACTACTATCGTTCGCGCCTGAGGGGTTGGCGCCCAACGGTCATTGAGACGCAAAGGCCGTCCGTTGCTTCTCGCCTTCAAGAACTCGTGGATCCTCGCCCGTTTCGCGTGATCCCGAACGCCACAGTCATACCGTATCGAAACGCCGTACCTGTCATTCCGCTCAAGATGGCGGCTGGCACATTCTCCGGGGCGCAGATTTTGGATCCCGAAGCTGTTGAATGGGCAGTTCCTGAAGGAATTTCAATTGGCCCAGACATGTTCATTGCCCAGGTCGTTGGTGAATCGATGAACCGGCGGATACCGAACGGCGCCTGGTGCCTGTTCCGTGGAAACCCGGTAGGCACACGCCAAGGCAAGGTCGTGCTCGCGCAACATCGTGATATAGCCGATCCGGAGACTGGCGGCACTTTCACCGTCAAGATTTATTCGAGCGAAAAGGCAGGAGACGGTCACAAAAGCTGGGCGCACACCCACATTACCCTGTCTCCCAGTTCGAGCGACGCAGCGTTTCAG
Organism: Ramlibacter sp.; assembly: GCA_028292245.1. Taxonomy (GTDB): domain Bacteria; phylum Pseudomonadota; class Gammaproteobacteria; order Burkholderiales; family Burkholderiaceae_C; genus Ramlibacter. The sequence continues at coordinate 33,817 of JAQGMS010000104.1, forward strand.
CCCATCGTGCTTCAGGCGCAAAGTGCGACTGAAGTGACCGTGTTGGCCGAACTGATAGCAGTTTTGGCTTGAGCCCTCCTCAGAATGCCGCGTCAATCGCTGACGATCCTTTGAACAACTTCATTCATGCCTTCTGGTCGGTAATTGGCATCTCGCATGCGTGTCAAAAGTAGGTTGCGAAACACTTCGTAGCTGACTGACTTTGCGCGCGTACCGGCGAACCGTTTAAGTATGTCTCTTCCTCTGAAAACCCGTACCCATGTACCATCGGCCAAGCTTTCTTGGTATCGCGCCATAAGCCTTTCCTCTTCGGTAACCAAACTTTCGAGCTTGAGCCGTTTCTCGTTTGTGTCGTTGATGCGCAAAACAGATCTCTGTATTGCCTCATACAGTTCAGTAGTCAAGTCCGAGCTTGCCGGGTCTGTCTTCATGTTGATCGACGACATGATGGCAGCATTAGCGTACTCCGCCAGATCGTGCCGGATTAGTTGTGGAAGCGTGTCAACTGCGCATTGTCGCAAGTCATCCCACACGGCGGCTTCACTGGGAAACTTGGTCTCATTTAATGAGGACAACACCTGCAAGATAAATTGCGGAGCTAAGAAGTAGTTTTCAATGTGATAGGCATCCCACATAAAGTTATTCACGGGAGATGTTTGTTGGGTGCTTTGACCATCCCTGTCCGTTATTGCATAGAACTTAAACGGCAGGAGGCCTTTTTTGGAGGCGTTGTCCAGAGTCTCGTGCAGAGCTCGAACGCGAACCTTGTTACTGCCAGAGATCAAATTCGCCTGCTGTTGGAGCTCCGGAAATAGCGTTCCGGTCACTCTTTGATCAAAATCCGAGTCGCCTCCACCTTCGAAAATCACAACCTTCCCGCCCGGTCTGTAAGCGGCAAGATCGCCCACGAGATCAACTAGCGCCAGTTCCAAATCAGCCGTAGCTGATAGTGGTTTTAGTTGACTCTCGCCCTTGGGCACGCTGCCCGATGGAAACATATGGAAGACGTTGTAGTTTTCACGCCCAACTACCTCGCGCAACAAAGCGTCCGAATGAGTCACCAGCCAAATCTGATTCCCAAGAATTTCGCCGAGGTTCTTTCTATAGAACTGGGGCAATCCCCGTATCAGTCGAGGATTCAAGTGCAATTCAGGTTCGTCAAGAAGGATAATTGAATTGTGGGGCGCCGAATTTCTAATTCGAAGATACCCATACAAAATCTCCTTTTCGCCCGCACTCAATTCGTCCAAGTCATGCACGCTTCCAGAAGCGGTCCGCACGGGAAAGCTCAAACTTCCGTCGGGCCGTGGACGCGGGCCTAAGAATTCCTTTTCCGGGAAGAATGTGGCGAATAACTCCTTAAGAGTATTTGACAGTGTTGCCTTGGAGGTCTGGGCCACGCCTGCTTGTTCGGCAAGCAGCTCTTTGATGAACGACGAGGCCATCTCACTTTTGACGTTATTGTATTTAGCGGCAGAGTTATAGAGAGCAGTTTGAGTTCTGATTTTTTCCGTTGCATCTAAGTTGAGATTGATGCCCTGCACCGACTCTCGCCCATAGTGACGCTGTGCCCCGTGATAGTCAATTACGCCCACGTACTCGGGACGGAAAGTGCAAAAGATCACAGACAGCGCAAGGGAGTTGTTTATTGTTGGCGTTCCTCCCAGGGGAATAAAGAAATGTCCGGGAAGCGTCTGTGCAGCCAACTCCGCCATCAGTGCCGGGTACTCTTCGGTCGCGCGCTTAGCGACTTCGGGTCCGCGTTCTCTGAATTGAGCAGCAAATGATGCCATTCTGAAACCGCCCCATTCATAGGCCTCAGGGAGAATCGTCCGCCAGATCTTTTCCTGCAAGAGCTCAATCGCGTTAGCTTGCAGATAAGTTCTCTCTGCTGGCGCAAGTCTGAAATTGCAGGAAATTGTCAATGGCTTGGTTGGATCGTTGAGCAACGGAGTGAAATCGCTTGCACGATTTGATATCGGAATCTGAAATTCGCCCATCCATTGCTGCCACTCATTTGCTTGATAGCCACCGTACACTGATTTCAAGAGACGAATTGCATCGAAGATGCATGACTTACCCGATCCATTCTGGCCCGCGATGATTACCATCCCACCTAAGTTGTTGAGGACAACCTCCTTGATGCCGCGAAAGTTGCTTACTACTAGCGAGTCGATTTGCATGGGCTATCCAATGTGCCTGCTACGGCATTCCTCGGTCCAAGTGACGCGAGGGGGTATAGATACAAAGCCCAGATAGTACGCCGTTGTTACGAGCTGTCGTCCTCAAGTCTGTGGAGGACGAACTCGCTCTGGTCCAGTAAGTGAAATTGGTTGAGTCATTCCCCCGTAATCCCATTCCTCCGAATCAACTCCCCATACTTCGCCAACTGCGCCTTAGTCGCCACCCCCAGCTCCTCCGGCGTCGTCCCCTTCGGCGTCAGCCCCTGCGCATTCAACTTCTCCTTCACCTCCGGGTCGTCCAGCGCCTTCTTCACTTCTGCGGCCAATTGATTCACGATGGCCTTGGGCGTGCCGGCCGGCGCCATCAGCGCGAACCATGAATTGAATTCGAAGCCGGGCATGCCCGTGTCGCTGACCGTGGGCACGTCGGGGAACTGCGGCATGCGCCTGGGCGTGGTGACGCCGACCAGGCGCACCTTGCCGGCCTTGATCAGCGAATTGACGGACGAGATGCCCATGAACGCCGTGTCCACTTCGTGGCCGGCCACGCCCATCGCCGCCTGTGTCGCGCCCTTGTACGGCACGTGCGTCATCTGCACGCCGGCTTGCGATGCAAACAGCGCCATCGCGATGTGCTGCGGGCTGCCGTTGCCGCCCGAGCTGTAGTTGATCTTGCCGGGCGCCTTCTTGGCTTCGGCGATCAGGTCGGCCGCGCTTTTCATCGGTGCCTCGGCGTTGACCACCAGGCCCCACTCCACCGTGGCCACCAGCGACACCGGCTCGAAGTCCTTGACGATGTCCCACGGCATCTTGGCTTGCATGTTGGGCACCATGGTCATGATGCTGTCGTTGAAGCCGCCCAGGGTGTAGCCGTCGGGTTGCGCCTTGGCTACCGCGCCGGCGCCGATCAGGCCGGCCGCGCCGGGCTGGTTCTCGATGACGATGCCCTGGCCCATGTTGCGGGACATCTTTTCCGCGACGATGCGGGCGGCGTTGTCGACCGCGCTGCCGGCGGCGAGGGGGACGATGATCTTGATGGGTTTGCTGGGGTAGGTTTGGGCGTGGGCCATGCCGGTGGTGAGCAAGGCCGAGAAAAGGATCGCTGCGTACTTCATGTTGTCTCCTGGATGCGGGGGATGCCTAAATCTTTGGCGACGGTGTCTAACTGCGCCAGCAGCGCCGGCGACATCGCCAGCCCATCGCGCTCGTTCGCGATGCGCTTGGCGTGGCTTTGCTCGCCGGGCAGCCAGATGCGGTCCACGCCGGGCATGCGTTCGCTGGCGCGCAGCTCGCGGATCAATTTGTCCACGCGGGCCTTGAATTCGTCGATGTCGCCGAACGCGTCGGGGTCGATCACGACGATGGCCTGGCCGGTGTTGGTCACCGACACGTCGTCCTTGTTGAAGTCGATGGTCTCGCTGCCCATCGCGGCGCCGTTCAGCGTGCCAGCCAGGATGCCGACGACCAGCGCCAGCCCGTAGCCCTTGTAGCCGCCGATGGGCATCAAGAAGCCCTCTTCCGCGTGCTTGGGGTCAGTCAGCGGCTTGCCTTGCCGGTCGATCATCCAGCCCTCGGGCATCTGCTCACCGCGCTGCGCCTTGGCCTTCACCTTGCCGTAGGCGGCGACGGTGGTCGCCATGTCCAGCACGATGGCCGGCTCCTCGCCCGCAGGCACGGCCACAGCGATGGGGGTGGTGGAAAGCAGCATGTCCGGCCCGCCCCAGGGCGGCAGGTGGTTGGCGTTGCCCACCGCGTAGTACATGCCGATCATGTCTTGCGCCAGCGCCATGCGTGCGTACAGCGACGCCGGGCCCGCGTGGTTGGACAGGCGCGCGCCGACCCAGGCGATGCCGCATTGCCGCGCCTTCTCGATGGCGATCTGCGCGGCGCGCTGCATCACCAGGTGGCCCATGCCGTTGTCGCCATCCAGCAGCGCCATCGCGGCTTTCTCCTTGACCACGTGGATGTCGGGCTTGAGGTTGATGCCGCCGGCGCGGATGCGTCGCGCGTACGGCGCCAGGCGGATCGCGCCGTGGCCGTCGGAGCCTTGCACTTCGGCCTCGGTCATGAGGTCGGCCACGATGCCGGCGTCGGCTTCGGGCAGGCCGAGCTTGGACATCGCGGCGGCGATGAAGCCGCGCAGTTGCGCGGCGGGGATGCGGGTTTCAGGCATCGGCGGACATTGTTTGCTTCAGGGCCAGCACCGCGCAATCGGGGCTGCTGAGGACTGGACACTTTAGTTCTTTCCGCACGGCCGGTTGGGCGGCCGTCATCGAAAACTGCGCGAGCATCACCGCGTCGCAATCGGCGAGTTGGCGCGACGCTTGCGCGATCTTGCGGTGGTGGTCTTCGGCGCGGCCTTGGGCCAGGTCGTCCATGGCTTCGGAGACGAACACCGTGCGCAGGTCGATCGCGACGCCCTGCTCCTGCGCCATCACCTGCAGCTCTTCGCTCATGGACCCGATGGAGGCCAGGAAGGTGGCGACGAGGCCGAGCTTCAACGCCCTGCCTTGAGTGGCCAGCGCAAGGGCCTGCTCGAACATCGCTTCGTTGGGCTTGAGCGTCGGCACGCCGCTGGCATTGGCGGCCGCCTCGATGGCCGGGCCGAAGGCTGAGCAGGTGAAGAGGATGCCGGTGCAGCCGGCGCTGACGGCGTAGAGCGCCAGGTCGACGAAGCGCAAGGTCATCTCGTCGGTTAGCTTGCCGTCGCGGGCGCGGTCGGCCGAGAGGCTGTCGTCGAGCAGGTTCATGCGCTCGGCCTGCGGCCAGTGGCGCGCGAAGGCGGCGTTGATCGGCTCGATCGCGAGCGGCGTGGCGTGGATCAGGGCGATGCGGGGAGGCATGGTGGCAGTCTAGCGAATACATGGTTAGCGTGCCAACATGGATTGCGGGTCGAGCCCGCAATGACAGAGAATCGCCGCATGCAAAAAGACCGACAGATGGCCGCGCCGTGGAAGAACAAGGCCATCCCGCTGGTCTTCATCCTCACGCTGGTGTGGGGCACCAACTGGCCGCTGTTCGCCATCGCCGTGCGCGAGGTGTCGGTCTGGACCTTTCGTGCGGTGAGCCTCATCGGCGCCGGCCTGACGCTGTTGGCGTTTGCGCGCTTTCGCGGCGAGTCGCTGCGCATCCCGCGCGCGCACTGGGGCACGGTGGTCAGCGCGTCGCTGGCCTACCTGGTGGTCTGGAACATCGCCAGCACCTATTCCGCCATCCTCATCCCGTCCGGCCAGGCCGCGATCCTGGGCTTCACGATGCCGCTGTGGGCGGCGCTGATCGCCTGGGCCTTCCTGGGCCAGCGGCCGGGCCGGCGTGTGCTGATGGCGCTGGCCATCGGCGGGCTGGGCGTGGCGCTGCTGATCGTCAATGGCATCGATGCCTATGCCAAGGCGCCGCTGGGCTTCGGGCTGGGTCTGCTCGCGGGTTTGGGTTGGGCGGTGGGAACGCTCATCCTCAAGCGCCGTCCGGTGCCGGCGCCCGCGCTGGTGCTGACGGGCTGGCAATTGCTGGTGGCCGCGCTGCCGATGGTCGCCGGCGCAGTCGCGTTCGGCACGGGCGAGTGGTTCATGCCCTCGGCCACCACGATCCTGGTGATCGCCTACATCACGTTCGTGCCGATGGCGATCGGCAATGCCGCCTGGTTCTCCATCGTCGGCATGCTGCCCGCCAACATCGCCGGCCTCTCGTCGGTGATGGTGCCGGTGGTGGCGATGGTGGCCGGCGCGCTGGTCCACCAGGAACCGCTGGGCCTGGTGCAGTGGGCATCGATGCTGTGCTGCGGCATCGGGCTCGGGCTGGCGCTGAGCCAACCGCCCCCGGCGTCCAACCGCTAGCTCAGGCCTTGGGCGGCGCTCCGGCGTTGGCCTGCTGCTGCGCGAGCCCTTCCAGCACCTTGTCCAACGTCAACGGGTAATCGCGAATCCGCACGCCGGTGGCGTTGAAGATCGCGTTGGCCACCGCTGCGCCGGCGCCGCTGATGCCCAGTTCGCCGACGCCCTTGATCTTCAGCGGGTTGGTCTTGTCGTCCACCTCGGGCAGGAAGATCGCCTCGATGGCCGGGATGTCGGCGTGCACCGGCACGTGGTATTCGCCCAGGTCGTGGTTGACGAAGAAGCCGTGGCGCGCATCGACGACGGCCTCCTCGTGAAGTGCGTTGCCGATGCCCCAGATCATTCCGCCCAGCGCCTGCGAGCGCGCGGTCTTGGCGTTCAGGATGCGGCCGGCCGCGAAGACGCCGAGCACGCGGCGCACGCGCACTTCGCCGGAATCCATGTCCACCGCCACCTCGGCGAACTGTGCGCCATAGGCTTGCTGCGAGAACTTCTTCTCCATATCGCCGGGCTTGACCTCGCCGTCGGCTTCGATGCCCGAAGCACCGGCCAGGCCGGCCAGCGTTGCCGTCTTGCCGGCACCGCTGACCTTGCCGCCTTCGAAACGCGCCTGCGCCGGATCGATGCCCGCGCCTTGCGCCAATTTCTTGCGCAGGTTCTCGCAAGCGTCGTAGAGGGCCGAGCCGGCACTGGCCGCGCCGAAGGAGCCGCCGGATCCGGCCGTCGGCGGGAAGTCGCTGTCGCCGAGCTGCACGTTCACCTTCTCCGGCGGCAGGCCCAGCATCTCGGCGGCGATCTGCGTAAAGATGGTGTAGCTGCCGGTGCCGATGTCGGTCATCGACATCTTGGCCGTGAGCGTGCCGTCGCTCTTCATCTGCACCTTGCACTGCGACGGGCGCAGCAGGTTGCCGCGCGTGCTGGCGCACATGCCCATGCCGACCAGCCAGCGCCCTTCGCGCACCTGGCCCGGCTCGGCATTGCGCTTGTTCCAGCCGAAACGCCGCGCACCCTCTTGCATGCACTGGACCAGCTGGCGCGTGGAATAGGGGACGTTCTTTTCCGGGTCTTGCTTGGGCTCGTTGCGCAGCCGCAGATCCACCGGGTCGAGGCGCAACTGGTGCGCCAATTCGTCGATCGCGCACTCCAGCGCCAGCAGGCCCACGGCCTCGCCGGGCGCGCGGGCGGAGTCGGACACCGGCAGGTCCAGCTTGACTACGCGCTGCTGCGTCATGCGGTTGGCCGCGGCGTAGAGCGACCGGGTCTGCTTGGCGGCGGTTTCGTAGAAATCATCGAAGCGCGCGCTGTGCGACACCGCCTCGTGGCCGATGGCGACCAGCACGCCCTCGCGCGTCGCGCCCAGCCGAACGCGCTGGATGGTGTCGCTGCGATGGGTGGTGACGTGGAACATCTGCTGGCGCGTCAGCGCCGTTTTCACCGGCCGCCCGAGCTGGCGCGAGGCCAGCGCCGCCAGGATCACGTCGCCATAGATCGGCAGCTTGCCGCCGAAGCCGCCGCCGATGTAGCGGCTGACGATGCGCACTTTCTCCTCGGGCATCTGCAGCGTGTGGGCCACGCACTTCTGCGCGCTCTCCAGCAACTGCGATGAGCAGTGGACGACGACGCGGTCGCCCTCCCACCACGCCAGGCTGGCATGCGGCTCCATCTGCGCGTGGATGTGGAACGGCGTGGTGTAGGTGGCGTCGACCTTGACGGCCGCGCCGGCGAAAGCCCCGCTGAAATCGCCCACCGCACTGTCCGGCTCGCGGTCTTCCGAGCTCTTGGGCTTCTCGGCCTTGGTGATGTTGCGGGCGAGTTCATAGTCGCCCTTCTCTGCCGCGTAGCTCACGCGCACCAGGCGGGCGGCCGCGCGCGCCTGCTCGAGAGTTTCGGCGACGACGAACGCGACGGGCTCGCCGTAGTACTGCACTTGCGCGCTATCGAGTTGCGGGCGGGGCCGGGCGAAGCGGTCCTCGCCTTCCAGCGAAAACGGTGCCTGCTTGGGCGCATTGCGGTGCGTCATCACCAGCACCACGCCCGGCGCCTTCTCGGCGGCCTGCGTGTCCAGGCCGGAGACGCGGCCCTTCGCGATCGTGGCTTCCACCAGCCAGCCGTAGAGCGGTTTCGCTCCTTCCTTCACGTCATGGGCGTACGGCGCGCGGCCGGTAACTTTCAAGCGGCCGTCGACGCGGTCCAGCGGCTTGCCGATCAGGCCTTGGCGGTTCTGGTCGAGCGCGTTGGGCGGTGCGGGTTGATTCATTTCCATGGTGATTGCCTTTCAGGCCCTCGCCGCTTCGGCCAGCACTGCCGCCAGCACCCGTTTGAGCAACGGAATCTTGAAGTCGTTGTGGCCCTGGCCTTGCGCGCCTTGCAGCACGGCGTCGCCGGCCGCGGCAAACGCGACCTGCCCCGCCTTGGCGTTGGCCAACGCGGATTCGGCGACGGGCACGCGCCAGGGCTTGTGGGCCAGCCCACCGAAGGCCATGCGCGCGCCGCGGATGGTGCCGCCTTGCGCGTCCACGATGGCGGCCACCGATACCAGCGCGAAGGCATAGGAAGCACGGTCGCGCACCTTGCGGTACAGCTGCACGCCGGGAGGCGGCGGTGGCAGCGTGACGGCGGTGATGAATTCGCCGGCCTGCAGGTTGGTGTCCTGCTGCGGCGTGTTGCCCGGCAGCCGATGGAAATCGGCAATCGGGATCACCCGGCGGCCGCCCTGTGGCAGCGCGGTTTCCACCTGCGCGTCGAGCGCGCGCATCGCCACCGCCATGTCCGACGGATGCACCGCGATGCACTGGTCGCTGGCGCCCACCACGGCATGGATGCGGTTGAACCCTCCGATGGCGGAACAGCCGGAGCCAGGCTGCCGCTTGTTGCACGGCTTGCTGGTGTCGTAGAAGTAATAGCAGCGAGTGCGTTGCAGCAGGTTGCCGCCGGTGGTGGCCTTGTTGCGCAATTGGCCCGATGCGCCGGCCAGCAGGGCGCGTGACAGCACCGGGTATTGCCGCCGCACGCGCATGTCGGCCGCCAGGTCGCTGTTGCGCACCAGCGTGCCGATGCGGAGGCCCCCTTCGGGTGTGGGCTCGATGCGGTCCAGGCCCGGAATGCGGTTGACGTCGACCAGGTGAGCCGGCGCCTCGACCTCCAGTTTCATCAGGTCCAGCAGGTTGGTGCCGCCGGCGATGAACTTGCCGCCGGGGCGCATCGCGCCCGCAATCGCCGATTCGGCCGAGGCGGCGCGTTCGTAGCTGAAGGCCTTCATGTCCGCGCTCCCGCGGCATCCTGGATGGCCGCGACGATGTTGGGGTAGCAGCTGCAGCGGCAGATGTTGCCGCTCATGCGCTCGCGGATCTCTTCGGGCGTCAGTGCGCCGGGCCGCTGCAGGTTGCCGCTGACGTGGCTGGGCATGCCGGCCCGCGCTTCCTCCACCATGGCCACGGCCGAGCAGATCTGCCCCGGCGTGCAATAGCCGCACTGGAAGCCGTCGTGCTTGATGAAGGCGGCCTGCAGCGGATGCAGTTGCTCGCCGCGGGCCAGCCCTTCGATGGTGGTGACCGACTGGCCGTCGTGCATCACCGCCAGGGTGAGGCACGCATTGATGCGCCTGCCGTCCAGCAGCACCGTGCAGGCGCCGCACTGTCCGTGGTCGCAGCCCTTCTTGCTGCCGCCCAGGCCCAAGTGCTCGCGCAGCGCGTCGAGCAAGGTGGTGCGCGGATCCAGGGCCAGTTCGCGCGGCTGGCCGTTGACGGTCAGTCTCAAGGTGACGGGCTGGCCCGCGCCAAGCGGAGCCGGAGGGCGCGCGATCGCGGGAGCGGCGGCGGACTGTGCTTGGGCTGACATAGGGACTCGTGCTGCGACCAATGCGGTGGCTCCTTGAAGGATCGTGCGGCGCTTGATGTCGCCGTCCGACGCACCCTTGGGTTTTTCGTCCATCGGACCTCCTGGAACAAGCAAGCCACTCTAGGCGCTGGCGCCCGGCGCGCGGGCCGGAAGGGTCTGACAGCCGCGTCCGATGGCGCTTACGTCGAGCTGCCCTGTCGCCCAGACACCGACATCGCCATTGCGTCTTGTCCGACACGGCACATCGCTGCCGCGTTGCACTCTGAGTGCTGAGTGTTCGGCCGGTGTTTGCGCCGAGCTGCTCATCATCATGATCAGCCAAGACCAAGGAGATACTTCATGACAGCAAAGAACCCAACCAATGCAGATCCCATCAGCGGCAAACCCGGCGCGCATCCCGTCGGAACCGGTTTAGGCGCGGCCGGCGGCGCTGCGACCGGCGCGGCCATCGGCTCGATGGCGGGGCCCGTGGGCACCGTCGTAGGCGGCGCAGTGGGCGCCGTGGCCGGCGGCCTTGCGGGCAAGGGCGCCGCTGAAGGCGTGAACCCGACCGCCGAGGACAGCTACTGGCGCGAGAACTACACCAAGACGCCCGGCTACAAGAAGGACTACACGTACGACGACTACGCGCCCGCGTTTCGCACCGGCTACACCGGCTGGGAACGCGCCCGCGCTTCGGGCGAGAGCTTCGACGCCTATGAGCCGAAGCTGCGCAGCGACTACGAGAGCATCAAGGGCAAGTCGCGCCTGAACTGGGAAGAAGCCAAGGACGCGACGCGCGCCGCCTGGCACCGCGTCGAGCGCGCCATCCCGGGCGATGCGGACAAAGACGGCCGCTGAGATTCCACGCGCTGAATGAAGGCAGGCCCGCCGGGCCTGCTTTTTTTTGCCTGCCCGGGCGAATCTGAGAGACTCGGGGCGATGACATCGACCCCCTCTCGCAGAACAGTTGTCGGCGGCCTGCTCGCGATGGCCGCGTGGCGTGCTTCAGCCCAGGGCTTTCCTGGCGCGGGGCCGGTCGGCTCGCTCGTCATTCCGCTCGGCCCAGGCACCCTTGCCGACCTCCATGCGCGCAAATTCGCGGCGCTTCTGGTCGAAGCCACCGGCTCGCCCTACGTGGTGGAAAACATCACGGGCGCGGGCGGCCTGCTCGCAGTGCGCCAAGTGTTGCGCCGGCCCGCCGATGGGCGGACCGTTCTTTGGTCCCCTTCGTCGCTGATCAATACGCCGCTGCTGTCGAAGACCGCGCCTGAATACGATCCGGTGGCCGATTTCATCCCGGTCTGCATATTCGTCAGGAGCCCGTTCGTGTTGTTCGCGGGCAAGGATTTTCCGGCGAACAACATCGACGAGTTGCAGAAGCTCGGCAAGGCCCAGGCCGAGCCGCTCACGTACGTCGCGATCGATGCGGGGAGCGCCAATCACCTGGCCGCGGAAGTGCTGCTGCAGCGTCTGGGCGTGCGCAGCGGCACGCTCATTCCCTACCGCAACAACCAGCAGGCGATCATCGACGTGTCAGAGGGGCGCGTGCAATTGGGAGTGCTGGGCCTGTACAACGTGGCCGCGATGCTCAAGACCGGAAAGGTCAAGGTACTGGCGGTACTGGCGGACCGTCCGCTGAGCGCGGCGCCCGCGCTGCCGACGCTGCTGGCCCAGGGCTTTGGCGGTTTCGAGATGCAGGGCTGGTTCGGCCTGTTCCTGGCCAGGGGCACGCCGCTGTCCATCGTGCTCGACTACGAAAAGCAGATGCAGCTTGCGCTGAAGAACAAGGGCTTCGTCGACCTGCTGGTCGAAACCGGGCAGGAGCCGGTTTTCTACGGCCACCAGGAAGCGCGCGCCTTCGTCATTTCGGAGACCGAGCGCTACCGCGGCGTCCTGCAGCGGCTCAAGCTCATTTAGCCGGCCGCTGCTTTGGCCCTGTGCCGGGCGTATTGTTCGCCGATCGTGCCACGCATCACCTTGCCCATCGCGTTGCGCGGAATCTGCGTGATCCTCCAGTACACGGTGGGGCTGGCCTTCCCGAACCGTTCCCGCAGGGTCCGTCCGAGCGCATCCATGTCCAGGCCGTCGGCCGCCACGATGGCAATCGCGGTATTTTTCGAGCCGGTGGCGGTTTCCGCCGCGAAGACGGCGGCGTCTTCGACGCCGGGATAGTCGGCCACGAATTGATCGATCAGCGTCGGGTCGATCTTGCCGCCCCCGATGTTCACCACCTCGTTGTCGCGGCCGGCGAGCACCAGCGCCCCTTTCTTGTTCAGGCTGCCGCGGTCGCCGGGATAGAACCATCCATCCCGGAACGAGCGGGCCGACTCTTCCGGGCTCCTGAAATATTCCTGGACCATGAAGGCCGTCTTGATGCGCACCGACCCGACTTCGCCCACCGGCACGCGACGGTGCGATTCGTCGACGACTTCGACTTGCGCTTCGAGCAGCGGATACCCGACTTCGGCCGGATTGCTCTCCGAAGTCAACTTGTTGACGCACATACCGCCCGCCTCGGTCGATCCGTAATGGGCCACGATATTGGGAGACAGGTGCGCCTGGATGTTCTTGATCAAGGTGCGCGACGGTGCCGCCCCGGCCGTGCGAACGACCTTGAGGCTGAGCGTCTGCTTGTTGTCCATGAGGATTCGGATCACGGCCGATAGCTGGGCCGGGGAACTGAACAGGCCGCCGATCGAGAACCGGCGAACCAGGTCGATGGTGTCGGCCGGCGATCGCGTGATATACAACGGCGCCCCGGTCACCAGGCTGTACATGACCGCATTGAAATCCCCGGCGGTCGTCATGCCCAGCGTGCTGAGCGCCGTCCAGGACCCGCGTATGGTGATCCCGACCTTGGCCCTGCCGACGAGCTGCGCGATCGTGACCGCGACCGCCTTCGGCCGCCCGGTGGTGCCGCTGGTCAGGTAAATCCTGGTGATGCTGTCGGTCGATGCGTAGTCGCGCTGCTCGATCGGCTGGTAGCTCTGGCGCGCGGACTCGATCCAGGCATCGTCCAGGACGATGGTGTTGGCGCCGGCGCCGCCCTCGGGAACGCGGTCGGTGATCATCCAGTCCCACTGCAGGGGCGGCGCAAGCTGCGTATTGTCCGAAGCCGAGCAGGTGACCGCCGCCTCGTGGAACAAGGCCAGCGTGACCAGCCAGTCGAATTCTTTCGCGCGAATCGAGGTGGCGACGAACTGGCCCGGGCGGATGCCCGCCAGCCGCAACTTGGCGGCTACCGCCTTGGCGAACGTGTACAGCTGGCCGGCACTGATGCTTCGTTCGGGCGTCTGGATCGCGACGGACGCGGGGTCGAGCCGGGCTCTGAAGGAAAGGTAGTCGAATAAATTGGCCATGCTCCGATGCTAGCAAAGGCCCCGAATCTGAGAAACTCGGTACCCCCACAAGCCGCGCGAGCGAACTCAACCATGCTGACCATCCACCATCTCGGCACCTCGCAGTCGGAGCGGATCCTGTGGCTTTGCGAAGAACTGGGCATCCCCTACGAGATGGAGCGCCACGACCGGGACCCCGTGACCCGCTGGTCGCCACCGGCCCTGCGTGCGTTGCACCCCATGGGCACCGCGCCCGTCATCACCGATGGTGACCTCGTGCTCGGCGAGTCGGGCGCGATCATCGAATACATCATCGCGAAATACGGAGGCGGCCGGCTGGCCCTCCCGTCCGGCCACCCGGACTACGCGCAATACCTGTATTGGTTCCACTTCGCGAACTCCAGCTTGCAGCCGTTGATGGGGCGCAACATGGTGTTGAACCGAGTGAACCTGCCGGCGGACAACCCGATGGTGCTGTCGACCAGGGGCCGCCTGGAGCGCGCGCTCGACCATCTCGAAGCAAGGCTGGGGGCAGTGGACTACCTGGCGGGCCGCGAGTTTACCGCCGCGGACATCATGGCCGTGTTTTCGCTGACGACCATGCGCCTGTTCTATCCTGTTGACCTGGCGCCCTATGCTCACATCAGGGCCTACCTGGGCCGCATCGGCGCACGCGAGGCTTACCGAAGGGCGATGCACAAGGGAGACCCCGGCATGGCTCCTCTCCTCACCTGACTACAACAATCGAAGGAATCTCAACATGGGTGCGCAGTGGAAAGCAAAGGGCAAGGCACAGGCCGCGGATGCCAGGGGCAAACTGTTCGGGCGGCTGGCCAAGGACATCATGGTGGCCGCGCGCAACGGCGCCGATCCGGCCTCGAACTCGCGGCTGCGGCTGGTGGTGGAGCAGGCGCGCAAGGTGTCGATGCCCAAGGAAACGCTGGACCGCGCCATCAAGAAAGGCGCCGGCCTGACCGGCGAGGCGGTGCATTTCGAGCACGTGATCTACGAGGGCTTCGCGCCGCACCAGGTGCCGCTGATGGTGGAGTGCCTCACCGACAACGTGAAGCGCACCGCGCCTGAAATGCGGGTGCTGTTTCGCGCCGGCCAGCTCGGCACCTCCGGCTCGGTGTCATGGGATTTCGACCACGTGGGCCTGATCGAAGCCGAGCCGGCGGCGGCGGGTGCCGATGCCGAAGTGGCCGCCATCGAGGCCGGCGCGCAGGATTTCGAGCCGGGCGAAGCGGAGGGCACTACGGTGTTCCTGACCGACGCCACCGATCTCGACCTGGTGAGCCGCGCCCTGCCCGCCCACGGTTTCACTGTGCTTTCGGCCAAGCTCGGCTACAAGCCGAAGAACCCGGTTAGCGCGGCAAGCCTGGGCGCGGCCGCGCTGGAAGAAGTCGAAGCCTTCCTGGCGGCGATCGATGCGCACGACGATGTGCAGAATGTGTTTGTCGGCCTGGCCGAGTAAAGGAGTTTTCTTCTCATGCGTATCCTGATTTGCGCTGCCGCGCTGTCTCTCGTTTCATTTGCCGCAGCTGCGCAGCAGCCGGCCGCCGCCGTCACCACCGCAAGCGGGCTGGTGTACCAATCGCTCAAGGACGGGTCGGGCACGTCGCCGACGGCCACCGACACCGTCAAGGTCCACTACCGCGGCACCTTGGCCAACGGCACCGAGTTCGACAGCTCGTACAAGCGCGGCGAACCGATCGAGTTCCCGCTCAACCGCGTCATCAAGTGCTGGACCGAAGGCGTGCAATTGATGAAGCCGGGCGGCAAGGCGCGCCTGACCTGCCCGCCCGCGATTGCCTACGGCGAGCGCGGAGCCGGCGGCGTGATCCCGCAGAATGCGACGCTGCAGTTCGAGGTCGAACTCATTTCTGTGCGCCACTAGGCTGCCCGCCCAGGTAGGTGAAGGGGTTGATCGCCTCGCCCTTCCACCATTGCTTTTCCGGGCCGAGCCTGAAGATCGCGAAGTGCAGGTGCGGCGCGGCCGGGCTGGCGTTGCCGGTCGCGCCGACATAGCCGATCACGTCGCCGCGGCGCAATTGCTGGCCCTGTGTCAGGCCCGGCGCATAGCGGTCGAGGTGGGCGTAGTAGTAGCCCAGCTTTTCGTCGCGATCGAACTGGTAGATGGTGATGCCGCCGGGCTTGCTCAGGAACAGCTTGGCGACGCGGCCATCGTCCACGGCGCGCACCGGTGTGCCGAGCGGCGCCGGAATGTCGATGGCTTCATGGCCGCGCAGGTTGCCGCCTCGCTTCTCGGCAAAGCTGTCGCGCAACTGGCTTGCCGCCACGCCCTCCACGGGAATCAACAAGGACGCCGGCTGGGCCAGTGCGCTGGCCGCGGCCAGCACCAGCCAGCCGAGGCGGGCCAATGCCTTCGCCCTCGACGCGCTTTCAGGCACGGACTTCCACCGCGAAGCCGGTCTTGACCACGCGCGCCAGGCGCGACACGTCCCAATTGGTGAGGTGGACGCAGCCGTTGGTCTCGGTCTTGCCCACCCGCGCTGGCTCGGGCGTGCCGTGAATGCCCCAATGCGGCTTGGACAAGCCCAGCCAGTACACGCCCACCGGATTGTTGGGGCCGGGCCTGATGTCCACCTTGGCCTGTGCCTTGTCGGCGTTCCTCAGCAGGTCCGGGTCGTAGGTGAACACCGGGTTCTTCGCCGCGTTCTTGATTTCCATGCGGCCGACCGGCAGCGGGTCGGATGATCCGCCGATGCTGATCGGGAAGGCCGCGACCGGCATCTCGGCGGTGTCCAGCAGGTACAGCACCCGTTCGGATTTGTCGATCAGGATCGAGGCTGCCTTGGAAGGCGGCGTTTCCTTGCCCAGCGCCGGGACCACGATGCGGTCGCCCGGCTCGAACCGGCTGCCGCGATTGACGCTCTTGAGCCAGGCCGGGCTGCAATGGAATCGCTCGCCCAGCGCCTCCTCGATCGACTCGTAGTTGAGCGCCTTGAGCTGCGCGCGTTCCATCATGTCCCGGGGTGTCTTGGTGAACGGGCCGGCGGCGTCTTCCTTGGTGATGGTGTACTGCTCGAGGATAGCGTCGGCGAAGTCGCCGGTCAGCGTCTTCCAGGTGGCCGTGTCGATGCGGCCGGAAGATTGAATTCCATTGGAAGTCTGGAACGCGGCCACCATCCGCCGCATGTTGGCGCCGAAGGAGCCGTCCATCTCGCCGGGCGAAAACCAGGCGCGGTCCAGCAGGATCTGCGCGCGCAGCACCGCTTCATTGCGCGCGCCTTGCGCCAACAGCGGCGTGCTGGTGGCGGCGTTGACCCGCGCCATCAAGTCGGCGCCCGTCGTCGAGGACTGGGCAACGGTCTTCTTCGAGCCTTTGCCGGCGACCTTCTTCGCGCCCTTCTTCGCCGACCTGTTCGCCGGCTTGTTCGCCGCGAACGCGGCCGGGGCGCCGAAGCCGGCGGCCAGCAGGATCAACAGCGCGCGCCGCGGATTGGAAAGGATGTGCACGGGAACTCCAAGGTAGCCTGGCTCGTCAGTGAATTAGGACACCGCTGCGGACCCAGGCGTGTAGGGCAAAGTCCATTGTTGGCTTTGGCTGCGCCGATAATCTTGGCGTGACGCTCGACCTTTCCCGCATACGCGCACTCTGCTTCGACGTGGACGGCACGATCGCCGACACCGACGACCATGTCGTCGCGCAGATCGCCGCCGTCCTCGACAAGATTCCGCTGGTCAGCGGCCGGCGCGCCGAGCGGCTCGCGCGGCAAGCCGTCATGGGCGCGGAGACCCCGGTGCATGCGGCCTACGAGCTGCTCGACCGGTTCGGCCTGGACGCGCCGCTGTCACGCCTTCGCAGCCGCGTGCGCGAAGTGCGCCGGCGCGGCGCCGACCCGGCCAACACACGCAACATCGAGGCGGCGGACCAGGTGCCACATGAAATGGTGGCCGGCGTGCGAGAGATGCTGCTCAAGCTGGCCGAGCTCTATCCGATGAGCGTGATCTCCACCGGCATGGCGCCGCGTGTCGAGCGCTTCCTCGAGCAGTACGGCTTGCGCCCGCACTTCACGGCGGTAGTCGGCGCGCAGACGACGGTGCGCATGAAGCCGAGCGCCGAGCCGTTGATCTACGCCGCCAAGGCGATGGGCGTCGAGCCCGAGGCCTGCCTGATGATCGGCGACACCACGACCGACATCCGCTGCGGCGTGGCCGCCGGCGCGCAGACTGTCGGCGTGCTGTGCGGCTTCGGCACCGAGGCGGAGCTGCTGCGAACCGGGGCCGACCTGATCCTGCGCACCACCTCCGACCTGCTCGCGGTGCTGCGCCCCGAGAAAGACGAGCTCGGCAAGACGGCCAGCCCGGAGCCGAAGGCCTGACGCGGCGCGACGCCGATTACTTGGCCGCGGGCGCCGCCCCCAGTGTCTTGGCGATCGCGCCCCATTGCGCGAACTCGGACGCTTGCACGGCCACCAGTTTGGCGGGGCTGCCGGTCATCGCTTCGTAGCCGAAGGTCTTGCTGAAGTTCTGGAAATCGGCGGAAGCGTGGATGCGAGCGACCTCGGCATTCAGGCGGTTGGCGATGTCGTCGGGCAGCTTGGGCGGGCCGTAGAGCGCATACCAGCCGGAAGTATTGAAGCCGGGATACGTCTCGGCGATCGTCGGCACGTTCGGCGACAGGGGATGGCGCTTTTCGCCGGTGGTGGCGATCACCTTGACCTTGCCCGCCGCGATCAGGGGAATCGACGCGCCAACCGAGTCGAAGAAGATGTCGATGTGGCCGCCCATCAGGTCGG
>JAQGMS010000352.1 GCA_028292245.1 Ramlibacter sp.
GTCAGAGGCAAGAAGATCGCGGTGAGTACGCCCGGCTCCAACTCGTCGTATTTCGCAGAACGCACCCTGCGGGAAGCCGGCATCATTCCCGGCAAGGATGTCGAACTGATCAGCGTCGGTTCAGCCAGCGATTCCTGGACCGCCGTGTCGCAGAAAGTCGTCGACGTCGCGTGGACCGCCTCGCCGCTGTCCGAGAAAATCGCCGCGGAAAGCGGGGCGAAGGTTATCTGGCGTTCCCGCGACTTCGTCACGGACTGGTCCGACACATGCCTCGTTGCCACAGGGTCCTTCATCGATGAGAATACCGAGGCGTTGAAGAGCTGGGGCCGGGCGCTCAAGAAGGCAATGGACCTTATCTCGAGCGATCTGGATAAGGCGGCCTCAGCGTACGGCAAGGCGATCGGGTACAAACCGGAAGTGGCACTCGAGGCGCTCAGGAATTCGCAAAAGTTCTTCAGCCTGGACTTCACCGACGCGCAGTTGGCTGCCGTGGTGGCCGCGGGCAAAGCCCAGGGCCAGCTAACCAAGGACCCGAACATGGACGCCATCGTTATGAGGAGTTTCCTGTCATGAGCCAGTCACCCACCGTGCAATCAATTGCACACGACACC
Source organism: Ramlibacter sp. (assembly GCA_028292245.1). Lineage (GTDB taxonomy): Bacteria > Pseudomonadota > Gammaproteobacteria > Burkholderiales > Burkholderiaceae_C > Ramlibacter. Next base: position 612 of record JAQGMS010000352.1, read on the forward strand.
GACGTCGTTTTTGACAACATCGGCATGACATTCGACGCCGGCGCCGGTGTCACCCAAGCGGTCGCGAACGTTTCCGGGACCATACCGGAGGGAAAATTTGTCTCCGTCATCGGTCCCAGCGGCTGCGGCAAGAGCACTCTGCTGGACATGGTTGGCGGTCTGCTCAAGCCCACACAGGGCACCGTGAGAATTAACGGCGAGACGGTGACCGGGCCCCGGCGCGATACCGCAATGGTGTTCCAGGAGGACTCCACGCTGCACTGGCGCACAGTGCTGGATAACGTCGCGTTCGGTCTCGAAGTCAAAGGCGTTTCAAAGGCTGAACGCTATGAAAAGGCGCGCCGCATGACTGAGCTCGTGGGGCTCAGCGGGTTCGAAGACCACCGTCCAGGCCAGCTCTCCGGCGGAATGAAACAACGAGTGGCCATTGCACGGGCGCTGGCCATGGAACCACGCGTCCTGCTCATGGACGAACCGTTTGGCGCTCTCGATCAGCAGACCCGGCAGTTCATCGGACGGGAGTTGTTGCGCATCTGGGAAAAAACCCGCAACCGCGTCCTCTTCATTACCCACGACATTCAGGAGGCCGTCTACCTCTCCGACGAGGTCTGGGTCATGTCCGCCCGGCCCTCCGTCGTCAAGGAGGTGGTCACGATTGATTTGCCGCGGCCTCGACCGGAAGGAACGCACGCGCTGCCCCGGTTCAGGGAACTGGAAGACCATCTGTGGGCACTTGTAAAGGTCGAAGCGGCGAAAACCCTCGGACCAGGGGCGCAGCTGGCGTGAGTGTTGCGGAAAAGACCCTGCGAGTCCGGTCCAAGCAGAGGAACCCCCAGCTGCGCCGCGCCACAGCCGTCCGCTGGGTGATCCTGGCGGGCCTGATCATCACTCTCGAGCTCACCACCAGGACAGGGCTGATAAGCCCCACGCTCGTGGTGCCGCCTTCTGCGATCCTGGCGCGGCTGGTGTCGATCATTCCGACAGAACAGTTCGGCCTGGACGCAGCCCGCACCCTTACGACGATCGTGATTGCCTTCGGCATCGGACTTGTCCTGGGGGTTCCCCTCGGCGTCTTTTTGTGGCGGATTCCGGCTGCCGGGAGAATTCTTGAGCCGTTCATCGTCACAGGTTATGCAATGCCTACGCTGTTGTTCTATCCGGTTCTTCTTGCCGCCATGGGACTGAATGCAGGACCCATCATCCTGATTGCGGCCTCCATGTCCCTGATCCCGATCGCGCTGACCACGATGGTCGCCTTGAATGCCATCAAGCCGATCCTTCACAAGCTCGCCAACTCTGTGAGTGCTTCGCCTGCCCAGTATTACGTGAAGGTCCTTTTCCCGGCGGCCACGCCGCTTATATTTCCCGGCGTCAAGCTCGGGTTCATCTACGCCGTCATCGGCACCGTGGCCATGGAATTCATTCTGGCAGCGCAGGGCATCGGTTTCCGGGCCGGTTTTTACTACCGGGAACTCAACACCTCCGACATGTGGGCCTACATCGCCGTGGTGATAATCCTCAGTGTGCTGGTCAACAGCGGTCTCACCTCGTTGGAAAAGCGTATTAGAAGGGACATGCTGTGAGCACCGACGTAACAAGTCCTTCAATTCCGCAAATTACCGCCCAGGTGGGCGCAAAGAGGTCGCGGAAGCTAAAGGACAACCTGTGGCGTGCTGCAGTCCTGGTGGCGCTGGTCCTCATCTGGGCACTTCTGTCTTCCCTGAGCGATCTGGTCGCTTCTCCCACGGCCTCAGTTACGGCACTGGGGAAACGTTTCGCCGATGGCTCCATCTACCGGCACCTCGACGCAACCCTGCAAGCGGTGGCCATCGGTTTTCTTATCGCTGCTGCCATCGGCTTTCCTCTGGGCTATGCCATTGGACGAAGCAAGTTCCTCGGGACGGTGTTCGATCCGATAGTGGCAGGCGCGTTCGCCATTCCGCGTGTCGTTTTCTTTCCCATCCTTCTCCAGATATTCGGCGTCGGTGTCGGAGCCCAGGCGGCCATGGCTGCCCTCGCCGCGGTATTCCCCATCATGGTCTCGACGACCGCGGGCGTCCGAGCCATTAACGCACTTTTGCCGAAGCTGGCGCGGTCCCTGAGCCTGTCTCCCCTGCAGACTGTGACCAAGATATACATCCCGGCCATGGCGCCGTCACTGATGGTTGGCATCCGAATCGGATTCAGCATCGCGTTCATCAACGTGATCATCGCGGAGTTCTTTGCCGCCCGGGCCGGGCTGGGCCTTCTGGCACTGCGCGCCTACGGCATGCTGGACCTGCCCACGATGTACGGCATCATCGTCTTGCTCGCGGCAATCGCACTGGCGGGAAATCTGGCGCTCTGGGCTGTAGAACGCCGTCTGGGTGAAAAGGCTTAGGGCCGGCCCCGTGCGCTTTCCCGTCAGATCTTGACATCCGAACGGTTTAGGAAGAGGTAACCATGTCCGCGAGTACCGCCAGTGAAGAATATAACCGGCTGCGGGCCGAATTCAAGGAAAAGGGGCTGGGCGGGAGAACCGGGTTCGGGAACCGGCCGGCCCTTCTGGTAGTCGACTTCATCCGGGGTTTCACCGACACAAGCTCGCCCCTGGCCGGAGAACTCGACGAACAGCTCAAGGCGACACAGGAACTCCTGAAGAGCGCCCGGGCTGCGGCGGTTCCAGTCATCTTTTCAACCGTCGCCTACGACACCGATCTGCAGGAAGCCGGCAAATGGATCCGGAAAATCCCCTCCAATAGCTGGCTCGTGGAGGGGAGCGAGTGGGTGGAACTGGATGAACGGCTTGAGCGCAGAAGCAATGAAATGCTCCTGGTCAAGAAATACGCGTCCTGCTTTTTCGGTACCGACCTGGCCGCACGCCTCGTCTCGAAGGGTATCGATACATTGATCATCGTCGGCTGTACCACCAGCGGCTGTATCCGCGCCACCGCAGTTGATGCCTGCTCGTACGGATTCCACACCATCGTTGTAGAGGAAGGCGTCGGCGACCGTGCCGAACTGCCCCATCTGGCCAGCCTGTTCGACATCGACAACAAGTACGGCGACGTCGTTGGCTTGCAGGAGGCGAACGCCTACCTTGAGCTGACCGCGCGTGATGGCCTCAACATACAGAGCCGGGGCTTCAGCCGTTGAGCAAACAATCGACAGATCCGAAAGACGAGGCCCTTCAATGACAGAGGACACGAGTACGCCTCCGGGACCAGGTGCGACCTCAAGGCTGCCCTTGCTGAACGGACA
>JAQGMS010000243.1 GCA_028292245.1 Ramlibacter sp.
AGCGCAGCGCGCCCCTGGCGGTTGCGCACTCGCACCTGGCGCCAGCCGCCGAGCACCAGGGTGTCCTCCACCGGCCTGGAGCCGAACAACTCGCGGCGTTCAGGCACGCGGGCCATACCGAGCATCACGCGTTCCTCCAGCGCCACATCGGCGATGTCCTGGCCTTCGAACTGCAACAGGCCGCGAGCCGGGATCACACCCATCAGCGCGTTGAGCAGCGTGGACTTGCCGGCGCCGTTGGGCCCGATGACGGTGATGACGCTGCCGGGCGCGGCCTCCAGCGTGATGCCGTGCAGCACTTCAGCGCGGCCATAACCGGCGCGCAGGCCTTCGATGCGCAGGGTGGGAGCGGGTGCGTTCATGTTCTTCTCAATGCTCCGTGCCCAGGTACGCGGCTCGCACCTCGGGGCTTTGCTGCACCTGGCGCGGGGTGCCTTCCATCAGGCGGGTGCCGAACTCCATGACCACCAGCCGGTCGCACACTTCCATCACCAGGTCCATGTCGTGTTCCACCAGCAGGATGCTCATGCCCTCGCGCTGGAGTTGCCGCAGCACTTCGACCAGGGCCTTCTTTTCCTTGTGGCGCAGGCCCGCGGCGGGCTCGTCCAGCAGCAGCAGCGCCGGGTCTGTGCATAACGCGCGCGCGATCTCCAGCAGGCGCTGCGGCCCCATCGCCAGGTTGCCGGCCATCTCATGCAGGTGCGGGCCCATGCCGATGCGTTCGAGCTGGCGCTGCGCTTCCTTGAACAGGGTCTGCTCCTCGGCGCGGTCCAGCCGCGCCATCGCGGCGAGTGCTCCCTTGTGGCCGCGCGTGTGCGCGCCCAGGGCCACGTTTTCCAGCACTGTCATGTCCGGGATCATCTTCACATGCTGGAAGGTGCGGGCAACGCCCAGTGCGGCGATGGCGCGCGACGACAGGCCGCCGATGGGCTGGCCGCGAAAGCTCACCGCGCCGCGCGTCAGGTCGAGCACGCCCGTGATCAGGTTGAAGGTGGTGGACTTGCCCGCGCCGTTGGGCCCGATGAGCCCCACGATCTGTCCCGCGCGGATCTGGAAACTGATGTCGTTCACGGCGACCAGGCCGCCGAACTCCTTGCGCACCGCCTGCACGTCCAGCACCAGTTCGCCGGTTGCCGGCTTGGCGCGCTCCGGCAGCGCGGGCGCGCTGTCCCAGTCCACGGCGCGCGGCGCGCGCGGCAGCTTGCGGTCGATGAAGGCCCAGATGCCATCCGGCGCGTACTTGAGGACCAAGACCAGCAGCACGCCGAACACGATGGTCTCGTAGCTGCCGCTGGTGCCGATGAGGCTGGGCAGCAGCACCTGCAACTGGTCGGCCAGGAGTTTCGTGATGGCCACGCCGGCCAGCGCGCCCCAGACGTGGCCGACGCCGCCCAGCACCGCCATGAAGAGGTACTCGATGCCGATCTGCAAGCCGAAGGGCGATGGGTTGACGGCCCGCTGGTAGTGGGCATAGAGCCAGCCCGACAGGCTCGCCAGCAACGCGGCCAGCAGGAAGATACCGATCTTGAAGCGCAGTGTGTTCACGCCCATCGCTTCGGCCATCTGCGAGCCGGTCTTGAGCGCGCGGATGGCGCGGCCCGCGCGCGAGTCCAGCAGGTAGTTGAGCGACAACGCGCCCATCAGCACCAGCGTCGCGGTGATCAGGAAAAACACGCGGCCTTGCCCGATGTTCCAGCCGAAAAGCGACAAGCCGGGGATGTTCAGGATGCCGTCGTACTTGCCCAGCGCATCGAGGTTGCCCATCAGGTAGTAGAGCGACAGGCCCCAGCCCAACGTGGCCAGCGGCAGGTAGTGGCCCGACATCCGCAATGTGATCCAGCCGAGCACCAGTGCGCTGGCGGCCGTGAGGCCCAGCCCGATCAGGAGCGTGAGCCAGGGCGACAGCCCCATGTTCACGGTCAGGTAGGCGCTGGTGTAGGCCCCGATGCCGACGAACGCGGCCTGCCCGAACGAGGTCAGGCCGCCCACGCCCGTGAGCAACACCAGGCCGAGCACGGCCAGCGTCGCGATGCCGATGAAATTGAGCTGGGTGATCCAGAACTCCGGCACGGGCAACACCGCGAGCAGCACGATCGCGGCCAGCAGCGCGAACCATCCGATGCGGCGCAAGCTCATCTCAATGATCCTCGTCCGAATGGCCGCTCGCCAGCGAGCGCCATAGCAGCACCGGCAGGATCAGCGTGAAGACGATCACTTCCTTGAAAGCGCTGGCCCAGAACGCGCCGAACGCCTCGATCACTCCCACCATCAGCGCGCCGAACAGTGCGCCGGGATAGCTGGCCAGGCCGCCGATCACCGCGGCCACGAAGCCCTTCAGGCCGATCAGGAACCCCGAGTCGAAAAACACCGTGGTGGTGGGGCCGATCAACAGGCCCGACAGCGCACCGATCAGCGCCGCCATCGCGAGCGTCAGTTGGCCGGCGGTTTGCGACGAGATGCCCATCAGGCGCGCGCCCAGCCGGTTGATCGCCGTCGCGCGCAACGCCTTGCCGTAGAGCGAGCGTTCGAAGAACAGCCAGAGCAGTACGATCAGCGCGAGCGACGTCAGGCCGATGATGATGGCCTGCCCGGAGATGTTGAGCGCACCGAAGCTGAAGCGGGCGTCCCAGAACGGCGGGTTGCGGTAGCCCTCGGCGCCGAAGAACACCAGGCCCAGGCCGGTCAGCGCGAAATGCACGCCCACCGAAACGATCAGCAGGACCAGCGACGAGGCGTCGGCCAGGCTCTGGTAGGCCAGGCGGTAGACCAGCGGCCCGAACGCGGTGACGATGCAGACCGACAGCACGGCCTGGAACAGCAGGCCGGTGCCGCGCGGCGCGGCCCACACGGTGATTGCCGCGATGACGGCCGGAACCACCATGACCTTGAGCGCGGACACCAGCGCCTTGCCCGCCGACCGGTGGCGGCGCCAGCTCTGGAATGCCTGGGCGATGGCGGCGCAGCCCGCCAGCAACAGCAGCAGCCAGATGGTGCCCGGCACCTGGCCGGTCTGCAGGATGGCGAGCGTCAGGGCGCCGTAGCTCACGAATTCGCCCTGCGGAATGAAGATCACCCGCGTGACGGCGAACACCAGGACCGTGGCCAGGCCCAGCAGCGCGTAGATCGCGCCGTTGGTCAGCCCGTCCACCAGCAGGATGCCGGCGATTGAAAAGTCCACCTGGGATTACTTGGTGATCGGCTCGAGCTTCCAGGTGCCGTCGACGATCTTCAGCATCACCCCGGTCTCGTCGGTGTAGCCGGCATGGTCGGTGGCGGTGTAGTTCACGGTGCCGTGGTACAGCGGAATCGGCCCGGCGTGCTCAAGCGCGGACTTCAGCGCCGCGCGGAAATCCGCGGTGCCCGGCTTCGCGGTTTTCAGCGCGACGGGAATGATTCTCTGCAGGATGATCGAAGCGTCGTAGGCGTGGCCGGCGAACGGGTTGCGGCTGTTCGCGCCGTACAGCTTTTCCCACTCCGTCACGTGGGCCATCGCCACCTTCTTGCTCGGGTGCGTCGCGGGCAATTGCTCGGCCACGGTGCCGGGGCCGGAGACCACGTATGCACCTTCCACGTCCTTGCCGCCGACGCGGATCAGCGCCATCGAGGCGGCGCCGTGGGTCTGGTAGATCTTGCCCTTGTAGCCGCGCTCGATCAGCGCCTTGTGCGGCATGGCGGCGCCGCTGCCGGAGGCGACGATCAGGATCGCGTCCGGGTTGGCGGCGGTGACTTTCAGGGCCTGGCCGGTGACGCTGGTGTCGGTGCGGGCGAAGCGCTCCTCGGCCACGAACTTCATGTCGGTGCCCGCCATCTTGGTCTTCATGTCGCGCAGGAAGAGTTCGCCGTAGGCATCGGTGTAGCCCAGGAAGCCGACCGTCTTCACGCCCATCTTCTTCATGTGGGCGACGATGGCGTGCGACATCACCAGCGTCGACTGCGGCATGTTGTACGACCAGGGCGACTTGGTCACCGACACGTCGATCGGCGCGAAAGTGATGTGCGGCGTGCCGGTTTCGGATGCGACGGCGGCCACCGCGTTCGCCGTCGGCGTGGCGGCGCTGCCCATCAGGATGTCGGCCTTGTCTTCCGTCACGAAGCGGCGGGCGTTCTTGCCGGCGTTGGTCGGGTCGGTGGCGTCGTCCAGGATCACCACCCTCAGCTTCTCGCCGGCGATGGTCTTGGGCCAAAGGGCGATCGAGTCCTTGACCGGAATGCCGAGCGCCGAGGTCGGCCCGGTGAGCGGCAGGCTGACGCCGATGGTGATGTCGGCCAGCGCAGTGCCGGTTCCGGCTGCGAGCAGCGCGGCGGCGATCAAGGGGGTCTTGAGTTTCATGGGAAGTCTCCGTCAGTGTGAATCGTGGGGGCGAAGGGTGAAGGGCAGGGTGCCGTCGTGCAGCGCATTGACCAGGGCCTCGCGATGATGCAGCACCGCGCGCTGGTTGATCGAACCTTTGTCGGTGACCTCGCCCTTGTCGATGGATGGGGGCTCGTGCATCAGGTGCAGGCGCGCCACGCGGCTGGCGCTGCCGCTGGCGCCGCTGTCGAGACCGGTGAGAACTTTCTGGAAATGCGACTGCACCGGCGAACTCTCCAGCACCTGCTTGAGCGGCGCGTCGGCCGGCAGGCCGGCGAGCTTGCGCACCGCGGCCGTGGGGAAGATCAGCGCGCCGACTTCCTTGAGGTTGATGCCGGTGATGACGGCGTCCTGCACATACGGCGCGCCGGCGGCGATGATCCTTGCGCGCAGGGGGCCGACCGAGACGAACGTGCCGGTGGCGAGCTTGAAGTCCTCGGCGATCCGGCCGTCGAATTTCAGGCCCTGGTGCACGTCTTCCGCATCGATCCATTGCACGGCGTCGCCGGTACAGAAGAAGCCTTCGTCGTCGAAGCACTCCTGCGTGGCCGCGTCGTTGCGCCAATAGCCCGGCGTGATGTTCGGGCCCTTGTAGCGAACCTCGACCTTGCCGTCGGCCGGCACCAGCTTCAGTTCCAGCCCGGGGGTGGGCACGCCCAGGTAGCCGGCCTTCACATGCGGGTTGGTGATGAAGATCGCGAAGGGCGAGGACTCGGTCATGCCCAAGCCCGTGCCCATCACGATGCGCTCGCCGATCTCGCGCTCCTGGCTCTCGTGCAGGGCGTCCCACACCGGCTGCGCGAGCGCCGCGCCGGCATAGAAGAACATCCGCACCCGCGACAGCAGGTTGCGGCGCAGTGCGTCGTCGGTCTTCATCGCGTTGGCGATCGCCTCGAAGCCGGTGGGCACGTTGAAATACACCGTCGGCGCGATTTCGCGCAGGTTGCGAAGGGTCTCGCCGATCAGTGCCGGCACCGGCTTGCCGTCGTCGATGTACAGCGTGCCGCCGTTGTAGACCGTGAGGCCGAAGTTGTGGTTGCCGCCGAAGGTGTGGTTCCAGGGCAGCCAGTCCACCAGCACCGGCGGCTCTTCGGCCAGCACCGGCATCGACTGGCGCATCTGCTGCTGGTTGGCGCACCACATGCCGTGCGTGTTGATCACGGCCTTGGGCAACTTGGTCGAGCCCGACGTGAAAAGAAACTTGACGATCGTTCCGGGGCCGGTGGCCTGCATCGCGGCGTCCACGGCCGGCGTGGCGCGGGTTGCAAGCAATGCGGCGAATGGCGTCGTCGCGCGGCCCTCGATCGCACCGCCGGCCAGCACGACCTCGACGCCCGGCGCGACCGCCGCTTTGATGGCCTTCCCATAGCGTGCGCCGTCGGCGGCGAACACCAGGCCCGGCGTCAGCGTCTCCAGCACATGGCGCAATTTCTCGTAGTCCTGGCTGACGGTGGAGTAGGCGGGAGACACCGGGCAATAGGGCACGCCGGCATAGATGCAGCCCAGCGCAAGCAGGGCGTGCTCCAGGTCGTTCTCGCTCAGGATGGCAACGGGGCGGTCAGCGTCCAGGCCGCGGTCCAGCAGCGCCTGGCCGATGCGGCGCGCGCTGTCGAGCGCCTCGCCGTAGGAAATTCGCCGCCAGTCGCCGGTGCTGCCGTCCGCGTTCTTCACGCGCCGTGCGAACAAGGTCCGCTCCGGCGCCGTCTGCGCCCAATGCAGCAGCCGGTCCGTGAGGCGCGATGCGCGCTCGTCCAACGCCTGCTCGGCTTTCAGGTAGCGAACGCCCGCGGCGCCCTCGCGCACATCCACGCGGGTGACGCCGAACTTGAGCGGGCGGTATTTCGGCGCGGTGCTGTTCACTGCATCAAGCCTTCTTAACTTTGCTGGCGCGGCCTTCGAGGAAGTCGCGCACGCGGCTCTTGGCTTCGGGCGCGCTCTGCGCGATGGCGGCCATCAGCGCCTCGGTCATGAAACCCTGGTCGGCCGGCTGCTCGGCGATGCGGGGCAGGGCGTGCATCAGCGCGTAGTTGGTCAGCGGCGCATTCTTGGCGATCCGCTGGGCCAGTTCGAACGCCTTGTCGAAAGCCTGTCCTTGCGGCACCAGGTACTGGGCAAAGCCGACCCGCTCGCCTTCCTGAGCGTTGTAGACGCGGCCGGTGAACATCATGTCGGCCATGCGCGCCGCGCCGATCAGGCGCGGGATGCGCACGGCACCGCCGCCGCCGACGAAGATGCCCCGGGAACCTTCAGGCAGCGCATAGAAAGTCGATTCGTCGGCCACGCGAATGTGGCAGGCACTGGCCAGTTCGAGCCCGCCGCCCACCACCGCGCCATGCAGCGCCGCGATCACCGGTGCCGGTCCGTATTGCAGGGTTTCCAGCGCGGCGTGCCACATGCGCGAATGGATCATGCCGGCGCCCGCGTCGCGCTCCTTCAGCTCCGAAAGATCCAGGCCGGCGCAGAAATGCTCGCCCGCGCCGTCGAGCACGATCGCGCCGACGGTGTCGGGCAATTTCTCGAAGATGCCGCGCACGGCGCCGATCAGGCCGTCGCTGATCGCGTTGCGCTTGGCCGGCCGGTTCAGCCGCACCACGGCGACGGCGCCGTGGATTTCGAGTTGTACGTCTTTGGAGGTCATGAAGGATTTGCCAAGTGGATGGATTATTGTTATAAACCATAATCAATTCAAGCGAATCCGCCTAGGAATTACCCTAGGACGGGTCCGAACCGCGGAGACAACATGGACCACGCCAACCTCATCGCCATCGACGTCCACACCCACGCCGAAGTCAGCTGCTGGAACCCTTTCGACAACTATGGCGAGGAGTATGACCGCGCCGCCGACAAGTATTTCCGCTCGAACCGCCGGCCCACGATTCCCGAAACGATCGCCTACTACCGCGAACGCAAGATCGGGCTGGTGATGTTCACCGTGGACAGCGAGTCCAACCTGGGCCGCCGGCGCATCCCGAACGAGGAGATCGCGCAGGCCGCCAAGGAAAACAGCGACATGATGATGTGCTTCGCCAGCATCGACCCGCACAAGGGCAAGATGGGCGCGCGCGAAGCCGAGCGGCTGATCAAGGAGCACGGGGTCAAGGGCTTCAAGTTCCATCCGACGGTGCAGGGCTACCACCCCTACGACAAGATGGCCTGGCCGATCTACGAAGTGATCAACGCGCACAAGATGCCCACCATCTTTCACACCGGCCACAGCGGCATCGGCTCGGGCATGCGCTGCGGCGGCGGATTGAGGCTGGAGTACAGCAACCCGATGCACCTGGACGACGTGGCGATCTCGTTTCCGGACATGCAGGTGGTGATGGCGCACCCGAGCTTTCCCTGGCAGGACGAGGCGCTGTCGGTCGCCACGCACAAGCCCAACGTCTGGATCGACCTGTCGGGCTGGAGCCCCAAGTACTTTCCCAAGCAGCTGGTGCAGTACGCCAACACGCTGC
>JAQGMS010000267.1 GCA_028292245.1 Ramlibacter sp.
TGCTGGCCGCGGCCGGCACCTTCGCCCTGACCATGGGCACGCGCCAGACCATGGGCCTGTTCATGAGCCCGCTCAATACCGCCACCGGGCTGGGCATCGGCAGCATCAGCCTGGCCTTTGCTTTCGGCCAGTTGTGGTGGGGCCTGACCCAGCCGTTTGCCGGCGCGATGGCCGACAAGGTCGGCGCGGGCCGGGTACTGTTCACCGGCGCGCTGCTGGTCGCGTTGGGCACTTTCATCACGCCGTACATGACGACGACCCTGGGCCTGATCTTCGCGATCGGCGTGCTGGCCGCCGGCGGCGCGGGCATGGCCGGGCCGGCCGTGTTGATGGCCGCGACGACGCGGTTGATTCCGCCGGAACGGCGCGGCCTGGCGACGGGCATCGTCAATGCGGGCGGCTCGTTCGGGCAGTTCGTGATGGCACCGATCGCTGGCGCCTTGATGGTGGGCATGGGCTGGGCCAGCGCGATGCAGGTGCTGGGCCTGCTGGTTCTGCTGTGCCTGCCTGCGGCCTTCCTGCTCAAGGGCAACTCGCTGCAGTCGGCGCCGGCCGGCCAGAAAGTGGTGGGCACCAGCGAGGCGATCCGCACCGCGCTGCGCAACCCCAGTTACCTGATGCTGGGCGCGGGATTTTTCGTGTGCGGCTTTCACGTGGCATTCCTCGCGACCCACCTGCCGGGTGTCATCGCCGCGTGTGGCCTGCCGGTGCAGTTCGCAGCCTGGTCGCTCGCGATGATCGGCCTGTTCAACATCGTCGGCAGCATCGGCATCGGCTGGGCCGTCGGGCGCTGGCGCATGAAGTCGCTGCTGGCGTTGCTGTACACCGTGCGCGGCGTGGCCGTGCTGATCTTCCTGTTCGCGCCCAAGACCGGGCCGGTGGTATTGATCTTCGCGGCGGTGATGGGCGTGACGTTTCTTTCCACCGTTCCGCCGACGGCCGGGCTGGTGGCCAAGTTCTTCGGCACCGCCAACATGGCGACCTTGTTCGGCGTGGTGATGCTCACGCACCAGATGGGCGGCTTCCTGGGCGCGTGGCTGGGCGGCAAGGTGTTCGAGGCCACCGGCAGCTACGACTGGATCTGGTACATCGACATCGTGCTGGCGGCCGGCGCGGCGCTGATCCACCTGCCCATCCGCGAAGCGCACGTGAAGCGGGCCGCCGTCGCGGCGGCGTAACATTCGTTCTTTTTCTTTCCCCAAGTCCCCGCATGAAACGACGTCACCTGATCGCCACGGCCGCCGCTGCCGTGGCCCTGTCCGCCTGCAAGCAAAGCCCCGACGCCGCGCCCGCGCCGGCCCAGCCCACCTCCGCGCCGGTTTCGATCGCCGCGATCGAGGCCGAGGCCAAGGGCTTCGTGGTCGGCTCGCCGATGAGCGTGCGCACGGTCTACGTGTTTTTCGATTCGCAGTGCCCGCACTGCGGCGCGCTGTGGCTCGCGGCCAAGCCGCTCAAGCCGCAGGCCAAGTTCATCTGGATTCCGGTGGGCATCCTCAACAAGTCCAGCACGGCGCAAGGTGCGGCGCTGCTGGCCGCCAAGGACCCCGCGGCGGCCATGGACGAGCACGAGGTTTCGATGGCCGCGCAGAAGGGCGGCATTTCAGCGCTGGGCGATCTCGATGCGCAGAAGGCGGCGGTGGACAAGAACACCGCGCTGTTGAACCGCTTCGGCTTCGCCGCCATCCCGACCATCGTCGCGCTGAACGCGCAGACCGGCGCGCTGGTCACGCGTGAAGGCGCGATGGCCACGCCCGAACTGGCGGCGTTCCTGGGGTTGCAGGCTCCCGCGGGGAACTAGGACGTTCAGGCGCGGCTGGCCGGGCCGGAGCGCGAGATGCCCAGGCCGTTGCTGAACGAAAAGTCGCTGCCGGTGCTGCGCCACGGTTGACGGGCGTCGCCGATCAGGTCGCGGCAGATGACGACCATCTCGTCGATCAGTTCTTCCTGCGCGCCGCGCAATTGCAGGTACTGCTGGTCCTCGTAAGCCGGCCGCCAGCCCGAGCCCTGGCTCAGCCGCAGCAGGTTCTGCTCCCAAAGGTATTCGATCACGCGGCTGTGCGCCTGCAGCAGCCGAATCATGTGCTGCGCCAGCGATGGAAACCATTCGTGCTTGATGCGGCGCGCGCGCGTCAGCGGTTCGGGCGAGGTGAGTTCATCCAGGCTGCGCGCGGTGAATGGCAGGTCGCGCTGGTTGTCGATCCACGCGGAATAGGCCTGCAGCGAACGGATGAGCCGGTAGCCCTGGGCGCGCAGGCGCGCGGCGCGCACTTTCGTGAGATAGCGCATCCAGCGGTACACGCCAGCGGCCGCGGCCACAAGGCTCACGGCGCCGATCAGAGAGGGAATGAGGAGTTCGTTCATAAACTTTCCGTCAAGCCGCAATGCTGGCGTAAGCACTTGCAACTTGCTGTAGGACGCAACGCCGTTCGGCGCCAGCGGGCTTGACCGCCCGCTAAACGGGCACGGTGTAGTTGAGCGTCATGCGGCCGCCATCGACGACGACGATTTCGCCGGTGATGTAACTGGCGGCGTCGCTGGCCAGGTACGCTACGGTATCGGCGATTTCCTGCGGCTCGCCCAGCCGCTTCATCGGCGTGCGGCTCATGATGCGCGCCTTCGCTTCCTCGCTCGTCAGCACCGCCTTCGCGGCCAGCTCGGTGGCGATCGTGCCCGGCGCCACCGCGTTGACGCGGATGCCCTTGTCGGCCAGCGAGAGCGCCATCACCCGCGTGAGCTGGTTGATGCCGCCCTTGCTGACGTTGTAGCTCGAGATGTTCGGGATCGCGAGCGTGCCGTTGACCGAGCTCATGTTGACGATGGCGCCGCGCGCGGCCTTGGCCATCTCGCGCGCCACTGCTTGGCCGACGAGAAACGCACCCTTGAGGTTGACGCGCAGCACCGCGTCGAAGTCGGCCTCGGTCACATCCAGAAAATCCGCGGCCTTGAAGATGCCCGCGTTGTTGACCAGCACGTCGATCCGGCCGTGGGCCTTCATCGCCGCCGCGACCAGCGCATCGACCTGCGCCTTGTCGCCCACGTCGCAATGCACATACAGCCCGCCGAGCTCCTTCGCCAGCGCCTGGCCCCGCGCATCGTCGACATCCGCGATCACGACCTTGGCGCCTTCGCGCGCGAAACGGCGCGCGCACGCCTCGCCGATGCCTTGCGCGCCGCCGGTGACGATGCAAGCGCGGCCGCCCAGGCCGAAGGAAATGGGGGAGGAGGGTGCGCCGTTCATGCCCGGATGGTACCTGCGCATGCGGCCATGAAGTCCAGCGCGTTGCGCTTGACCTCGGCACCCGTCATGCCGGGTTTGTACAGCGCCGAGCCGATGCCAAAGCCATTGGCGCCAGCGGCGCGGTAGTCCGCCATGTTGGCGGTGGTGATGCCACCCACCGGTAGCAGCAGCGCCTGGGCCGGCAGCACCGCGCGCAATGCCTTCACGGCGGCAGGCGGAATCATCTCGGACGGGAACAGCTTCAGCCCCGTCGCGCCGGCATCGAGCGCCGCGAACGCTTCGCTCGCCGTCAGCACGCCGGGCAGGCAGGCCATGCCCAGGCGCAGGGCCTCGCGCACGACATCAGCGTTGAAGTTGGGTGCGACGATCATGCGCCCGCCGGCGGCATGCACTTCGCGCACCTGCGCCGGCGTGAGCACCGTGCCGGCGCCCACCAGCACATCCGGGAAAGTCTGCGACAGCGCGGTGATGCTGTGCATCGGCTGCGGCGAATTGAGCGGCACCTCGACCAGCTTGAAGCCGCTGCTGACCAGCGCGCCGCCGACCGAAAGCGCGTCGGCCGGCGGCAGGCCGCGCAGGATGGCGACCAGCGGGCAGGCGGCGAGCGCGGTGGTGAAGGTGATGGGAGATGTCATTGTCAGGTCAGCCTTCGGGATTGGAGGGGAACCACTTGAGCCACTCCTCGTCAGGCAGCGCCGTCACGCACTGCCCCATAGCCTGAAGGGAACATGTCGGGCAGCATTTGCAAAGTCCCTGTCTGACGACAGCAGCGTCATCCCGTAACGGCCGCATAGCTGAACCAGGAGCGCGTCGATAGTGCCAATTTGAACACCGCCCCTGCGACAGGCATTTCGAACTTCGGCGGCCGCGACATGATCCTGGCGGTCCGGTTGAATCAATGGCAGTGCGCCGAATCGCTCGATGATTGATTCCTTCGCCTTCGGGCCATTGAATCCCTGCAGCAGTTCCTGGAGAACCAGGCCCGTGGTGACGACGGAGTCCGCGCCATCGAGTGCTTCGCGCAGCGCAATGACTTCCTTGGCTTTGACTGTGCCGTCGCGGCGCAATGCCAAGGACCAGACACTGGTGTCGACCAGGAGCGTCATGATCTTGAACGCTCAGCCTTGTAATCGTAGGTGGGGTCCCACTCCAGCTTTCCGAACAGCTCGGAGACACGCCGTTGCTCGCGCCTGGCGATGAACTCCTTCAGGGCAAGCGTCACCGCCGCCCTCTTTGTGGACTCCCCGCTGACAGCGACCACGCGGTCGAGCAGGGACGGGTCTAGAGCAAGGTTTGTTGCCATGTTGCACTCCTTGTGTAGCAGTCTACACATCGCGGCGTCGAGGTGCAAGCGACAGGTCTAGTGTCAACTAAAGCGAGGCAAGCTCCGTTTCCGTGTCGAGCGACTTGTTAGCCTGCATGTAGGAGAGACATGAGGTATTCGTCAACGTACTTCCCTTCCACGAAGAGGGAACTGCGGCGCACCCCCTCAACTTGAAAGCCACAACGGAGGTAGACCGATAGAGCCGCAAGGTTAGTCGTATGCACAGTGAGTTCAAGACGCTTGAGTCCGATTTTGGCAGACCATGCGACCGCTTCACCAACCATAGCCGATGCAACTCCTCGCCCCCAGTGGGACCGAGCCACGCCGAGTGCCAGTACCGCGGAATGGCGTAGGCGGTTGCGCTCGCCTCCGACAGCGGACAGTAAACCAACCACATTCGCGCCTTCTTCGGCCAACAGCACAAGAGAGTTCGGCTGCGAGTTCAGGTTCGCGATGCGTTTCCGCTCATGCTCGGCCGTGTGCGTGAACTCGGCCGGTTCCCAAAGCATGAATGAGGTTTCGGCGAAGAGCTTGTGACGAAGCTCGATTAGCGACGCTGCGTCGGCTTCGGTAGCGACTCGAAATGTTGGCATTGTCTGCAGGCTAACGTAGAAATGAGCGGCGACCAGGTATAGGTGCGACCGAAGGGAGCGGACGCCCCTGGGCGTCCGTCTCGATTGCCCAGTTATGTCGCTTGCAACGAAGCGCCCCTCGAACTACGAACATTGGCACACCTGCGCGACGCGATTGTGGGCGTCCATTTGCCCGGGTACAAGGTGGGGATTGCGGTTGCCACACTGAACACGGCATGCCGACAACGGATCTGGCGGCGACGGAACAAGCAATGCCGCAACAAGGGTCACGGCGCATACAAGAACGATTGCGCCGGCCGCGGCGAGCCAAGGCGGGACCCGATGCCAAATTCGTCGCAGCGCGCTATCGGTTTTCATGCGACATAACGTGAAGATGACCAGCGCACACGAGGCAAGTGCGCGCAGGCGCACGGCCGCACTTGGGCGTCCGCGTCGATTGACAAGTTAGATGGGCGCGCAGGAGCCACTTTCGTCATTGAGTGCCTCCTGGCATTGGATCAGAACCATCGCCCGGTGGGGGAATATTGCGTCTGCTGGGCCGCGCGTCGGTCAAGTGAACAAGGAAAACGCCGATTGTCCCGACGATGGGAATCAGCCACACGATCAGGCACTGCAACGCCTTCTGGGTGGTAGATAGCGCCGGCGAAAGCGCAACCCGCGCCGTGAGGGCAATGTTCGCCACGACAAGAACGACGATGGTGCCTATGAGGATGGTGTTCGTCATCTAACGTAGACGTAACTGGCGACCGCGGACCGGTGCGACCGAAGGGAGCGGACGACCGTGGGCGTCCGTGTTGACGGGCAAGTTAGCCAGCAATGCATCCTTCATGTTCGAAAGAGCCAAACGACCTCTCCCACAGCAAGGTAGACACCAATTCCGATCATCCACACTCCCGCAATTAGACAAAACGCCGCGAGCCACCCGGGGCCGGCCATACGCAAGAACTGAAGGAAAACTTCAAGCGTCATCGTCGCGCGTGCATCCCGATGGAACGCGCGACGATACTCTCGAAACAATGCCAGTGCGGCACCTGCGACGACTATGCCGGCAACGAAGAATGCGAGCGCTCTGAACATGCTGGCTAACGTGATATAGCCCGCAAGCCAGTCGGATAACACCGGAACACATTCATATCGATTTCCTCCGCTTTCACTTCCAAGTCTTTCTTTTATATCAGCAATCCTGCTGCGCGTTGCCTCTGCCACCGTCCGAAAATGCCGTGGATTCCCGCAAACCTGCGGTCTCAACATTCCTCGCAGTCGTCTAACACCTCTGCAGTCGTCTAACTTCGGCGGACGCATTGACTGGAAACCCTTTGCAAACAACGTCATAGCGCCGATGTTGCATGTAGGTGAGGTCACGAAAGTGCCGGCTAACCCCGCAATTTGCCCTAGCCAGGTTCTCTACGCAGGCACAGACCGCGCGATGGCCCACAACCCGCGCCAGCTCGCCTCGGCACCCACAGTCCGCACCGGAATATCCAGCAACCGCAACGCCAGCTCATAACGCATGACAAGCGCCGGCGCACCAATAACCACAACCGCATCGGACAACCGATGCAAATGCTGCGATCGCAATTCCTCCCCGATCACCAGCCCCGAAAGATAGCTAGGCATGGCCTGCGCCGGCAGGCGGTCGAACAGCGCCAGCGCACGCACGCTGAACGCCGAGTGCATCAGGTTGCCGCTTTGCTGCGCATGGCGCAGGCCGCGCTCGAAGGCTTGTGCATCGAGCTCGACATCGTCCTGCGGCAGCGTGCGCGCCAGGATCGAGTGCTGGCGCAGCAGCGCGTAGAACTCGCCGGTCATGAAAGTCGAGAAGCCTGCTATGCGGCTGTTTGCCACGCGCACCCACTTGCTGTGCGTGCCGGGCAGCACGAACAGCCCTTGTTCCAGGCCCAGCAGCTGCAGCGCGCCGAAGATCTGCGTCTCCTCGCCGCGCATCACGTCGGGCACGCCATGCGCTTCGCAGCTCAGGCCCGGCACGATCGCGATCTTTCCCGGTTCCACCCAGGCCAGCGCCGCGGCGATGTCGGCAAAGCCGGCCGGGCAGGCGCAATAGGGCGCTTCCCTCCAGCCCTGGCGGCTGCCGACCATGCCGCTCAGCAGGTACAGCGTGTCTGCTTGCACCGGCCACTGCGCGATGGCTTGCGCGAACACCGCCGGGAACTCGCCCGCCGGCACGGTGAGGATGCCGCGCGGCAGCGAGCGCTCTTCCAGCACCTGGCCCTGCGCATCCAGCCGCGCGGCGCGCAGCGTCGAGGTGCCCCAGTCGAGCGCGACGAGCGGCCTCA
>JAQGMS010000374.1 GCA_028292245.1 Ramlibacter sp.
TCGCGATCATCCTGCCGTTCCATCGGCTCGTCGTCCGCACCTTGCTGCGGCAGGTGGCGGCATGACCTTGTCCGTCGATTTATTCTTTTCATTCCGCAGCCCTTACAGCTATCTGGCGCTGCCGAAGGCGCTGAAACTGGTCGCCGATTACGATGCGACGGTGAACCTGCGCGCCGTGTATCCGCTGGCGGTGCGCGTGCCCGGTTTCTTCAAGCGCGCCGATCCGCGATTCGCGCGCTATATCGTGCTGGACAGCAGCCGTGTCGCCAAACGCGAAAATATTCCGTTCCGCTTTCCGCGCCCTGACCCGATCGTGCAGGACATGGCGAGCCTCGATGTCGCCGAGCAGCAGCCTTACATCCACCGGCTGACGCGGCTCGGCGCCGCCGCGCAACAGCAAGGCCGGTCGCTCGAATTTACCGATGCGATCAGCCGGGTGCTGTGGGACGGCACCATCAAGGGCTGGAACGAGGGCGATCACCTCGCCAAGGCCGCCGCGGCCGCGGGCTTCGACCTTGCCGCGATGGACGCCGCTGTAACTGCCGATCCCGATCGCCATGAAAAGATCATCGCCGATAATGAGCGCGACCACGCGGCGTCAGGCCACTGGGGCGTGCCTACCTTTGTGTTCGAGAACGAGCCGTTTTTCGGCCAGGATCGCATCGACATGCTGATCTGGCGCATGGAAGCCAAGGGGCTGACTCGCCGCGGCTGATGTCGACGGCAGCAGAACTAATCCTGCGCCGGGGCCGGCGCTTCCGGCGTCGTCTCGGCCCACTCGGCGACGCAGCGCTCGAGGTCTTTCAGGTTTTGCCGCATCTGCTCCAGCGAAAATCCCAGCGCGAAGAAGCGCTCGGCGACTTCGCCGGGCAGCCCGCGCGTAAGCCCCTCGCTGCGCAGCGCCGCGACTTCCGTGGAATAATCCTGCAGGGCGGCCTGCACCGGCCAGATCGCCGGCGCTCCGACGCCGCTTCGCAATGCCTCGGCGCTCGAACGCAGATAGGCGGCGATCGCCTCGCCGACCCTGGCCAGTGGCCCGGCAAGCCGCTTCTGCAACTCGAACGGCAACGGCAGCACGGTTGATCGCCCGATCATCACCACGTCGTGGCGCAGCCGCAATATGGTCCGCAGCAGCGGGCCGGTGTCGGCCCCCGACGAAAGATGCGCGGCGCGCTCCCGCTCCGCTTCCGCGCCGGTCGCATTCAGGCCGACCAGGGCCGCGCCGATCCCGTCCTGAATCCGGTGCAGGGCATCGTTGTCCCGCCCGCGCGTCAGGCCCGCCAGCAATTCGCAAAACGCGGCCGCGATCAATTCGAGTAGCTGGGCGCCACTGACGCGGATCTGACTGTGCGCCCGCGACGGCAGCACGAAAAAGGATACCAGCAGCCCGGTGACCGCGCCGACGGCGACCTCCATCACGCGATCCAGCGCCGAATCCAGCGGATTGGCGTGGCTCATGGTCGGGACCAGCAGCACGATGACCGCGGTGACGGTGGCCGCGTTCAGGCTGGGATTGAGGGCTGCGATGAAAGCCAGCGGTGCGACCGCCAGCACCAGCAACGCCAGCAGCCCGATTTCGCCGGAATGCGGGATCATGACGGCGATGGCGCCGCCATAGATCGCGCCCCCGATCGTTCCGAACATGTAGTCGCGGGTCGCCTTGAGCGATCGGCCGACGCTCATCTGGGTGACAATGAGGGCCGTCAGCACCGCCCACAGCGGCAGCATGAGATTGAGCGCGCTTGCGATCGCCAGCGCGCCGAAAGCCGCCACCGTGACCCTGACCGCGAGGGCGATTTGCGGCCTGCGGGACCACATCGCGGCGGACAGACGTTTCAGCTGAGCTATCATGCACCCCGTTCCGGCTGGGAAGACGCCAATCCGTTCGAAATGATATCCGGCATGGCTGCTTCCCGCCGCCGCTTACGCGACTTGAAACCCTGAATTAGCCCGCCTACCCTCTGCAGAACAACGAGGAAACACCATGGCTAATGAAACCGCAACGCTTGCCGGCTACGTCGCCGATCTGAAATTCGCGGACATCCCGCCAGAAGTGCTGGAACGCGCCAAGGTGCTGACGCTGGATTTTCTCGGCAGCGCGATCCGGGCGCGGCGCGATGCGGAATCGACGCCTTCGCTGCTCAAGATGCTGGAAGCGCTGGCGCTCGACGGCAAAGGCCAGTCCACCGTATTCGGCGATGCCAAGACCTGGACACCCGCGGTGGCGGCGCTGCTCAACGGCGCGCTCGGCCATTCGCTCGATTTCGACGACACCCACGCGGATTCCTCGCTGCATGCCAGCGCGCCGGTGGTTCCGGCCGCGTTCGCGGTCGGCGAAATGGTCGGCGCCTCCGGCCGCGACGTGCTCACCGCGATCGTGGCCGGCTATGAAGTATGCTGCCGGCTCGGCAACGCGCTCGATCCGACGTCGCATTATGCGCGTGGCTTTCATCCCACCGCCACCGCCGGCACCTACGGCGCCGCGGCCGCCGCGGCCAAACTGTTCGGGCTCTCGAAAGGGCAGATCATCGCGGCGTTCGGCGTGTCCGGCAGCCAGGCCGCGGGCTCGCTGCAGTTTCTGGTCAATGGCGCCTGGAACAAGCGCTATCAGGTCGGCGCCGCCGCGATGAACGGCGTGATCGCGGCGACGCTGGCGCGCAACGATTTCGTCGGCGCGACCGAATCGATCGAGGGCAAGCACGGCCTGCTGGTCGGCTACAGCGACAACGCCCACCCCGACAAGGCGGTCGCCGGCCTCGGCAAGATCTACGAGACCATGAAGATCGGCGTGAAACCCTATCCGAGCTGCCGCTACACCCACGCGGCCCTCGATGCGCTGATCGCGATGCGCCGCGAGCACA
>JAQGMS010000441.1 GCA_028292245.1 Ramlibacter sp.
TAGACGGATTTAAATTTTCAAGCAGTCTGTGGCTGGAATGCTGGCCATACTAGCCGTTAGATAGTGATGGAAAACGACGGATCGGTGAATGCTGCGACGAATTTCCCTGAGCGCCGTTCTGGCTGGCGCCGCCGCTTTCGGCGTTTTCTGGTGGCTAACGGCTGCCCCGATCATGTCCGTGGTCACCGCGCCGGCCCATACGCCGAACCTTGCCAACGGGCTGACAACCTTCAACGCCGGAGGATGTTCCTCCTGCCATGCCGTGCCGGCCCAGCCCGATCGCCTGAAACTTGGCGGCGGCCTTTCCATTCCATCGCCGTTCGGGACCTTTCATGTGCCCAACATCTCGCCCGATATGGCCGATGGCATCGGGCGATGGACCGAGGCCGAATTCGTCACCGCGGTGACCAAGGGGACAGCCCCGACCGGGGTCCATTACTTTCCGGCCTTTCCCTACACATCGTACCAGCACGCCAAAGTCGAAGACGTGCGCGACCTGTTCGCTTACCTGAAGACGCTTGCCGCGGTGCCGGGCAAGGTGCGCGATCATGACGTGCCGTTCCCGTTCAATATCAGGCGCAATCTCGGCATCTGGAAACTCAAGTTCATGGATGGCAAGCCGTTCGTGCCGGATTCGGCGCGCTCGGCGCAATGGAATCGCGGCGCCTATCTGGTCAATAGCCTCGGCCACTGCGCGGAGTGTCACAGCCCGCGCAATATCCTCGGCGGCATCGTCGCCGACCAACGCTTCGCAGGCGGACCGAACCCGGAAGGCGAGGGGTGGGTGCCGAACATCACCCAGAAAGGACTCGCCGAATGGAGCGAGAAGGATTTTTCCTACTTTCTCGAAACCGGGGAAATGCCGGATGGCGACAAGGCCGGCGGCTCGATGGCGCGCGTGATCAGGAATACCTCGCAATTGTCGCCCGAAGACCGCGCGGCGATGGCGGAATATCTCAAGTCGCTGCCGCCCGTCGACGGACCGCCGCGGCCGAAGAAGGCGGAAAAGTCCTGAACGCCTGATCGACCGTGCATGACGCCGGCTCAGCGCCGTGCGCGCCCCGAACGATGGCCACATTACTTAAAAAGTATCGATCATTCCCGCCTTCGCGAGCGCCGCCTTGCGCGCGCTCATCCACTCCTCGGTGAATTTGGCCGGATCGGCCGACGGGCTGCCCTTCATGAAATCGTTCCACGCCGCGATCAGGGTCTCCTGCCGCTTGAGCAGCGCGTTGTTGTGCTTGTCCTGGTCATCACTCCAGGCGCCCGCTTCCTTCATTGCCTTGACGGCGCCCTTGTGCGTCGGCACCGCCCAGTTCTTCGCCTGCGCCTGCACCGCAAGTCCGCTCGCGCCAGGCGCGTTGTCCTTGTAGCCGTCATAGCCGTCGATCATTGCCTTGGTCAGGGCGTAGACCTCGTCTTCGGACTGACTGCCATAGACGCTGAAGATCGGGTATGGATAGGTGCCGATCTCGATCGGCTTTTCCTTCGAAAACTCGCTGCCTGCGCCGCAACTGGCCTTGTGCTCGGTGAAATACGGACCGACCTTGCGTACGCGTTCCCATGCCGTCTTGTCGGTGAATGGCATCGCAGGCCAGATGATGCCGCGCGGCGACGTCTGCAACTCCTTGGCGGGCCCGGAGATCGTGGAGCCGAATACCGCGTCGGTATCGTTGTTGATGATGCCTTTCCACATTGCATTGTTGCCTGCGAACTCGACAATCTTGACGTCCTTTGCCGTCAGATTGGCGAATGCCAGCACGGCGAGCGCATTCTGGTTGAGGGCGGGAGAACCGACCACGAAGCCGATCCGCTTGCCCTTGAGATCAGCGTAGCTCTTGACGCCGGTGTCGGCGGCGACCGCCAGCGACAGGCCGTTGCAGTCGATCGAGCTCAGCGTGATCTGGATCGGCTGCGGACCCCATTCCCGGGCCGCGAATTCGAACACGCCTTCCTGCGCGAAATAGACCCCCACGCCCATCGCCGAGATGCTGGCGCGGTTGAGACGCAGCGGCTGCAGGCGGGCGACGTCGTTGCCGGCGGGCAGCACGCGCGCGTCGGTGCCGTATTTGTCCTTGAACATCTTGCCGACGGCGACCGCGATATTGAAGCCGGACGTGCCGGTGTCATAAGCCGTCATGGTCACGGTCCGCGGCAGTTTTACCTGCGCGACCGCGGTCGATGCCGCCACCGCGGTTCCGGTCAGCGCGATGGCGGCAAGCTTCGTGATCGGATGGGTCATGGCATTCCTCCCGTTGGAGGCTGTCGTTGCAGCCTTGAAGCGCGCCGGTAGCTCCGTTCCGCTGGAGAAAACGGACGCGCCTATTGGCGGGAATGCTCGCGGATTTCTCACCTTCCGGCAAGCCGGAAGGATGGAAGATTAGTGCGGCCAAAGGATGCGGCGAAGCGAGGTGCCGCGCCCAAAGTCTATGCCAGCTTCGCCATTCCGAGTTCATCGGCAAGCTGATCCAGCCCGCGCATCAGCGCAGGTGCAATCGGAATTCCGTCACGCCTCCGCGCCACGCGCGCGGCATGGCTGCGCTCGCCGGGAATGAAGATCCGGTCCACTCCAGGCATCCTGGTGGAGCCCCTGATATCGCGGATCAGGGCATCGACGCGTGCCTTGAAGTCGGCGACATCGCCGAACGCGGCGATGTTGATGGCCGCGATGGCCTGTCCGGTGTTGGTGACGCTATCGTCGTCATGATTGAAATCGATGACGTCGCGGCCCATCGCTGCACCTCCGAGCGTGCCCGCAAGCAGGCCGACGACCATGGCCAGACCATAGCCCTTGTAACCGGCCTCCATGCCGCCTAGCGGCAGCAGCATGCCTTCGTCGGCGCGTTTCGGATCGGTCACCGGCTTGCCCTGCCGATCGATCATCCAGCCCTCCGGCATGGTCTCGCCGCGCAGCGCTTTTGTCTTCACCTTGCCGTAGGCCGCGACCGTGGTCGCCATGTCCAGAACGATCGGTTGCTCGTCGCCGGCCGGAATCGCGGCGGCGATCGGATTGGTCGACAGCAGCATGTCGAGGCCGCCCCAGGGTGGCAGGTGGTTGGCATTGCCGACCGCGAAATAGAGCCCAATCATGTCGTGGGCGAGCGGCATCGTCGCGTAGAGCGAGGCGGGACCGGCATGGTTGCTGTATTGCGAGTTGACCCAGGCAATGCCGGATGTGCGCGCCTTCTCGATGGCGATCTCGGCCGCGCGCTTCATGACGAGATGGCCCATGCCGTTGTCGCCGTTCA
>JAQGMS010000444.1 GCA_028292245.1 Ramlibacter sp.
GCCCCCGATAGCCGCCTGGCGACGACAGGGCGCGCGCGACGTCTGCCTGCGCCCGCCGGACCACGGGATCGGTCACGGATGCGCCGCGATCGGCCGACCCACCGCACCCGACCGCCACGAGCGCGACCGTCGCGACGCCCGCCAGCACGTGGTTTCGACGACGAGCTACCAAGCGCAACGCGCAGGTGAGCATGTGGTTCGCCGCCACCCGCTCATTATTCCGCCTGCTGCGGTGGCAGCGGACATTGCGCGAGGAGGTTCCCCGATAAGGGCGTCCTCGGTCATCGCGTGGCGCGACACGGCTGCAAACTGTTCGCGGCTAAGCTCCGCCGCTGACTCGAAATGGCTCTGGAAAGCCCCGGAGGGGTGGCAGAGCGGTTGAATGCGGCGGTCTTGAAAACCGTTGTCCCGGGTGACCGGGACCGGGGGTTCGAATCCCTCCCCCTCCGTTGGAAGCAGGCAAGCAGGACAGGGTTTGAACCCCAAAGAGTGCTGCTTCTCGGGGCATGAAACTGCGGCCCGAAGGCTGACTTGACATCCGGCGGCCGACATAGGTTCGGCCGACTGGGACGAGGGGCCTTCTGGGAGAACGCAGGTTGGGTAGGCCGTTTCTGGACGATGGGTATTCGAGCCCGAGCTTTTCAGTGGCCGCCCCTGCGACTTGCCCGGTTGCGCTGCGAGCGCGGATCCGTCGATGTCGTTTGCCCACCGGTTCTCCACCGTCGAACCCATGAGAATGGAGGCAGGCTTTGAGAGCTGGCGGGCAGGAGCCCGGGCCTGAAATGTGCGGCGATGCGGCTGGCGCTCCCTCGCGGCTCAGGACCAGCGCCGCGCTAGGTCGAACCTAACCGAGGGGAAGACCGTCGCACGCGCGCCGAGCTCGGCCGGCCGCCGCTTGCGCCGCCGGTCTTGCGCCGAGTAGGGTCGGTCGCCCACGCGCCTTCCTCCCCGATCCGCGTTTCCTCTGGCTGTGATGATTCTGCTCACGCTGGTCTGCGGGAGCGCGCGCGCCGGCAACGTGGCGGACTCCTCCACGCCGGTGCTCGACGGGCCCGTGAACGCGATCACCGTCGACGCGCAGGGGCGGACGTATCTCGGCGGGCAGTTCACCGTATCCGGCCCGCGCCTCGGCAGCGGCGCGCTCTTCACGACGAGCTCCGACACGCCCGCCCCCGGTTTCCCGGACGTCAACGGCGCGGTGCTCACCTCGGTGTCGGACGGTGCCGGCGGTCAGTTCATAGGCGGCGACTTCACCTTCGTCGGCGGTCTCGCACGGGCTCGCCTCGCGCACATTCGCGCCGACCACAGCGTCGATCCCGACTGGAACCCTGGCGCCAAGTCGAGCGTTCGCGCGCTCGCGCTGTCCGGCGGCTCGCTTTTCGTGGCCGGCGACTTTTCCGGCACGAACGCCGTCGGCACCGCAACCCGCTTCCGCCTGGCCAAGGTCTCCTCGACCGGAACGGGTGCGGTCGACCCCGACTGGGCACCGACGGCGAACGGGCCGGTGCGGGCACTGGCGGTGTCGGGCGGGTCGGTGTTCGTCGGCGGCTTCTTCCCCAACGTGAACGGCGATTCGCCGCCACTGCTCGCGAAGATCTCGGCAACGGGCACCGGCGCGACCGACCCTACGTGGACAGGCGCGGTCACGGGGTCGAACGTGGACGCGCTCGCCGTTTCCGGCAACAACCTGTTCGTCGGTGGGTTCTTCTCGAAGGTCGGCGCGGTGGCAAGAAACAACCTCGCGAAGGTCGACGCAACCGGGACCGGCGACGCCGACGCTACGTGGGCGCCCGACCCGCAGGGCGAGGTCCACTCACTCGTCGTGTCCGGCACCGATCTTTTCGTGGGCGGTGACTTCGGGCAGGTCAGCGGCGCTACTCACTCCGGCCTGGCGAAGGTCCCGACAACCGGTAACGGAGCAGCGGACACGACCTGGGTGCCGGCGCTGCCCGGTTCGGTCAGCGCGCTCGCCGTGTCCGGCGGCGATCTCGTCGTGGGGGGGAATTTCGGCCAGCTGAACGGCACGGATCGGCCGTTCCTCGGCGCGGTGGCTACGGCCGGGGCGGGCAGCCTGAGCGGGTGGCAGCCCGCGCCGAACGGGCTGGTGGACACGATTGCCACATCCGGTGCCGACGTCTTCGTCGGGGGCTTCTTCAGCTCGGCGGGTCCGGCCCAGGTGGCCCATAGCGGGCTGATCCGGCTGAAGCCCGATGGGACGATTGACGGGGCGTGGGCGCCGCAGATCCAGGGAAGCGTGTCGGCGCTGGCGCTCGACGGCCCGAACCTGTTCGTCGGGGGGAGCTTCGTCAAGGTGAACGGCATCACGCGCGTCGAGCTCGCGAAGCTGAGTATTGCGGATGGGAGCCTCGACGCGACGTGGGATCCCGGCGCGACCGACGAGGTGAGGGCGCTCGCGGTGTCCGGAAGCAGCCTGTTCGTCGGCGGTGGGTTCGCCGGGGCCGGCTCGATCGGCGGAGCCAACCGTGACCGCTTGGCGAAGCTGGACACCAGCAGCGGAGCGGTCGACCCCTGGGACGCGGCGGTGGTCGGCACCGAGGTCGACGCGCTTGCGATCTCCGGGAACCAGCTGATCGTCGGCGGCAACTTCTTCGGGGTCGGCGGGATGGCTCGGAACCACCTGGCCAAGGTGTCGATCGCCACGCCCGCAACCCTCGACGCAAGTTGGGATCCGCATCCGTCGGCGCCTGTCAACGCGCTGCTCGTGTCCGGCTCGAGCGTGTTCGCGGGCGGTAACTTCGCCGGGACGATCGGCACGCAGCCGCGCGGGCGCATCGCGAAGCTGTCTACGACCGGCAATGGCGACGCCGACCCGTGGAGCTCCAACGCGACGGGTCCCGTGTTCGCACTCGCGCAGCGCGGCGACGACCTCTACGTCGGTGGCGGCTTCACCCAAATCGGTACGCAGCCAAGCGCACAGCCGCGCAACCAGCTCGCGCGCGTGTCCGCCACGACCGGCGCCGTGGACGCAGGGTTCGTTCCGGCGGGCAACACGCACGGCGGCTTTCCATTGGCAATCGGGTTGCCGGGTGACAGGCTCGTGATCGGAGGCAGCTTCGGGAACATCGGAGCGCTGTCGACGTCCGGCTATGCGCTGTTCAACTTCGTATCGCCGGTCGCGACGCTCACGGCGCCCGCCGACGGCGCCCGCTTCCGCGTCGGCCAGGTCGTGAACGCGCAGTACTCGTGCACGGACGACGGCGCCGTGACGTGTGCAGGCAACGTGCCGAACGGCACGGCGATCGACACCGGCGCGGCAGGCGCGAAGACCTTCACCGTGACGGCCACAGACACGGCCGGCAACAGCGACACGAAGTCGGTGGGCTACACCGTCGACGGCTCGGCGCCCGCGATCTCGATCGCCGTGCCACCGGACGGCGCGA